>JBDSSY010000144.1:0-5627 GCA_039928585.1 Gemmatimonadaceae bacterium | reverse complement strand
TTCGATGCCCTTCCCCATCAGGCTAAATTGTGATTCAGATGACGAAACCTGCCGTGTACACGCCCGCCGCCGACGAACCGGCCGGGTACGAGCCTGCTGCAATCGAGGAGAAGTGGCGTGCTCGCTGGAAGGCGAGGGGCACCAACGTCACCGATCTGCAGAACGGCCCGCGTCCGTTCTACGCCCTGATGATGTTTCCGTACCCCAGCGCCGAGGGGCTCCATGTGGGCAACCTCTTCGCGTTCACGGGGAATGACATCTATGGACGATTCCAGCGTCTCCAGGGGCACACCGTCTTCGAACCCTTCGGCTACGACGCCTTCGGCATCCATTCCGAGAACTACGCGATCAAGGTCGGCGTCCACCCCGCCGAGCAGATTCCCCGGAACATCGAGAACTTCCGGCGTCAGGTCCATCGCGCCGGATTGATGGTCGACTGGACCCACGAGCTGTCGACCACGGACCCGGAGTATTACCGGTGGACGCAGTGGGTCTTCCTGCAGCTCCACCGCCGGGGACTTGCCTACAAGAAGAAGGCGGCGGTGAACTGGTGCCCGTTCGACAAGACCGTCCTCGCCAACGAGCAGGTCGTGGGCGGCGCGTGCGAGCGATGCGGCACGCTCGTGGAGCAGCGGTTCCTCGAGCAGTGGTTCTTCCGTATCACCGAGTATGCGGGCCGGCTGCTCGACAATCTCGACACCCTCGACTGGTCGGAAAGCACGAAGGCTGCGCAGCGCAACTGGATCGGCAGGTCAGAGGGTGCGGAGCTGGTCTTTCCGGTGCTCGATGCGGACGGCCGCTCCACGCGAGCGGTGACGGTGTTCACCACTCGCCCGGACACGATTTTCGGTGCGACCTATCTCGTCCTGGCGCCGGAGCATCCCCTGGTGGAGGAGGTCACGCCGGAACCATCGCGCGCGGCGGTGCGTGCGTACGTGGCCGATGCCGCGAAGCAGGATCTCGTGGCGCGCAAGACGACGAAATCGAAGTCCGGTGTGTTCACCGGCGCCTACGCGACCAACGCGGCAACCGGGCGACCGGTCCCGATCTGGATCGCCGACTACGTGCTGATGGAATACGGCACAGGCGCGATCATGGCGGTGCCGGCCCACGACGAGCGGGATCACGAGTTTGCGCGCGCGTACGACCTGCCCATCGTGCAGGTAGTGGGGCCGACGGACGGCACGGTGGCCATCGACGAGGCGGCGTACACGGGAACCGAGGGCGCTCGTCTCGTGAACTCGGGCCGGTTCACCGGCATGGGGGTCGCGGAGGCGAAGCAGGCAATCGTCGCCGAGCTGTCGGTGGCGAATGCCGCGAGGCCCGTCGTCAACTACCGGCTGCATGACTGGTGCATCTCTCGCCAACGGTACTGGGGACCGCCGATCCCGATCGTCTATTGCGACGATTGCGGCACGGTGCCCGTTCCCGAGTCACAGCTGCCCGTGCTGCTGCCGTCCATCGACGACTTTCGCCCCGACGATTCCGGGGTGAGCCCGCTCGCTCGTCACGACGAGTGGTACCACACGCCATGTCCGCAGTGCGGAAAGCGCGGGCGGCGCGAGACGGACGTGAGCGACACGTTTCTCGACAGCGCCTGGTATTTTCTGCGGTACCCGAGCAGCAGCCGCGCCGATGTCGCGTTCGATCGCTCCATTACGGAGAAGTGGCTTCCGGTGCACAGCTACATCGGCGGCAACGAGCACGCAGTGCTACACCTGCTGTATTCACGGTTCGTGACGATGGTGCTGCACGACGCGGGGCTGATCGGGTTCGAGGAGCCGTTCACCCGCTTCCGCGCGCACGGGCTGATCGTGCGCGAGGGGGCGAAGATGTCGAAGAGCAAGGGAAACGTCGTCAACCCTGACCAATACATCGACCAGTGGGGTGCCGACGCGTTCCGCACGTATCTCATGTTCCTGGGACCGTTCGAGGAAGGCGGCGATTTCCGCGACAAGGGCATCTCGGGCGTGAAGCGATTTCTCGATCGGCTCTGGCGCTCCGTGCACGATGCCGAGCGAGGTGGAGCGTCCAATCGCGACGTGCAGCGCAAGCTGCACCAGACGATCAAGAAGGTTGGCGACGACGTCGCGCGCCTGAGCTACAATACGGCGATCGCGGCGATGATGGAGTACATGAACACGATGCGCGCCGGCGAGCGGACGCCGCAACTGAACGAGGTGCGGCCACTCGTGCAGTTGGTGAGCCCATTCGCGCCACACATCGCCGAGGAGTTGTGGGAAGTGATGGGCGGCACGACGAGCGTGTTCGACGCGGGCTGGCCAGCGTTCGACGCGTCGCTCGTCATGGACGACCGCATCACGATGGCCGTGCAGGTGAACGGCAAGACGCGCGGGACGATCTCGGTGCCGACAGGAGCGACACAGGACGACGCGATGGCGGTGGTGTTGGCGGATCCGGCCTTGGCGAAGTTCGTGACCGGCGCGCCGACGCGCGTGATCTTCGTCCCCGGTCGACTGATCAACATCATCGTGTAACCGCGGGCGAGGTACGCGAGCATGTCGTCCCGACCACGGCGAAGGACCTGCGCGTCAACTGAGGTGCAGGTCCTTGGCGTTGCTCAGGACGACGTGACGGTGCACGGTGCACCGTTCACTCAGAACCGTATTCCTACCGTGAGCGGCAGCGTGATCACCGGTTTGCCGTCCGACAGCATCAGGTGCATGCGGGCTTCGCCGGTGGCAGAAAACCCCGTGAGCGGCAGCTCGATCCCGGTGCCCACGTTGGCGCCCGGTCTCGTACCGAGTCCGGTGCCGGAATAGACAGCGATGCCGCCCGTGACGAAGGTGTTCGTGGCCGACTGCTGCAGCTTGTATACGATCGTGGAGCCAAGTGAAAACAGATTCACGTCGTTACCGACGCGATTCTGCTTCAGGGCAAATCGCTGGAACAGCAGCTCACCGCGCAGCGCGTAGGGCTGTCCGCTGACGCTGTACTCCACGAGACCGCCCACGAGATAGCCGGCGGCGTGATTGTCGGCGAGGCGGCCGATCGGGATCGCGATGCCCGCCGTGCCACCGAAGATCGGCGTGTACATGTTGCCGGCTGGTACGCTACCGGGACCGGAGACCTGCGCGGACGCGGGCGCGGCGAGAGCGCCGGCCAGCGAGAGCATGAGTGAAACGCGTCGGATTCGCATGCGGCGAAGACTAGTGCGGGCTGGATGACGAGGCAACGCGACGTGGATCACAACAGTCTCGCGATCCACTCGCCCACGAAGTACCCCACGACGGCGACGCCGAGCCCGACGACGAACATGTCGAGCCCCGAGCGGAACACGCTGCGTCCGGTGAACACGGAGCGCGCCGCGCCCACCAGCCAGTGCGACAGCATCGAGATGGCGAACGACACGACGACAGCGGTCGGTCCGGAAAACATGAAGAACGGCAGCACGGGGATGAGCGCCCCGACCGCGGTCGCAAGCCCCGTGATCCATGCCTCGCGCATCGGCGACGTCGCTGACTCGCTGATGCCCAGCTCTTCCTGCACCTGCTCGGCAAGCATCTTCTCCGGGTCAGCCATCACCTGGGTCGCGATGCGATGCGCCGACTCGCGGTCCATTCCCTTCGCCTCGTAGATGAGCGCCAACTCGTCTCGCTCGATCTCGGGCATGAGCGCGATTTCGTCACGCTCCATCGCGATCTCGTGCGCGTTCACCTCGCGCTCGCTCTGCGCCGCGAGATATCCGCTGGATCCCATCGACAGCGCGTCGGCGATCAACCCAGCGACGCCGGCGACGATCACGTGGTGGTACGTGTCGGCGCTCGCGCTCGACGCGCCGAGCACGCCGGCGACAAGACCGAAGTTCGCGGTCAGGCCGTCGTTGAATCCGTACACGACGTTGCGCAGGAAACCGCCGGCACCCGTCTTGTGCCAGGGCTCTCCAACCCGGCCAGCAATGCCGTTCAGCGTCGTGGCGTGCTCGGCCGACTCCTTGGCCAGTACCAATGCCTCGTCACGCCCAGCGACGCCGCGATCGGTCGTGCGATGCATGTCCAGATACGCCTTGACCTCGCGACCTTCCTCAGCGAGCAACATCGGGAGCAGAAATCCCGGTCCGAAGCGCCGGCCAAGAAAGGCGAGCAGGCGAGTCCGCGCCGTGGGCCGATGCTTGCCCGGCGACCTGCCGTGCTGTGCCAGCAGCGCCGACCAGATCTCGAGGTGGCGGTCTTCGACATCGGCGAGCCGGAGGTAGATATCACTTTTCGTCGCGTCGGTTTCCGACTCGGCCAGCACGCGATAGAGGAACGCGGCGTCCGCCTCGTCCTGCCAGTGATGATGGAACGAGTCGAGATCGGGAGCGCCTTCTCGTGCGGTAGGAGCTGAAATCGTGGCCATGATTGAAATATAGAAGCGCCGGAAGGCCGGTGAAGCCGAGCCGGCGGTATCGCGGCGAGACGGGTGCACCGGTCCGGACAACCCTTCGCCCCGTTCGATGTGTCAGACCGGGTAACCGACCCACCGCCCCCGAGGATTCCAATGAGACACATCCAGCTCCTGACCTTCGCCGCCAGTGCGGCTCTTGGCTCTCTCCCTGTCGCTGCGCAGGACGTGCGGATCATGCGCGCACCGCGCGCGCGCGCCGAGGCCGGCCTTGACGGCGAGAACCGCGCGGCGCTCGGGGTGAGCACGACGGCGACGGGCACGCTTCGCGACACGCTCGGCCTGATGATCACGCTGATCACGAAGGGCAGTCCAGCGGAGCGCGCGGGGCTGGAGGAGGGCAACAGGATACAGGCGATCAACGGGGTGAACCTGCGCGCGAATGCGGCCGACATCGAGGATGCAGAGATGTCGGGCTCGCTATCGCGCCGCCTGACCCGCGAATTGGGCAAGGCAAAGCCGGGGGACGATGTGGAGCTGCGCATCTACCGGGAGGGGAGGAGCCAGGCCGTTCGCGTGAAGACCGTCGACTCGGACTCGTTGTTCCGCCGCCGGGAGTCCGTTCGCTGGTCGCAAGCCGACGCGGACGACCGGCCCACCTTGGGTGTGGGCATCCAGAGCAGCGGCAGCCGACGCGACACCCTCGGTGTGCTGATCGTATCGGTAGGGGACTCGACACCGGCCGAGCGCGCGGGACTGGAAGAAGGGAACAGGATCGCCGCGATCAACGGCGTCAATCTTCGAGTGGCGCGCGAGGATGCAGGCGATGACTATCTGAGCAGCGCAAAGGCCCAGCGTCTGCAGCGCGAGATCTCGCAGCTCAAGCCGGGCGGTGATGCCACGCTACGCGTCTACTCCAACGGTCAGTTTCGCGATGTCCGTGTACGGGTGGCGCGGGCGGGCGACATGCCGCGGCGCAACCGCACCTTCTTTGGCGGCATGGGCGGAATGCTCGCACCAATGCCGCCGATGCCACCGATGCCCGCCATGCCGGCGATGCCTCCCACGCCGGCGACGCCGCGCGTGAGAGGATGGCCGATGGAGTCGATCCACATGGAAATCGGACCAGCGATTGAGCAGGCGCTCCTCGAAGCCAGCTCTGAGCTCGAGCGCGTTCGCCCGCAGCTCGATCAACTGATGCGCGAGCTACCGAAGGCACTGGAGAATGTCCGGTTGCCGAGGATCACCGTCGACGTAGCGGCTCCGCGCTCGAGAACCGTCAG
>JBDSSY010000143.1:0-10824 GCA_039928585.1 Gemmatimonadaceae bacterium | reverse complement strand
ACTGAGTGGCTTGCTCATCGCGGCGGCGGGAGCGGCCGGGCTCAATACCGCCGGCTCCCCCATCGTCCGTACCGCTCCCTCTGGCCGCATCTCCGCCGTGCTTCTCCTCGATCCCTGTCACGTGAGCATTCACTCCCTGCCCGATCGCGGTGTGGCGCTCGTCGACGTGCTCGCGCTCGACGCCGCCCTCGCCACCAAGGCGCTGGAGGTATTCGTCCGGCGGCTCGTCCCCACGGCCGTCACCAGCGACACCAGGATCAGGGGCTGACATGAGTTCGTTCCTCCCGCTCCTGCTCTTTCTCCTCACGGCGCTGATCCTCGCATGGAACATCGTGCTGGCCGGGCGCATCGCGCAGGTCCGCACGCTGCCTCGCGCCTTCGTCACGCTCTCCGCGCTGGCGGGCTTTCTCGTCGTGCCCGCGCTGGTGGTCCATCTCGCCACCACCAGCAGCATCACCGGCCGAGCGCTTCTCTCGGTGGACTGGCTCTGGCCGGTCACGCTGGTCCTGTTTGCGATGCAGGCGCTGTACGCGGCATCGCGTCGGCTGGTCAACCCGTTTCTTGGCTTCTTCTTCGCGGCCTATGACCTCCTGATCGCGGCGGATGCCGTCCTGCGGTTCGTGTCGTCGACGGGGCGGCCGCTGCCCTCGTTCGCGCTCATCTTCCTTGCCGCGACAACGGCCACCTTTGCGTTCGTCACGCAGTCGCCGCTCATCATCGGTTCTCCATTCTTCTTCTTCACGCCGATGATCGCGCCGGCGTTCCCCGCTCTGCGAAACTGGGCCGGAACGCTCCGCATCGGCCTCGCGCTCGTGGGCGGCGCGTGGGTCGTGATCTTCCTGTCCAGCCTCACCGCAGCGGATCAGGCGGTGAACTCGTACAATCCGCACGATCCGGCAGTGGAGCGGCTTCAGGAACGTCCGAAGGGTGACTTTCTGGTCGGCCTCAAGATCCTCGAGGATCTCGACGGGCCGCCGGCGACACTGGCAGTGAAGAACGATTTGCACCTCGCCGACACGATGAGCGTCGACGCCGTGAACGTCGTCATGGTGCCGGAGCAGATGGACCGCGCGGCGCTCGATTCGCTCGCCCACATCATCGATGCGGTGCGCGTGGACAGCACGCTCATCATCGTCACCCTTGGCTACCCGAGCAGCATCCTCCCGCTGCCCGGCCGAACGTTCAGCGAGGCGGCGCGCCTGAAGACGATCGATCCCATCGTGCGACGCCTTCGCCCCGATGTGCTCATTCCGGCGCAGGATCCCTTCGGGGCGGGAACGCGCGCCGCCGGAGCGCGGCCGGTGGAATACTGGCAGAGCTTCCTCACGCAGGCGTCGGCCATCGCGAAGCGTGTGCGACCGCGCACGAAGATCGGGGTGTCTGCATCCGTGTACGACCGGCGCGACAGCACGCTCTACGCTTGGGCCGCGGCACCCGGCTCACCGGTGGACGTCATGGGCTTCACGCTCTATCCATCGCCCAGCGGCATGCGAACGCTCGACGCCGCGCGCGGTGCGGCCGACCGCTGGATGCAGGCCTCGCGCTCGACGAAGGACCACTGGGTATTCGCCGTCGGCGGCTATCCCGAAGCACACGGCGAAGTGAGCCAGACACGAGCGGTCTGGGCGGCGCTGGCGTGGGCGACGAGCCGGCCTGTCATCAAGGGGCTGATCGTCAGCGAGGCGGGTGACTATGGCGTCGTGCGCGGTCTCCGCGCGGCGGACGGCCATCTTCGCGGCGTCACCTTCAAGGTGATGGACGCCATGCGCGCGCTGCGCGAGTCCGTCGCGCCGGATTCCACTCTGCCCGAGCTCACGACCCAGAAGCGGATCGGAAGCTGATCGGCGGCGCCGCTCACACGAGGGCACTGCGCGCCGGCGCGGTCGCGCTCGCGCTCCTTGGACTCGTGCCCGTCGCAAATCTCCTGACCGGTGGTCGAGAGGTGCCGTGGTGGACCGGGGCCATGCTGATCTGGGGCATGTACGGAGCGCTCCTCCTCGTCGCGGTCAGGGCCATCGCCAATCGCTGGGGCGCAGCGATCGATCGTCTCGCAATACGAATCGCCGACGCGATCATGCGCCCGTCCGACGCCGCGTTCGTCGTCATCATCGGCTCCATCACGACGGCGCTCGGCGTCGCCATCGCCCTCTACTGCTACGCCGGCCGTGGATTCACCGGTGACGAGATGGCGATGACCTGGCACGCACGCATGCTCGTCGCCGGCCATATCGCGATCCCCAGCCCCGCGCACCCCGAGTTCTTTTCGACGGTCTCCGTGCTCCAGCACCAAGGTCGCTGGTTCTCCCAGTATCCCATCGGCGGTCCCGCACTCCTCGCCCTCGGCCTCACGGCGAACGCCATCTGGCTCGTGAATCCGGTGCTCCTCGGCCTCGCGGCGTGGCAGTTTCATCGCTTCGCACGGTGCGTATTCGGGGAGACAACCGCCCGCGCCGCCGCGCTCCTCTTCATGCTGTCGCCGTTCGTGCTCGTGCTCGGCGCCACACAGATGAACCACACCGCGTCGATGACGCTCGTGCTGCTCGCGCTCGCACAACTGGCGGCCTGGGACGCCGCCACGTCGGCGACGCGCGCACTCCACGCGGCCGGCCTCGGCCTCGCCGTGGGCGCCGTGGCGCTCGTGCGGCCACTCGATGCGGCGCTGCTCGCCCTGCCCGTCGGGATCTTCCAGCTGGCGCGCCTTCGACGCCGTCCGGAACGGAACGCGAGCGTTGCGGTGCAGGTCCTTGCGGGCGCGCTACCGGTCGGATTGCTGCTGTGGGCGAACGTGCGCACGACGGGCGCACCATTGCTCTTTGCGTATGACGCGGCGCACGGTCCCGCGCACGGGATGGGATTCCACGTCGATCCCACCGGCGAGGCACACACGATCTGGCGCGGCATCGTGTACGCGTCGGGCTACCTGATGCGCTTCGACCGCTTCCTCATGGAGTGGCCACTGCCCGCGCTCCTGCTCGTGTGCGTCGTGCTCTTCACACTGCGGCAGGGGACGCGCTGGGACACCTTGTTGCTCGCCCTGTTCGGCAGCTTTCTCGTCGGGTATGGCGCATACTGGCACAACGGATTCTTCGACGGGCCCCGCTTTCTGCTCCCGGTCGCGCCGGTGCTGGTTCTGTATCTCGCGCGCGTCCCGGAAGCGGCGGCACGAATCGCCCACGACACGCGCCGGCGCACCGCACGTCTCATCGTGCCGGCCTGCGTGCTCTGTGCCTGGCTCGTGCCGCTCCCGTTTTCCAGCGTGCCCGGTCGCCTGATGGCGCAACGCGCGCAGCGGACCAAGCTCAAGACGGACGTCACGGCGCAGGCATCGTCGGCCGGGCTCACCCATGCGCTCGTCTTCGTGCGCGAACCCTGGCGCGGTCGACTGCTCGCGCGGCTGCGGGGGCTTGGCGTACCGCAGTTCGAGGCGGAACGGGTCGTGAACTCCACCGATGCATGCGCACTCCAGACCGCGCTCGACGAAGCCGACGTCGTGCGATGGCCGGACGCGCGCACGCGGCGCGACGCCGTGGTGCAACGGGCGCGCGCCGCCGGAGCGGCGCTCATGCGATCCGACGTGGCGGCCGAGGCGCGGATCGCACGCGCAGCGGCTGGCCCGGACACGCCGCAATGCCGCGACGAGGAAGCGGCCGACGGATTCGGCACGATGCCGTATGCGATGTTCCTTCGCGAGCAGACGGTCGCGCGCGATGGCCGGCTCACGGGTGCGGTGGTATGGGCGCGCGACCTGGGTCCGAGAAACGCCCTGCTCCGCGAGGAGTTCGGCGACCGACAGTGGTACCTCTACAGACCCGGACGATCACTGGATGACACGGCAGTGTTCCTGCCTGTCGCACGGTGACGCAGCGCGGAACTACACTGCCCTGCCCGTCCCGCGGATGATGCCTTCCACCCGCCGCGACTCGTCGAAATACGTTTGCGCCATGCGCTGCATCTCACGGCCGGTCACTCCGCGCACGCGCGCGTCGAACTCCTCGAGCTCCGTAAGACGGCCGAAAGTCCACGCGTCCACGATGTCGCCGAGCACGGCGCCGCCGCTCTGCTGCCGAATGGCATGCACGCCGATGGCGTACGTCTGCGCCTGTTCCAGTTCCTTGGCCGTGACGGGTTCGTCGCGCAGCTTCGCGAACTCCGCAAGCAGGCCACGACGCGCCACGTCCTCTTTTTCCGGCCCCGTCGCGATGTAGGCCACGAACGCGCCGGCGAGCGCGCGTTCGCTCGAGAAGGCGTGTACGGTGTAGCCCAGCGACTGGCGGTCACGCAGCTCGTCGAAGAAGCGCCCCCCCAGTCCGCTCGCGACGCCGGCAATCATCGCCGTCGCGAACCGTGCGTCGTCCGTCCGTGACGGACCGGGAAACATCAGCGCGAGCGCGGTCTGCGCCTTCTCCCGTTCCTCGACACGCTGCACCGTGGCCGTCGGCCAGACCGGCGGCGCGAGCGCCGGAAGTACGCCGCCGCGCAACGCGCCGAAGGACGTCGCGACGAGCGCCGCCAGCTCGGCCGGATCGGCGTCACCGACGATCGCGATGACGGCCGGCGCGTGCAGCAGGTGCGTGCGGTGCCACTCGCGCACCTGCTCCACCGCGATCCGCGGAAGCGTCGTCTCGTCGCCTGTCGCTGGCACGCCGTACGGATGCCCGGCGAACGCCGCGCCGGTGGCAAGTCGCACCGGGTAGCGATACATGTCGTCGCGCACGGCGACGAGATCGGCGAGCGCGAGCGAGCGTTCGGTCTCGAACGCATCCACGGGAATCGTCGCGTGCTGGGCGACATCGGCCAGCAGCGCGACCGCTGACGATGCATGCCGCCGGGGCACACTCACCGACCAACCGAAGCTCTCACTGCCGGCCGAACCGCCCACGCTGCCGCCGAGCATCTCGGCTTCTTCCGCGATCTGTACCGCGGTGCGATGCGTGGTGCCCTTGATGGCGGTGCGAACGAGCAGCGAGGTGAGTCCCGCTCGGTCCGTGGGCTCCTCACGTGCGCCCCCCAGCGCGAACACACCGGCGTGGACGAGCGCCCCCGGCTTGCGCCGCACGAGAATGGGAACGCCTGCCTCCGTCTCGTACACACTGACGCCAGCCTCGGTGCGCAGCGACTGGCGGCGAACGTGTACGGCGGGCGCCGGACTCGGTGCCATCGATGCCGGCTGCCTCGCCGCTGGCGGTGCCGCGTCGAGCAACGCACGCATCGCCGCCGCGTCTCGCGCGAGCTCGGGCGTGCCGTCGGGTCGATATACCACCACGCTCGCCTGATCGGGATCCAGCCAGCGGCGCGCCAACGCAGTGAGCTCATCGGCCGTGACGGACAGGGCCCGCTCGAGGTACGTCTCACTGCGACGCCAGTCGCCGAGCGCCTCCCACTCGGCGAGATAGTTGGCCTGCCCTTCCATGTCCTCCAGCCGACGCACCCAGTGCGACTCGTAGAGCCGCTGCGCGCGCGATACCTCGGCGTCCGTCACGCCGTGCTCGCGAACGGCGCGCAGTTGCGCCCAGATGGCGCGTGCCGCGTCGGCTGCCCGCTCCGCCGGCGTTTCGGCGTGGATGACGAACACACCGAGCGTGGTGGGCGTGTAGTCGTACGCGGACACCGACGAGGCAAGCTGCCGTTCCCGCACCGCGCGATACAGGCGCGAGGCGCGTCCCCCTGCGAGCACCGTCGCGAGAATGTCGAGCGCCGGGGTGTCGGCGTCGAGCGTGCCGGGTGTTCGCCAACCGAATGCCACCTGCGCCTGCCCGATGTCACCCGTCCATTCCCGCGCACGGAAGCCGGGCGCGCCGGTCTCGGCGGCTCCAGCGATGTGTAGCGGCTCGCCGGCGGCGAGTGCGCCGTAGCGCGTCTCCACGTCGCGCATCACGTCGGCGAGGTGCACGTCGCCCACGATGGAAAGTACGGTGTTGCCGGGATGGTAGAAGTTGCGGTAGAAGCGCATCATGGCATCACGCGAGAGCGCACGCAGGCCCGGCTCTCGACCGATGCGCCAGCGACGGATGCGATGCCGGTCGTGCAGCAGCTCGTAGAGCGTCTCGGTCGCGAGCGCCCCAGGATTGTCCGCCTTCCGTTTCGCCTCCTGGATGATCACTTCCAGCTCGCGCGCCAGCTCGTCCGCGTCGATGGTCGAATTCGCATAGGCGTCGAACTGCACGTCGAGCCCCTGCGTGAATCCCGTCGCCGGCAGCACGGCGTAGTAGCTCGTGTGGTCGTAGATCGTGGCCGCGTTCAGGTAGCCACCTGCCGCCTTGGTCTGCCGGGCAATCTCACCGACGGCGCGCGTCGGCGTGCCCTTGAAGAACATGTGCTCGAGCACGTGCGCGATGCCCACTACGTCGTCGGTCTCGTCGAAGTAGCCGGCGCGCACGTACGTCACGATCGCGACCACCGGCGCCGAGCGATCCTCGCGGACCAGCACGGTGAGGCCGTTTGAAAGGACGGTGCGGTGGACGGTCGCGGGGTCGAGCGCAGCTGCGAGGTCTGACGTCGTCATCGAGTGGTCGGGAGTGATGATTGGGTAGCGCAGGCGAGGAGTCGGTGTGGCGCTTCTGCGCCGGCCGTGCCCGTTCCTCAGACGATGGCGAGGCGTCGGACACGCAGCACCACCAGGCCGATCACGAAGCTGGCGGCGCCGTACGCCGCGAACCACGCGAGCAGCGACCATGGAAGTGTCGTGCCCTTCGACACGGCGCTGTACACTTCGCCCGTGCGATGAATGGGCGGCAAGAGGTACAACAGCCCCGCGAGCGCCGAGCGCGACTCGCCGAAGCGACCCCACGCAAAGTTCGACGCCACCGTGACGGCCACGAGTGACAGCCAGTCCCATCGTGCCGCCGCCGAGAGCGCGAACGCGATGCCCGCATAGCAGAGGTAGAGGAGAGCGACTGCGGCGTACAGGTGAGTGGTGAGGACCGGTCCGACGAGTGCCTGATACACCAGCCCGAGCATGGTGATCGTGCCGAGAAATCCCGCCCAGTGCAGTACGAATGCCTGTCCATAGTAGCGCTCGGGGGCGAGCGGCTTGGAGAACAGGAAACGGTAGTAGCCCAGCTTGCGATCATTCGCCACGATGCCGTTCATGGCGAACAACGCTCCGAGGAACACGAGATTGCCGAGCAGCAGTTCGAGCGCTGTGCTGGTGAGCTCGGTCACCATCGACGCGCGAACCGTCTCGTAGCCGCCCATCCGCGCGAGCGCGGTGGGCGACAGCCGTTCGAGGCGCGTGTTCATCGAGGAGACCATCGGCCCGCTCACCATGTACCCGAACAGCGCGCCGACCAGCACGGTGGGCGCGCCACGATCCATCAGGTAGTCGCGAATCTGCCAGAACGCGTAGCCACCGAGTCGCGCCGTCGTGCGCGCCGACGGATCGGTGTGAGTGACCTCCGGCGGCGTGGACATCGTGCGGCTCATGTGGACTCTTCCCCGCCAGCAGACAGCTGAACTCCGACGGCCTCCCGGAATTGCTGCTCGAGCGGGGAATGCACCGGGTACACGGCGCGCACCAGCGCACCGCTTTGCATCAGTCGCACGAGCCCCGCGTTGATGTCCTCCAGCGAGAGCGCACGGACCTCGAATTCCCCACTCGACACTTCCCGCGCGCCGGGAAAGACGTCGCCGACGCGCGTGTCGGTGGACGCGACGACGATGCGATAGGGAGCCCCCTCGGTCACGGTGCGCTCGTTCGCCCGCACGTCGACGACCCGTTGCAGACGACCCCGATCGATGATGGCGACGCGATCCGCCAGGCGCGCCAGCTCGTCCAGATTGTGCGACGCGATGAGTATGACGCGATCGGGGCGGCGCAGCTGTTCGACGACATCGCGGAACCGCTGCGTCCACACGGGGTCGAGACCGTGCGTCGGTTCGTCGAGCACGATCACGCGCGCTTCGCCGAGCAATGCCTGCGCGAGGCCGAGGCGCTGGAGATTTCCCTTGGAGAGCTGACGCACCCGCTTGGATCGATGCTCCTCGAGCCCGAGCGTCTCGAGCATGGAGTCGACGCGCGCGCGCACCTCGTGCGATGGAAGTCCAGCAAGAATCGCGTACCGCCGCAGCGCGCTCGTCACGCGCCAGGTCGGCGGAATGTTCACCAATTCCGAGAGGTAGCTCACGCCGTGCCGTTCGACGTACCGTCGCGGCGCGAGTCCATCGATCTGCAGCATGCCGGTGCTGGGACCGAGAAACCCCAGCAGCAGCGAGATGAGTGTGCTCTTCCCTGCGCCGTTGGGCCCCGCCAGCCCCAACACTTCCCCCGGCGCGATCTCGAGCGAGAAGTCCTCGAGGGCGCGAACCTCCCGACCTTGCCAGCTGCGATAGCGTTTTCCAACCTGGTCGAACACGATCATGCGGAGCTCACGAGAAGTGCGACGAGGGGCTGGTCTCCGTGCGTGGGAGCCAACCCCTCGATCAGGACGCCGACCGATGCCAGCGGTGGTGTTACGGCGAGAGCGGTGCGGGCTGGTAGCCGGGCGGATACTGCTGCGCCGCCGGCGGCATCATCCCCGGTGTACCGGGTGCGACACCTGGCGTGGGCAGACAGCCGGTCCACGAGCCGCTGCCCGCTCGCTGGACGAACTTCACGCCCTCTGCGACGCGACCCAGCCGGATGAGCGAGCAGCCGAGATAGCCTTGCGAGAGCGCGTCGTTCGCGTCCACACCGAGCGCACGGAGATAGAACCGTCGCGCGGCATCGTAGTTCTGTTGCGCGAACGATACGGACGCCAGCTCGCGCAGGGCGATCGCGTTCGACGGTCCGAGCGACACCCCCTTCACCGCTTCCTCCTGCGCCGTCTGGAGGCGCCCCGCCTCCCTCGCCATCCGCGCGAGATAGACGTGCGGCATGGGATCGTCCGGCGTATCCCGCGTGGCCTTGATGAATGCACCGGCCGCGGCCTCGCGCCGGCCTTCGCCGTACGCCCGCACGCCCTCGTCGTACGCGCCACCTCCACCGCGACTGGCCAGCGCGAACCACGCGATGCCGCCGACGAGCACCAGCGCGAGCGCGCCGAGCAGAGGAATGAGCCACCCGGGCCGCCCGCCGCCGGAGATCGGCACGGCGGTGGCCGCCGCGCGGGGCACGAACGCCGCTCGTTCCTGCACCGTGTCCATTGGCACCGTCGCCGATCGGGCGGCTGATGCTGCCGGGGTCGCGCCACCCGCCGATGCGACCGCCGCACCGCCCGGCGCGAATGTGCTCACTGGGGCCGCGCTCATCAGTCCCGATTCGAGCTTCAGGAAGGCGTCGCGCGCGGCATTGATGTCGGATTCCGTCGGCTGATATTCGGTGCGCGACGCGCGCTCACGCGATGCGTGGAACTCCGCGAGCGCGTTCGCCTGCTCGAGCGACAGAAAGTGACGCTGCCGAAGCTCCCGGATGAGCATCTGGCCCGAGAGCGCTGACCCGCCGATCAGTGAGCGCAAACCGGTCTCGACGGCGGTCCATGATTCGATCAGGTCGGCCGCGAGATCTTCGCCGCTACGCGACGTGTCGAGCCGCGCGACCAAGGGCCGTGCCGAGTGCATGGCCTCGAGCGCGGCACGCTGTGCACTCGTGCTCATCGCACGAGTCGCAGGATTCCCGCGTCTGCGCTGGCGCGAACGAATGACTCGGCATCGTGGTGCGGCACTCGGACCCCCCTTTCTCGGAATGCGCGCTTGGACACGCGCGCCATGAACTCGGTCGTCGTTCGATCCTGCAACCCCTCGATGTCCGAATCGCGCAGCGAGCGCACGATCTCGTCCCACGATCCGGTGACCTGCTGGCCGTCCGTCGTCAGCACCACGTGTTCGCCCGCCGAGGCGTCGAGCGCCCGGGGAACGTCACCGGCCAGCTTGCTGAGCAGATCGCCGAACAACTCGAGTTGTCCCCGTGCGACCTCGGCATCGCCGGCTTCGCTCGATACCGAGCCGTCGACCTCGAGGAACAACTCATCGATGTCGTCCATCTCCCCGCCGAGTTCCGTCAGCCGATCTTCCCACGGCTTCAGCTCGGGCGCATGCTCCGCCAGCTTCCGCGCCGCCCGCAGCAACTCGATGAAACGCCAGATGCCGAGTTCGTCCCAGTGGTCTTCCGGTGTCGTCCGCTCGAAATGATGGAGCGACCCGTCATAGTCGCCTCGATCGTACAGGATGTTCGCGAGATAGATACGCGCCTCCGTGTGATCGTTGTCCGCCTGGAGCGAACGACGAAGCGACGCGGCCGCGGGGTCGTCGTCTCCCATCCGATGCTGCGCGTAGCCCACGCAGGCGATCGCCTCCGCACTCTCCGGGGCCTGCTTCACGGCCACCTCGAAGAACTCCAGCGACGTCGCGAACAGCTCGCGGCGATCGCGCGACGACGCTTCGCGAAAGAGCGCGCGGCCGATCTGCAGCATGAGGTCGAGATCGTCGGCATATCCAAGCTCGAGTGTGCGCCGAAAGCAGCGCACGCCCGCATCCTCGAGCCCGAACTTGAGCAGGGTTTCACCCAGGCCCGCGAGGGCGTCTTCGTGCTCGGGTTCCAGAACGAGCGCTTCCTCGAAGCTGCGCCGCGCCCACGCGAACTCCTCGCGCGCCAGGCGTGCGTATCCCACACCGATGTGCAGCTCCACCGAATTCGGGTAGAGCGTCAACCCTTCGCTCAGCACGGCGAGAGCATCGTCGTACTGACCTTCGTTGTACAGCTGATGGGCACGCTCGTCGTACTCTTCGGAGCTCAGGAACGGAGTGGCCATGTGTACCGAAGCCTCCAGCTCGAGAGGGTTGGTCTATTGTACCATTCGGGACGTGACAAGTTCAACGGCTTGACAGCGATTCGTGCTGATGACGAGACGT
>JBDSSY010000142.1:0-16252 GCA_039928585.1 Gemmatimonadaceae bacterium | reverse complement strand
AACCCCTTCGCCGCCTGAATCGACGTGATCGCCGCGGTCAACGTCGTCTTCCCATGATCGACGTGCCCAATCGTCCCCACGTTCACATGCGGCTTCGTCCGCTCAAACTTTGCCTTGCCCATGATCCAGATCCGAAACGCAAAAGGGTTGGACAACCAGGGGCCCCCAGGAGCGCATCGGCTCCCAGCGGCCTCCGTGACTCGACACCACTACGACATCACGACCAATTCGTTCACCACCGATACCCGATGACGCAGAGCTCACGATCGGGATTGAACCGATGACCTCACCCTTACCAAGGGTGTGCTCTACCAACTGAGCTACGTGAGCGACTCCACCATCCGTTACCAACCTGCCGTGTCCTGCGTCCCAGAGCGGGAGACGGGGCTCGAACCCGCGACATCAAGCTTGGAAGGCTTGCGCTCTACCAGCTGAGCTACTCCCGCGAAACTCCGCCCCTCTCTCGCCGAGTTGCGGACCGGCGCATGGTGGGGGAAGGATTCGAACCTTCGAAGGCTTACGCCGTCAGATTTACAGTCTGATCCCTTTGGCCACTCGGGAACCCCACCCCTGTGTCCCGCACAGCCGTACTCCGCGAGCGCTCGTGTCACCAGCAGAGCTGACGGCGAGAATCGAACTCGCAACCGCCTGATTACAAATCAGGTGCTCTGCCAATTGAGCTACGTCAGCAGACGAGCGTTTTTTGCGCGAGACTCATAGCATAGCCACCCCGCAGTGCGAGGTCAAGGCGAGCGGCCGGGCGGAGTTACGGGAGACGATCCGCGGAGCAAGCAGGAATACAACGCGACGGATCCGTTAGCCGAACAGGGAGCTGTGACGCATCGGCTCCATCGCAGAAATCCGATGGCACGTGATGCTGCCCGTGAGCGGTTCGCCGCCGGGATCCGCGCGGGAGGCCTAGCCAACTCCATCTTGCCCCCTGCGCTCCAGTCCGCCTCGGCACCGTTGTAGGCCGCCGATTGCTGCACCAGCTCGGTGCCATGCCGGGTGTGACGCGCATCACAATGGTGCAAGCCCATCGGCGATGAAGTCGCGCCACAGTCGCGAATCCACTGCCATGAAAGCACTTAGCGAAAAGCCGGGCAGGGGCGCGAGCGTTGCCACCTCGCGTTGGCGGCGGCGCTCGAGTCCATGACGAATCGAGCGCGCCTTCCCGTTTCCCCACTCGTCTCCGACGCAGGAGAACGTGCCCGTGCGCCATTCGACCTGGTGGCCGACTCTGCGGCTCCTCAACGCGGCCGGTCCGCCGCAGCAGACGCGTAGCTCTCCTGCCGCCGCCGACACTGGCGCGCTTCGACCTCTCCGCTTCAAACCAAAACGCCCGCGATACGCTGACGACCACACGGTTCGTCAGCGGATTCGGTCGTTCTCCCCCTCGTCAGTCCACGCTCGTCCCGCGCTGTGGCCGGCGTCATCACCGCGCTTCGCGCGCTCATTGGAGGTCAAGATGCACACCGCACTACCGCTGTCCCATGGCTGGCGCGGCTTCGCGCCGAGCCGCGCCTTTCTCCTCCCCATGCTCGGTGCGTGCACGCTCGCGGTCTCGGCAATCGCGGGCACGCCATCCGCACTGCTGGCACAAGCCTGCGAGCGAACGGTCACCGCCAACGTCGTCGCCCTGGATCAGGCGATCTGGTACAACCGACTGGGCGCGCATGACCCCGTGTCCATGATCTTCGCGCTCCGCGAGGACGTCGTGCCGAAGCTCGGCACCACGTTGGCTCCCGGCGACGTTCGGCTGCGCGTTGGTAAGCGGCCACGTCCGCTCACGCTGCGCATGAATGCCGGCGATTGCCTGCAGGTCTCCTTCCAGAACCTGCTCGCGCCGGTGCGCCTGGATCCCGAGCAGCCCGCTACGCGCACCGCCGGCCTCGCCGCGATCGGCCTCCATGTTGTGGGCGGCATCGCTGACATGGGCCAGAACGTGGGCACCAACGCCAGCAGCCTCGTGGCGCCCGGCAACACGGCCACGTACACCTTCTTCGCCGAGCGGGAGGGGCAGCATCTCCTGTACAGCCCCGCCGCGAACACGGGCGGTGAAGGCGACGGCGGACAGATCGCGCGCGGGTTGTTCGGCTCGGTGAATGTGGAGCCGAGAGGCGCCGTCTGGTACCGCAGCCAGGTGACGGCGGATGATCTCGAGATGGCGACCGCGCGCGATGCAGCCGGCGCACCCATCCGCACGCCGTCCGGTCATCCGGTAGTCGATTACGCGGCCCGTTATCCAGTCGGTCATCCGCTCGCCGGCCGGCCGATCCTCACCGTGCTGGATGGGAGCCGGATCGCACACTCGGACCTCACCGCCATCATCGCAGGACCGAACGGTGGACCGTTCTCTCCCGCATCGTTCACCACGGTGACCGCGTCTCCAGAACGATTCAAGCCGTTCCGGGAGTTCACGGTCATCTTTCATGACGAGATCGGGATCGTGCAGGCGTTCGACGCCTTCACCGATCCACTGCTCGCGTACACGCTCACGGGTGGCCGCGACGGCTTCGCGATCAACTATGGCACCGGAGGTGTGGGTGCCGAGGTGATCGCCAATCGCGCCGGCGTCGGTCCGATGGGCGACTGCCCGGAGTGCAAGCTCGAGGAGTTCTTCCTCCAGTCGTGGGCCGTCGGCGACCCGGCCATGGTGGTGGACGTGCCGGCCAACACGAAGGATGCGTCGGGGCGGCTGATCCTCGGAAAGAAGGCGACGAAGGCGTACTTTCCCGACGATCCCTCGAACGTGATGCACAGCTACATCGGCGATCACGTCAAGTTCCGGAACCTGCACGCCGGGCCGAAGGAGCATCACATCTTCCACCTGCATGCGCATCAGTGGCTCGGCACGCCAGACGAGGACAAGTCGAGCTACAAGGACAGCCAGGGCATCGGGCCGGGCGCGTCGTATACATACGAGATCACCTACGGCGGGAGCGGCAACCGCAACCAGACCGTGGGCGACGCCATCTTCCACTGCCACTTCTACCCTCACTTCGCGCAGGGGATGTGGGCGTTGTGGCGCTCGCACGACGTGTTCGAGTCTGGCACCAAGTTCGACGCCGACGGAATCCCCGTGCCGGGCACACGTGCGCTGCCCGACGGCGAGATCGCTGCGGGAACGCCGATTCCCGCGCTCGTGCCGCTGCCGGGCTACGCGATGGCGCCACTACCCGGGACCGATGGCAATCAGGGCTTTCCGTTCTTCATCGCGGGCGAAAAGGGACACCGGAGCCCGAAGCCGCCGATGGACACACCGTTCGACGGCGGGCTGCCCCGTCACGTCGTAATCGGAGGCACGGCGGAGGCGCCGCCGCTCAACACCACGGACTTCCACAAGGTGAGCCTCACGCTCAACGCGCGTGAGCTGCCCGAGGCGGGCACGCTCGATGAGCGGGCGGCGATGGCGTTCCACGCCAAGCGGTCGCACCCGACGTTCAGCGTCGATCCGCTGACGATGACCGTGCGGCCTGACAGCTTCCGCACGAACGGCATGCCCGCCGTCGCCGGCGCACCCTTCGCCGATCCGTGCGTCAACGACCAGGGCATCGCCGCCGGAGTGCCGCGTACCTACAAGGCGGCGGCGTTCCAGATGGACGTGAAGTACACGAAGAACGGCTGGCACAATCCGCAGCATCGCATGTTCGGCCTGTGGGAGGACATCCAGGCGTTTCTCAACGGCACGAAGGCGCCCGAGCCGATGTTCATGCGCGTCAACACCAACGACTGCGTGGACTACCGGCTGGTCAATCTCGTCCCGGCCAACTACGAGATGGACGATTTCCAGGTCACCAGCCCCACCGACGTGCTCGGACAGCATATCCATCTCGTGAAGTTCGACGTCACGTCCTCCGACGGCGCGTCGAATGGCTTCAACTACGAGGATGGAGCGCTCGCGCCCGGCGAGGTCGTGGAGCGCGTCCGGGCCATCCGTCGCTTTAATACATGCACGGGTCTGGACTCCGGCGACCCTCGCGACAACAGCTTCACCTGTCCGGTGGCCAAGGCGCATCCCTTCTTCGGGGCGGGCCCCAACGGCAGCTGGATCGGCGCGCAGGAGAATGTGCAGCGCTGGTACGTGGACGCGCTGAAGGACGTCAGTGGCAATGACCGAACACTGAAGAGCGTGTTCACACACGATCACTTCGGCCCATCCACCCACCAGCAGACGGGCCTGTACGCCGGGCTCATCGCCGAGCCGCAGAATTCGAAGTGGCGTGACTCGGAGAAGGGGACGCTGTTGAACACCCGGGCCGACGGTGGCCCCACCAGCTTCCGCGCCGACATCCTGACCGCGATCCCGGACTCGAGCTTTCGCGAGTTCAACCTGATGTTCCAGGACTTCATGTTCGCATACCGGGCGGAAAAAACCGGCATCGGACCGTCGCCGGCGCTGGCAATCAATCCAGCGGGCAAATTCCAGGGGGATATCAGGAATCAGCTCCTGCCGCCGGTTGAGGGCAAGTGCCCGAACGGCACGCCCGCGCCCTGCCCGGAGATCGTCTCGGTGGACGATCCGGGAATCATGTCGGTGAACTACCGCAGCGAACCGATTCCGCTGCGCATTCGAGTGCCGAGCACCAATTCGCAGGCGCCTGGTCTTCCCGGCGATCTCTCGTATGTGTTCTCGTCGCGCGTGAAGCGCTTCGATCCCCTCTTCAATACGCAGCCGACCTTCTATCCCGCGCTCACGGGTGGCGTGGGTGGCCAGGACCCCTACACGCCGCTGTTCCGCGCGTACGAGGGAGATCGCGTGCAGGTGCGCCTGCTCGCGGGGGCGCATGAGGAAGGGCACAACCTCAGCGTGCACGGCCTCAAGTGGAAGTTCGAGCAGGACGATCCGAACTCCGGCTACCGGAACAGCCAGTGGATGGGACTATCGGAGCACTTCGAGCTCGTGATGCCTCCCCTTCCCGGTAACATCACGGCCACCTTCGCCGACTACATGTATCAGATGGGGTCGTCCACCGACGACCTCTGGAGTGGCGCATGGGGTCTGATGCGCGCCTATCGCAACAAGCAGCAGGACCTGCTCTTTCTCCCCAGCAATCCCACACTCGGTGACAAGATTACCAACATTGCTGACTTCAGTGGCGTCTGCCCGGTGTCGGCGCCGCTGAAGCAGTTCAACGTGAGCGTGGTGACGGCGAAGGCCGCCCTCCCCGGCGGCGCGCTCATCTACAACCCGCGCGCGGGCACGGGCGGCGCCCTGCGAGACTCGACGGCGATCATGTACGTGCATTCGTCAGATGTCGATGCGTCGGGCAAGTTGAAGCCCGGCGTGCCGATCGAGCCGCTGGTCCTGCGCGTCAACGCGGGAGATTGCATCGACGTCACCCTCAACAACACGCTGCCTGTCATCCCGCCGGACGCGCCGGGCTGGTTCACCCTGCCCATGCTCATTCCGCACTTCAACTCCAACGACCTGCGCGTATCCAGCTTCGTGGGCCTGCATCCGCAGCTCCTCGCGATGGACGTGACGCGGAGCGATGGTGCGGAATTTGGCGGCAACAACGGTGGCTACTCGCAGCTCGTGGCACCGGGCAAGTCAACGGTGAAGCCGTACCGCTGGTATGCCGGTGAGATCTCGGTGGACAAGGCGAACTACATGACTGCCACCCCCATCGAGTTCGGCGCCACCAACCTGATCCCGTCCGATCCCATCAAGCACGGCAACAAGGGAGCGGTCGGCGCGCTCATCGTGGAACCGAAAGGCGCTACGTGGAGGGAGGACGCCACCACCCGCACATCGGCCACGGTCACCAAACTGGACGGCACGACCTTCCGCGAGTTCGTGCTGGTCTTCCAGGACAACATCAATCTCTCGAACAACAATGGTCCAATCCCGTTGACGGCCGGCGAGGAAGACCCGGAAGATTCCGGTCAGCAGGCGTTCAACTACCGCACCGAGCCGATGTGGAAGCGCATGGGCTACACGGCCGACAGTCCGCTCGGCGTGACCGGAGGGCTCGACTTCACGAACGTCCTGTCGAACTCGCAGGTTGGCGGCGATCCGGTGACGCCCGTGTTCACGGCGAAAGCGGGTGATGCCGTGCGGTTCCGGGTACTGCACCCCGCTGGACACCAGCGAAATCACGTGATCACGGTCTCCGGCCACAGCTGGCGTGAGATGCCATACGTGAACAACAGCCTCGAGATCGGCCACAACCCGACCTCCGAGTCCCGTGGGAGCCAGACGGGCGTCGGACCCACGTCGCACTTCAACATGCTCCTGGAGCGCGGCGCTGGCGGTGCCTTCAAGGTGCCGGGCGACTATCTGATCCGTGACTTCCAGTCGTTCCAGTTCGACGGCGGGCTATGGGGGATCCTGCGGGTAACGCCCTGAGCCTGGCTCCGCGTCGCACGTCCTGACGCGCGTTCCGCCCCACGACCGGATCTCCGGACGTGGGGCGGAACTGCATCCGGTGCCGGCGCCGGCCTGTGGCCCACCTGCACGACACTCCGTCCCCGCCGACACGCGTGCGCACCAGTGCGCAGCATCCGCACCCAAAATGCGCACCAATCTGGTGCCGCCGCCGCACAATCGTCGGCGGGCAAAGCGCTTCAACTCCATGTCACTGAGCGATTTGCGCATATGTATCGCGCCCGGTGTATCCGTTGCATTACGCACCGGGCAGCACCCCTCCCTTCCCTCGCGGTCAACGTCCTTCCGGAACGACCATGCTCGCCATCGCTTCGCGTATCATGTCGCTGCGTCTCATGTCGCTCCCCCTGCTGCTGACGCTGGCCTCGCGACCCGTTGCCGCGCAGCACGCCGGACACGCCGGGCACGAGGCCGCGCCCGCCAAGCCGGCGCCCGCCAAGCCGGCGCTCGCCCGCACCGCCGACGGCACGGTCCGGCGCCCCGCACCAGCGGTGTCGAAGCGAGTCGTCCAGAACGGCGTCATCCTCGACGTCACGATGGGCCGCGCCGTCGCCGATTCGAACGACCCGGCCATCCTGCTCACCCATGAGGACCTCGTGCTCGGACTGCGCCTCACGGACGAGAAGACCGGAGAGCCGCTCGCCGGCCGCGAGATCGGGGCGTGGATCGATGCGGGAGTCAAGAGCGCAGGTGCTGCTGCCGCGAGCTGCAAGACGAGAATCAATCAGTTCGTGCAGGGCAAACTGTTTCCCGAAGGCTCCATCAAGGCGCACGCCGATGTCGATCTCAACGGCTATTTCCTGCTGACCCTGAACACGACGCCGAACATCACCGTCATCGACCCGGTCAAGGGGTTCGGCCGCACGAAGCTGTACACCACCGTTCCGCTCCCTGCCATCGGCGAGGACTGGGCGCTCGACGACGAACGCGGCGTCCTGTATGTGAGCCTGCCGTCGTTGAACCAGTTGGCGGTCGTCAACACCGCCGACTGGAAGGTCGCCAGGACGATTCCGACCGCCACGCTGCCGGGCCGGCTCGCGATGCAGCCAGGGACGCGCAACCTGTGGGTCATGCACAGCGGTGCCGATGCGACGACCGTGACGGTCATCGATCTCGCGGAGGCCAGGACCGCGTCGACGATCAAGGTTGGTGCTGGTGCGCATGCGCTCGCCTTCTCCACCGATGGCCAGCGGGCGTTCGTTACGAACGCCGCCAGCGGGACGGTCACCATCATCGACGCCGAACGGCTCGTGCGGCTGGCCGAGCGGAAGGTGGGGCCGCATCCGGTGGACGTGTCCTACTCCGCGGCCGCACGCGCCGCGTTCGTGGCCGATGCCGTCAGCGGGGCGATCACTCGCGTCGATCCGGTGAGCTTTGCCACCCGCGCCACCGTCGTGCTGGCGCCTGGACTCGGCATCGTGCGCTTTCCGCCGCAGGCGGGCGGGCGCATGGGCGGCCATGCAGGACACACCATGGCGGTGTCGAGTGCCGATCGGAGTCGCTACGGCTTCGTGACGAATCCGTCCGCCGACCGGCTCTACATTTTCGACGCAACCACCGGAAAAGTGCTGCGCAACGAGAAGATCGGCGACTCGCCCGACAAGATCACCTTCACCCAATCGTTCGCGTACATCCGCTCGCTCCGCAGTTCGACAGTGTCGCTGATCTCGCTCGACGCACCCGTGGTGGGTGGGCTCGGTCGCCTGGATCACTTCGAAGCCGGTAGCGCGCCGCCGTCCGAGGCAAAGGAAATCGGGGTCGGCGCGGCCATCGTGTCCGCGCCGGAAATGCACGATGCGGTCTACGTGCTGAATCCGAAGGAGCGGATGGTGTACTACTACCACTACATGGAAGGGATGCCGATCCCGAGCGGCGGCGTCACGACGTACGGATTTCAGCCCAAGTCGGTGCTCGTCACCAGACGCGTGCTGCGCGAGACAGCGCCGGGAGAGTATACGGCCACGGCGCGGCTCACCGCACGCGGTACGTACGACATCGTGTTCTTGCTCGACGATCCTCGCGTGACGGGTTGCGTGGAAGTGGCGATCAAGGCGAATCCGGCGGCCTATCGCACTCGCTCGCCGATCGAGGCCACGCTGGTGGACGCCAGGTCCGGCATGCAGGTGGGCGAGAACCGACTGCGCTTCCAGCTCATGGATGCGCTGTCCGGGCAGCCGCGCGATTCCATTCCCGATCTGGTGGCCGTCACCATCACGCCGGCCGGTTGGCAAGCTCGCATGCTGGCGACACGAGTCGGAGCGGGACTCTACGAGGTTGTGCACCCGATCCCCGCACCAGGCAACTACTACCTCTCTCTCCTTTCCGCATCCGCCGGCCTTCGGGCGACGAACGCGGCGCCGTTCTTTTTCGCGGTGGATCGCCCCGGCGCGCGTGCCGCATCCGACACGTTGCCGAATGCAGACAAGGTTGGCCCGTCGGCCGAGACGCCAGCGCCTGCCGCCGACGCGGCGCGGCGACGGTCGTTGACGCCGCGAGGCGCACGGTGACGGCGCCGCAAGCGCCCGAGCTGCGTCGCGTCTTCGACGTGATGACACCGGAATACGTGGAGGAGCATCGGCTGCTGCCGGTGGCGTGGGAGAATGGAGCGGTGGTGATTGCGCATGCGGGGCCGGTGAATGAGCAGGCCGTCGCCGAGCTCGCGGACATCGCCGGCGTCCGGCTCTCGCTGCGCCAGATGCCGGAGGACGAGTTGCAGTCGTGGGCCCGGCGTACACGCTTTGCCGGCTCCTCTGTTGAAACGCCGGTCGGCAAGGATCGCGTGGAGGACATCGCGGACGACGATGCCATCGAAGCGCACGACCTCGCCGAGCTTGCGAATCAGGCGCCCGTGATCCGGCTGGTGAATGTCCTCCTCGCGGATGCGGTGGCGCTCGGCGCGAGCGACATCCATCTCGATGCCTCGGCGCGCGGACTCACGATGCGCTACCGGGTAGAAGGCATACTGCAGCCGGCGCCGTCACCGCCGCCTGCGCTCCGTGCGGCGATCGTCAGCCGCATCAAGATCATGGCGGATCTCGACGTGGCCGAGCGCCGGCTGCCGCAGGATGGGCGGGTGCGCCTTCGCGTTGAAGGGCGAGACGTCGACGTGCGCATCAGCACGTTGCCCACGCTTCGCGGCGAAAGTGTTGTCGTACGGTTGCTCGATCCGCAGGGCGCGCTCGCGAAGCTCGAGACCCTCGGCATGGCGCCAGACACGCTCGCGTCGCTCGTACGATTCAGCGCGCGGACGCACGGCATGCTGCTCGTGACTGGCCCCACCGGATCGGGCAAGACGACGACCCTGTACTCCTTGCTCGCGCGAATGCTCACCGGGCGCGAGAAGGTGGTCACGGTGGAAGATCCGGTTGAATACGAGCTGGCCGGCGTGACGCAGGTGCCCGTGCACAGCAAGGTCGGGCTGACGTTCGCGCGTGCGCTTCGCTCCATTCTGCGCCAGGATCCCGACGTGCTGCTGGTGGGAGAGATGCGCGATGCGGAGACGGCGGAGATCTGCACGCAGGCCTCGCTCACCGGCCACCTCGTGCTGTCCACGCTCCACACCAATGATGCGCCGGGCGCGCTCACGCGCCTGCTCGATCTCGGAGTGCCCGACTACCTCGTCGCGAGCACGGTGGAAATGGTGCTGGCGCAGCGACTCCTGCGATGCGTCTGCGAGGCCTGCGCCGAGGAGGTTGCGCTTGATCCCTCGCTGGTGGAGGACGCACGCCAGAACGGATGCCACGCAACCTCGGTGCGGCGCGGACGCGGCTGCGTGGTGTGTCGCGGCGCGGGCTACAAGGGGCGGACCGGCATTTACGAACTGCTCGTGGTGGACGACATGATCCGGAGTGCGTTCCTCGAGCGCCGCGGCACGGCGCCGATCCGCAAGGTCGCGATCGAGCAGGGGATGCGGTCGCTCCGCGCCGACGGCTGGCGCCTGGTGGAGTCTGGCGTGACGACGCCGGAAGAGGTGCTGCGCGTGATGAGCAACTAGGAGGACAACATGATGCTGCCACACGCATCCACCGCCGCACGTCGGCCGCTCCGCGCCTCCGGCTTTACGCTGATCGAGGTGCTGGTGGTGGTCGTCGTGATCGGCATGCTCGCCGCGCTGGTGGCACCGAGCGTGTTTCAGCATGTGGGCACGTCCAAGGTAACGGCGGCCAAGTCGCAGATCGCCATGCTCGAGGCGGCGCTCGATACGTACCGGCTCGACAACGACGCCTACCCGAACACGCAGCAAGGTCTCGACGCGCTTCGCCGCGCGCCCACGCAAGAGCCGATGACGCGCAACTGGCGCGGACCATATCTGCGGCGCGACGTGCCGCTGGATCCGTGGCAGCGTCCGTACCTGTATCAGAATCCGAGCCCGTCGAATCCGGCCGGGTATGAGATCGCGAGTTATGGGAAGGACGGTCGCCCCGGCGGGACCGGTGAGGACGAGGATATCGTGGGCGGCCAGCGCTGATGCCAGCCTTCACCTATCAGGCTGCCACCACGCTGGGTGACACGCGGCGAGGCATGGAGGAGGCCGAGTCCTCCATCGAGCTGCAGCACACCCTGCGCGGACGCGGCCTGCTGCCGCTCGACATCACGCCGGCGACGAAGCGTGCTCGCCAGCGGCAGACCATGCGAGGCATGCGGGCGGACGTCACCGAGAGCGTGCGCTATCTCGCCGTGCTTCTCGCCGCCGATTTCACGCTGGATCGCGCGCTCACCACGGCGGCTCGCGTGGCGGCGCGATCGGATGTTGCGGACGCAATTCTCGCGGTGCGTCGCCGAGTGCGCAGCGGCATGGCGTTCGCCGATGCGCTGGCCGAGCACCCGTCGGTGTTCCCGCCGATCGTCGTGGGTCTCGCACGCGCCGGCGAGCGCGGAGGCCAGCTACCCGCCGCGCTGGCGAGACTGGCGGCGGCCCGCGAACGCGAGGAGGCGCTCCGGGCGCACGTCGCCTCCGCACTGTTGTATCCCGCAGTCATGCTCGTGGTCTCCACGATCGGGCTGGGGATTCTCCTCACCGTCGTGCTACCGAGGATGGCGACGCTGCTCGGCGACATGGGCGCGCCGCTGCCGGCCTCGCTCGCCTTTCTGCTTGGCGCGATGGACTTCGTGCGCGCATGGTGGCTGGCGCTCGTGCCGCTGGCGGCAGTCGGGCTCACCGGCCTCACGGTGCACCTCCGGTCATCGACCGGCCGGTATCAGCTTGCCTGGCTGTCGATGCACCTCCCCATCGTCGGACCGATTCGGCAGCGGCTGGCTGCGGCGCGATTCGGCCAGACGATGGCACCGCTCCTCGCGAGCGGATTTCCGATGCTTGCCGCGCTCGACATCGCCGCCACCGCGCTATCGGATCCGATCGCATCCGACCGTGTGCGCCGTGCGCGCGAGGAGGTCAGGGCGGGCGGGCGGCTCGGCACGGCCGTGACACGAGCGAATCTCTTCCCGCCTGCGTTCGTTCAGATGGTGGAGGTGGGCGACGAGGCGGGTCGGCTTCCCGACCTGCTTACGCGTGCAGGCGACGCGATGGAACTCGAGCTGGGGCGGCGGCTGGATCGAATCGTTCGGCTTGTCGAGCCGGCACTGATCGTCTTGTTCGGCGGCGCCGTGGGATTCGTGGCGCTCTCACTGCTCCGTGCCATTTACAGCATCAGGGTGGCACCATGACGGCGGACGCAACGCTCGGTCTCTCACGCGAGCGGTCGCCCGTGCGGCGCCGCGAGTCGGTGTGCGGCGTGCTCCTCAGCTCCACCGCCATCACTGCGTTCCAGGTGCAGCTTTCCGGGACTGGCGTGCGAGCCACTGAAGTGCTCGCGCGCCGGCTGGAGCCGCCGACAGGCGATGCGAGCTGGCCCAGCCTCGATGCGGCACTCGACGAGCTCGCCCAACTGATTCGCGCTCCCGCTGTTCTCGACGTGGCGCTGCTGCCACCGCTCGGCCGCACCAAGCGCATCGAGCTGCCGCCGATCTCCGTAGTCCAGGCCGGTCGCCTGCTCGCGCACAACGCCCGCCGGTATTTCGCGCTCGGTGCCGAACCCGTCGCCACCGGACTGGCGCAGTGGTCGCGGCAGGCGGGCGACGCCCGTGCATCCGGACTCGCAGTGTGCGCGCCCGAGGCGATCGTCCAGTCGCTGCTCGCGAGTGCCGAACAGTCGTCGCTGCGAGTGCGAACGATCACCACGGCTGCCGCCGCGCTCGCGCGTGGCGTGCACGCACTGTCACCGACGGCGCGGCGCGACCGCGTACTCGTGGTGGTGTGCGATCGCGGGTGGCGTGAAGCCATTCACACCGATCGTGGATGCATCGTATCCTGCCGCACCTTGCGCGACTCGGACGAGGAAACTCTCGACGGGCAGCTCCGGCACGACGGCTCCGTTTCCGACTCGCCGCGTCGGACCGCACTCGGGCGCCACATCTTCTTCAGTGGCGACGAGATGTCGCGAGCCATCTCGCAGGCATTGGCGCACCCCGATGCGACGCAGCCGATGCTCGATGACCTGTACAACGGTCAGCTCGGAACACAATCGCCGTTGGCTCTGGCGGCTGTGGGGGCCGTCGTCGGAGCGCGGGCGCTTCCGTCGCTCCTTCCCGAAGTGCACCGCGCGGCTCAGCGGCGGGATGGATGGCGAAGGGTAGCGATGGTGGGCGCGGCGGCCTGCCTGCTGCTGATGAGCGCGGGCGGACTTCACCTATGGGCGTTGCGCCGCGAGCTCGACGCGGTACAGGCGCGGCGACGGGAACTCGCCCTGCCGGTCATGACCGCAGTGGCGCACCGGCGCAGCGCGGAAGAGTTGCGAGCGCGGCTCGAAGCGCTTCGCGCACTCGCCGACGAGCCCGCCGAGTGGATTCGCGTGTTGCCCGCGCTGGCGTCTGCATTGCCGGATTCGGCGCACCTCACGTCGATGTCGATCGGGAAGGGGCATGTGCAGTTGAGCGGCCTCGCAGGCGGTGGCGTGGCCGTACTGCCGGCACTCGCACGCTCACCCACGTTGCGTGGCATCACGATCTCCAGCCCCCTCCGCCGCGATCAGGTAACGGGGCGAGAGCGGTTCGACATCAGCATCGCGCTGGATGGGCCGCGGCCTGAACCGCCGAGGCCCGGCGTGCGAACCATCGCCATACGCGCCGGTGAGGTGGACCTATCCCTGCGCGCGCGGGAGAGCACTCCATGATGGCCGCCCTCGCGCCACGAGATCGCCGCGCGGTCGTCGTGGGGGGCGTCATCGCTCTTGCCGTCCTCGGCTGGAGCGGCCTGGTTCGCCCGTATCGCAACGCGGTGGAGCAGACCGCGACGATGCTGCAAGGCGAGCGCGCGCTGCTCGAGCGCGAGGAGGGCATTCTCCTGGCCAAGGAGGAGTATCCTCGCATCGAGCGGTCGGCGCGGGTCAAGCTCGCCGACGCGGCGTCACGCTTCTGGATGGTTGGCGACGCCGGCATCGCGCACGCGTCACTCGCCAGTTATCTGCAGCAGTGGGCGGACAGCAACCGTGTGTTGGTGACGCAGGTGGAAGCAGTCGCGCCCGTGCCGCTTGCGGCCGGCATCGTCGGCATTCCACTGCGCGTGCATGGGGAAACCGACGTGCAGGGCCTCGTGGACTACCTCGCCTTTCTCTCGGCCGGACCTAAGCTGGTTCGGCTGGAGCAGATCGAGATGGCAGCCAGCTCCGTGTCCGAACGCTCGTCGACGTCGGGACCCCCCGCGATGCCAGTTGCGCGTACGGGCCCTCCGTCCAGCCCAGTGGTGAGCGCACCGGAGGTGATCTCCTTCCAGTTGACCGCAGTCGGTTATCTCATTCCGGCTCCGCCGTCCGCGGCACGGAGCGCTCCATGAACGGGAATGGCATCCGCCTGCTGCTCACCCGCCCGTCGCGCGCACTGATCGTCGCGAGTGTGACGTGCGTGGCGGCTGGGGTGATCTGTCTGAGTGAAGCAGTGCAGGCGGCACGGATCGATCCGCTACCGAGGGCCCTGCCGCAAAGCCCCGCCACCGCCGCGCGAGCCGTCGCTCCCGCGACGACGCGAGATGGCGCGCTGACACAGATAGTGGAGCGCAATCTCTTCCGACCGGACCGGCGGCCTGGAACGTCGCGCTTTCAGCTTCCGCGCCAGATACTCGCCGCTCCGTCGATGATGCCCGCCCCGCCGGGCATGGGGATGGTGCGCCTTGTAGGCGTCGCGTCCACCGGCGCGAATCGCGGGATCGCCGCCGTGTCTGTCCTCGGCCGCGCTCCGCAACTGCTGCGCGTGGGCGAGACGCTCGAGGGCTGGCGACTCACGCACGTGCGCAGCGGAAGCATCCGTCTCTCCGGCCGCGATACCGTCATGACTCTCCAGATGCCGCACGACAGCCCATGAGACGCGCTCCTTCGCTCCTGCTTCGAAAAGTCGTGACGACGCGCCTCCCGTGTTTCGTGATGCTCGCCATGCTGACCGTGCTGACCGGCGCGCCCATGCTTCATGCACAGGCCGTCGCGCCGCCGCGCAGCGTGAACCGCACGCCGAGCGGTGTCGAGTTGAACTTCCAGGATACGGACCTCCGGGTCGTCATCAGCGCGTTGGCTGAGATCGCGGGGATCAATCTCGTGTACTCCAACCTTCCGTCTCGGACGGTCACACTGCGAACGGGCGGACCGATCGCCGCGGAGGAGGTGCGGTCTTACCTCGAGAGCGTGATCCGGGCGAACGGTCTCGTGATGACGCGTGAAGGATCCTTGATGCGCGTCACCAGCGCGCCGGAGACCCTGACGCCTCCGCTTCCCGTGGAGCGCGTGCAAACGGGTGCGACGAGCGCGGAAGCGCGCCTCTTCGTGTACCGGCTCAAGCACGCGGACGCCGAACGGCTCGCGCCCACCGTGGCCGCGCTCTTCGGCGGATCCACCGGCGGGGGCGCAAGTGGGCGCGCGCCACCGCGCGCACTCTCCGACGAGCTCCGGCGCGGGCGCATTGCGCCGTCCAACCCCACCGACCTCCGGCCCACCGGGAGGGAGTTCACCTCTGCGGGCATCGACGAAGGTGGACTCACCGCGTCGGTGCAGGGCAGCATTCAGGTGGTCCCCGATCCGCGGACCAACTCGTTGCTCATTCGGGCGTCGCGCAGCGATTACGAATCGATGCGCAGCGCGATCGCGGAGCTCGACACGCGCCCGATCCAGGTGTTGATCGAGGTGCTGATCGCGGAAGTACGCCGCGATCGCACTGTTGGCAGTGGGGTGAGCGTCAATATCGCGCAGCAGGCCCTCGGAGACCGCGGCACGACGATCGGCGGCGTATTGGCCGGCTCCACGGCGGGCGACATCGTCGTGCGCGTCCTACAATTGGGCTCCATCAAGGCGGACGTGGTGCTGAGCGCGCTCGCCAGCTCGGCCGACATCACCATCTTGTCGCGTCCCGTGATCCTCGCGCAGAACAACGAGGAGGCGCGCATCCTCGTCGGCTCGGAACGCCCCTTCATCCAGCTTTTTCGTTCGCTCCCGACCGACGGGGCGGTTCGCGATCAGGTCGTGCAGTACCGCAACGTGGGCACGCAGCTGACGATTCGCCCCACCATCAACCCCGACGGCTACGTGAGCATGGCCGTGCTGCAGGAGGTGAGCACGGCGACGGCCGAGACGCAGTTCGGCGCGCCGGTGATCAGCACGCGCGAAGTGAAGACGCAGCTGCTCGTGAAGGATGGGCAGACCGCCGCCCTGGGGGGCCTGATCGACCAGCAGCGCGAACGCACCTCGAGCGGCATTCCCTTCCTGAAGGACATTCCCGTGATCGGCGGGTTGTTCCGGACGTCGTCGCAGCGCCGGCGGGGTCAGACGGAGCTGTTCATCTTCATCACGCCGCGCGTCCTGCGCACCGACGACGACATGACGCGCA
>JBDSSY010000141.1:0-8297 GCA_039928585.1 Gemmatimonadaceae bacterium | reverse complement strand
GCTGCAGGAGGCGGGACTCCATCCGCTGGACATCATCAAGGCCGCCACGACCAACGCCTATCAGACCCTCGGTTGGACGGACCACTGCGGCGTGCGCGTGGGCTGCATCGCCGATCTCGCCGTGGTGAACGGAAATCCGCTGGACAACTTCAAGGTCATGTATGGCCGTGGGTACGGCTACTACGGAATCCTGTCGAAGACCGAGCGCGAAACGCGAGGCGGCGTGGCGTGGACGATCAAGCAGGGCATCGTGTTCGACGCGCAGGCGCTGCTGCGCGAGGCCGAGTGGTACGTGCAGCAGGAGCGCGCGCGCCTGAGTCGTCCGGGCGCCGACACGGGAAACAGGCACGATCAGTAGGGCCGGCGCGAGCGCGTCGATACGAGAAAGGGCGAGCCGCGAGGCTCGCCCTTTTCACTGCTCCGGGTTCGAAGACGATCAGGCGCGCTTCGCTCCACGCGCCCGCGCATCGGCCGACTCACCAAGGCGCAGCGGCGGACGCGATGCCTCGTCCGTGTCGGTCGCCCCCGCCTCTTCACGCGAGCGGCGACGGTACGGCACGAGATCCTGGCCGAGGATCACCAGCGTGCGAGTCGCCACCGTGCTGGCGAGCGGCTCGGGAATGGACATCTGCCGGACGTACGAGTCGATCGCCCGGTCGAAGCTCATGTCTTCCGCCAGGGTGTCGACGAACATGAGCGCGTTGTCGACGTGCGAACGGATGATCGATTCCTCAGCACGCGCCTGCGCGAGCCGAAGACGGCGCTCCGCGCCGGGATCGATCTTGCGGGAGAAGATATTCTCGGGAAACAGGCGCTTCAGGAAACTCCACATGGCTCGCTCATCGGGTCAGGGGCGCAGGCCGCTAGCGCACGTAGCATACCAGCCGAGGCCGCGAACCCTGATGCGGGCTGCGACCTCGGCCGGACGCGACCCACGGTCACAAACCAGTGGTCACGGACAACTTGAGCGAGCGCGGGGCGCCTGGCAAAATGTTGTTGTTGCCATGCGATGTGGCGTAGTACCGCCGATCGAACAGGTTTTCCACGTTGAGTTGCAGTCGCACGTGCGGCGTGGCCGTCACGAACAGCGCACCGTCCACGCGCGTGAACGCCGGAAGCGTCACGGTGTTGTCGATGGAGGCGAACATGGAAGCCTGTCGCACGACGCCCAGCCCCACGCCGGCGGCCGACGTGACCTGGTAGCGATTCCAGAGCGAGAGGGTGCGGCGCGGTACGAGGGGAACGGACCGGCCCGCGGGCGCCGCGCTGGTCGTGCTCGTGATCTCGGCCCGCTGCGTGGCGAACCCGCCGGCAATCTGCCATGCGCTCGTGACCTCGCCCGTCAGCCCGAACTCGGCGCCCGTGGAGCGCTGGGCTCCCGTCTGGACGATCACACCGGTCTGCAGTGGATCCGGTGCGGAGCTGTTCGTTCGATCCAGCCGATACAGCGCCGACGTGAGCATCAACCGTGGAAGAACGTCCCACTTCGCCCCGACTTCGTAGTTCCGGAAGCGCTCGGGTGCGAGCGATCGCGTAGTGGCGGTAAGCGACGAGAACTGGTCTCCGGCGCTGGGGAGGTGCGACACGCCGAAGCTGCCGTAGAGCGACACCTCGGAAACCGGCTTGAAGACCAGGCCGGCGCGTGGCGACACGAGCTGGTCGTCGCGCTGGAGATCGGTGTTCTTGCGATTGTCGTGGAAGCGAAGGGCGAAGCGATCGATGCGCACGCCCACGATCGCCTGCCACATCGGCGACAGCGCGACCTGATCCTGGACGTAGACGGCGGCGACGTTGGCGACGACGCGATTGTCGCCGTCGGTCGCGCTCTGCCGATACGTTGCACCGGCAGACACCGACGGCTGGTCGAACGGCACGAGCTTCTTCGTCACGGTGCCGTTGTCGAAGTAGCCCGTCTGCCGGTAGTTCTGCGTCACCTGTCGCGACAGCTCGGCGCCGGCAACGAGCGAGTGCCGCACGGAGCCCGTGGAAAACGCCGACACGAGATCGGTCTGGTTGAAGAGGTTCGTCCGTGGCGTCGCGCTGTTGTACGCGGCGATCTTGACCCCGGTGCCGGCGGCGTTCACGGCGCTGTCCGGATAGACGTTCTGATAGAACTTGTCGTACTGCACCCAGCGTGACCGGTTGCGGAGCGTCACGCCGTGGCCGAGCGCTCGTTCGAGGCCGACGCCAGCGGCGTCGACGTTGGTATGCGAGTAGCTCGCGTTGCGATCGCCGAAGAAGGTGGTGATCGCTGCGGCCGATGGTACACCCTGTGCCGACGGGATGCCGCGGTCGACGGTGCGGTCGTCGACGAAGCGCTCATAATCGAGCTTGAGCATCGTACCGCCGCCAAGCATGACGCTCGCCGTGGGATTCAGTCCGCGGCGCTTCATCGAGAAGCCGTCGCGGAAGCCGTCCGACTTCTCGTAGATCCCGTTGAACCGGATGGCGGCACGTCCGCCGAGTCCATCACCGACATCGAGCGTGGCGCGATTGTGGTCGAATGAGCCGCCTTCCAGTGTGAGGGCGCCAGCCCGCGCCCAGGTCGCTTCCTTGCTCACCCGATTGAGCACGCCGCCACCGCCACCGCGTCCGAATACCATTGCGTTCGGGCCCTTGAGTGCTTCCACACGCTCGACATTGTAGACGTCGCGCAGGTACTGCGCGTCGTCACGCACGCCGTCGACGAAGAAGTCGGCCGTCGAGCTGTTGCCGCGAATGGTGGGCGCGTCCCGATGTCCCTCGCCCTGGCCCATCGTCACGCCGGGGATGTACCGCACGACGTCCGCCATGCTCTGCATTGCCTGATCGGCGATGAGCGCGCGCGTGAGGACGGTAGCGGACTGCGGCGTGTCGCGCAGCGGGGTCTCAATCCTGGTGGCCGAACGCGTCGTCGAGGCACCGTAGCTTCGGCGAGAACGCGCCGCTTCGACCCGCACCGCTTCCAGCTCGCGCGGTTTTACGGAGCGGAGGTCAACGGTATCGTGGTCGCTCACGGTCGCCTGACTGGCGACCGGATCCTGCGCGACGAGGGTTCCACTGCAGACGACGAGCAACGAAGCAACGAGATTGGCGTAGCGCACGGGCGGGGAGAAAATGGGGTTCGTGGGCAATCCCGACCGAAACAATCGGGATTGAACGCGAACACTATTCCGACTGCGGGATCGCGTCAATGGGGGATTGGCGCCGCGGCCCGGCCGTGACAGCTCGTTCGTCGCGGCCTCAACTCTCCTGAGCTTCGTACATGTCCTTCAGCGAATTCACGACGTTGGGGTCCGCGAGCGTCGTGGTGTCGCCGAGCGCCCGGCCTTCCGCGATGTCGCGCAGGAGGCGGCGCATGATCTTGCCCGATCGCGTCTTGGGGAGGTCCGCGCTGAAGAGCACATCGTCAGGCCTTGCAATCGCGCCAATCTTCTGGCTGACGAACTCGCGCAACTCGTCGCGAAGCGAGGACGACTGGTGGAACCCTTCGCGAAGCGTCACGAACGCGGCGATTGCCTGGCCTTTCAGCTCGTGTGCCTTGCCGACGACGGCGGCTTCTGCGACGGCCGGATGCTCTACCAGCGCGCTTTCGACCTCCATGGTACCGATGCGGTGCCCTGCGACGTTGAGCACGTCGTCGACTCGGCCGAGGATCCAGAAGTAGCCGTCGTCGTCACGCTTGGCGCCGTCGCCCGGGAAGTAGAGATCGGGTCGGCCCGGCCACTTCGAGAAATAGGTGTCGACGTATCGCGCCTCGTCGCCCCAGATGGTGCGCAGCATGGAGGGCCACGGCTTTGTAAGCGCGAGCAACCCGCCACCGACCGCGATCTCCTTTCCCTTCACGTCGAGAATCGCCGCGGCATAGCCGGGCAACGGCGTGGTCGCGCTCCCCGGCTTGGTGGAGGTGACGCCGGGCAGCGGTGAAATGACGATTCCTCCGGTCTCTGTCTGCCACCAGGTGTCCACAATGGGACAGCGGTTGCCACCGACATGTTCGCGATACCACATCCAGGCTTCGGGATTGATCGGCTCGCCCACGGAGCCAAGCAGTCGCAGTTGCGAGAGGTCGTGTTTCGCTGGCCAGTGATCGCCCCACTTCATGAACGCGCGGATGGCTGTGGGCGCGGTATAGAGGATTGTCACGCCAAGTCGCTCGCAGATGTCCCAGAACCGATCCTTCTCGGGCCAGTCGGGTGCGCCCTCGTACATCGCGCAGGTGGCGCCGTTGGCGAGCGGTCCGTAGACCAGATAGGTGTGTCCCGTGACCCAGCCGATGTCGGCGGTGCACCAGAAGACGTCGTCCTCCTTGAGGTCGAACACCTGTGCGGTGGAGGTGTGCGCACCGACGAGGTAGCCAGCGGTCGTGTGCACGATGCCCTTCGGCTTGCCCGTGGTGCCCGACGTGTAGAGGATGAAGAGCACGTCTTCCGAATCCATCAGCTCCGGCTCGCACCACATCGACGCGTTCCGCATGAGCCGATGGTACCAGAGGTCGCGCCCTTCGGTCATTTCGGCGAACGCCTCCTCGCTGACGGCGCCGGGACGTCGACGGACGACGACGACATGCTCGATGGACGGTGTTTCCTCGAGCGCCTTGTCGGCGTTGCGCTTGAGCGGCACGATGGAGCCGCGCCGATATCCGCCGTCGGCGGTGACGAGCACCTTGCACTGCGAATCATTGATGCGGTCGCGCAGCGATTCGGGCGCGAAGCCGCCGAACACGACGGAGTGGATGGCGCCGATCCGCGCACACGCCAGCATGGCGATTGCCGCTTCCGGAATGAGCGGCAGGTAGATGGCCACCCGGTCGCCCTTCCCCACTCCGAGCGACTTGAGCACGTTCGCGAACTGGTTGACGGCGACGTAAAGGTCCCAGTACGTGAGCGTCCGGCGATCGCCCGGCTCACCCTCGAACACGAGTGCCGCCTTGTTGCGGCGGGCGGACTTCACGTGCCGGTCGAGGCAGTTGACCGACACGTTCAACCTGCCGCCGCCGAACCACTTGGCGTGCGGTGGCTTCCAGTCGAGCACCGTCGTGTACGGGGTGCTCCATTCGAGCGTGTCGGCCTGTTCCGACCAGTAGCGTTCCACGTCCGCGGCGGCGCGGTCGTAGATCTCCGGCGACGGCACGGACGCGCTGGCGCTGAACGCCGGAGATGGCGCGAACTTCCGGGTTTCCGTGAGGAGGACGTCGAGATCGTCGGACATGTACGCGGCCGTGGCTGGTGGGGACGTCGTCGTATCCTGACACGCGGCTGCAGTGGATGCAACCCGCGCTACACGATCTGATCCAGCACGCTATTGACGAACGAGCGTCAGGCGATAGGCTACGCGAACTTCGCGACCGCGATGCACTTCACCGCTTTCCCCGAGAAGGCATGTCCGCCAACGTAGCCCGATCCGGCGATCCGACGAGCGTGGGTGTCGTGAAGGAGCTGAGTCCGAGCCAGGTGCGCAGCGTGATCTTCGCGTCCTCCCTGGGCACGGTGTTCGAGTGGTACGATTTCTATCTGTACGGCTCGCTCGCGGCGATCATCAGCAAGCAGTTCTTCTCGGGTGTCAATCCGACGGCGGGCTTCATCTTCGCCCTCCTGGCGTTCGCGGCCGGCTTTGCCGTCCGTCCGTTCGGAGCGATTTTCTTCGGACGGCTCGGCGATCTTGTCGGGAGGAAATACACTTTTCTCGTCACGATCCTGATCATGGGCCTGTCGACGTTCATCGTCGGCGTGCTGCCCAACTACGCCACGATCGGCGTCGCTGCTCCCGTGATCCTGATCCTGCTGCGGCTGCTGCAGGGTCTCGCGCTCGGCGGCGAGTACGGCGGTGCGGCGACGTACGTGGCGGAGCATTCACCGCGCGGGAAGCGCGGTGCGTACACCTCGTGGATCCAGACGACGGCCACGCTGGGGCTGTTCCTGTCGCTCCTCGTGATCCTGGGCTGCCGCGTGTGGCTCGGGACGGAAGCATTTGAGGCCTGGGGGTGGCGGATTCCCTTTCTCGTGTCGCTGATCCTGCTCGGCGTGTCGGTGTGGATCCGGCTGACGCTCAACGAATCGCCCCTGTTCCAGCAGATGAAGGCCGAGGGCAAGGGGTCCACCCAGCCGCTGAGGGATTCGTTCGGGAACCGAGAGAACCTGAAGGTCGTGCTGCTGGCGCTGTTCGGACTCACTGCCGGTCAGGCGGTGGTGTGGTACACCGGACAGTTCTACACGCTGTTCTTCCTGACACAGATCCTGAAGGTGGACCCGCAGCCGGCGAATCTGATGATCGCCGCATCGCTGCTCGCCGCGACGCCGTTCTTCCTGCTGTTCGGGTGGCTGTCCGACCGGATCGGGCGCAAGCCGATCATCATGACCGGCCTGCTGCTCGCGGCGCTCACGTACTTCCCGATCTTCCGCGCGATTACGCACTTCGCGAATCCGGCGCTCGAGGCGGCGGAGAATGCGTCTCCCGTTACGGTGATCGCGGATGCGGCATCGTGCTCGGTGCAGTTCAATCCCGTGGGCACATCGAAGTTCACGTCGCCCTGCGATGTCGCGAAATCGGCACTGGTGCGGAAGGGCGTGCCGTACACGAACGCGTCGGGCCCGCAGGGCCGGGACGCGCAGATACGAGTGGGGACGACGGTGATCCCGTCCTACGACGCGCTGGCGCCATCGGCGAAAGCGGATGGCGCGGCATTCGAAGGCCGGCTCGAGCAGGCATTGATCGCGGCCAGGTATCCGGCCAAGGCGGACCCGGCGCAGGTGAACACGACGATGGTCACGCTGCTTCTGTTCGTGCTCGTGCTCTACGTGACGATGGTCTATGGTCCGATCGCGGCGATGCTGGTGGAGCTGTTTCCGACGAAGATTCGCTACACCTCGATGTCGCTTCCGTATCACATCGGGAACGGGTGGTTCGGCGGCTTTCTCCCGCCCATCGCCTTCGCGATCGTCGCCCGGACAGGCAACATCTATTCGGGCTTGTGGTATCCCGTGGTGATCGCGCTGGTGACGCTGGTGATCGGGGTGCTGTTCGTGAAAGAGACGAAAGACGTCGACATCGAGAGTGAGACGTTGGCGGCTCACTGAGAACTTTCGCGTGGGGCCGTCGGCCTTCGGCCCGCAACGTACGGCGAGAGGCGTACGGCGCGACGTGCGGCGGGGCGGGTGCGGCGTGCGGCGGGGATTCGGAGAGTGCGGTTGGGTGACTGCGCTGACAACTGCCGTGCAGTGAGCCGTTATTCAAACCGCCCCTCCCGAATCCCTCGCTGCACGCCGTACGCCGCTCGCGCCCCGACGCGCCGCACGCCTTTCGCCGTACGGCAGTCATCGGCGTACGGGCCGCGTCGTGCGGCGTCGCGTGCGCGCCGCCGGGTCATCACGGCAACTAGGAGTCCAAGCGTCTACCGGTCCTGACAAACCTCCAGGGTCGCGAGCCGGATCGTGAGAGGATGACTTCCGTCGACGATCCGGACCCGAAGGTTCGCGTCGACACGGTACTGGCCCACGCCACGTGAACCCAGACCACAGCTTTGGAGCGCTCGACGGTGATTGGCTCCAGATGCACGTAAACAGCCCCGCCCAATCGCGAACACGTCTTCGTCCCTATCTGATCGCAGTCCACGAGCAGCGAATCTGTGCCTGCGGTGACAGCGCGCCTCAGGCCAAGACTCGCACGAGTGTGTGCATCATCCACATACCCAAATGCGGCCAGCGTTCGCTCGAAATCGAATCGGATCCCGCGCTCCGCTACGGTAACTCGCGAGAGGCGCTCTTCCGGCGGAATGACCGCTTGCAACGCCGCGTCGATGATCTGGCCGAGTTCCTTCGGCGAGCGTCGGGCTGTTTGCGCGTGTACCGAGGTCACCACCAGCGTGACACCGATGCAGAGGCACAGGAGCCACCGGGAATAGCGAAACATCACGGAGCCTCCTTTGGCTGCCGAGTTGAAAAGGGGATGATGCACGCCATGCGCCAAAGGCCATCGGCCGTACGGCGAAAGGCGTACGGCGCGACGTGCGGCGGGGCGGGTGCGGCGAGAGGCGGGAATTCGGAGAGTGCGGTTGGGTAACTGCACTGACGACTGCCGTGCGGTGAGCCGTTCATCCCACCGCCTCTTCCGAATCCGTCGCCGCACGCCTCGCGCGCCCCGACGCGCCGCACGCCTTTCGCCGTACGACAAAGGACACGTACGCCTCTCGCCGTACGGCAAAGGACACGTACGGCGAGAGGCGTACGGCGCGACGTGCGGCGGGGCGGGTGCGGCGTGCGGCGGGGATTCGGAGAGTGCGGTTGGGTGACTGCGCTGACAACTGCCGTGCAGTGAGCCGT
>JBDSSY010000140.1:0-3181 GCA_039928585.1 Gemmatimonadaceae bacterium | reverse complement strand
TCACGCCGCGCAACCACCGAGTCACGGAAGCGACCTGCCGCTATTGCCACCAGGCGATCGTCGATGTCATCGACCCGCAGGTGGCGCACCGCGACGGTTCGCGAGAGCCGGTGAGCGTCGCCGGTATGACGGGCGCGCCGAGCAACGGGAAGGCGGCGCCGCACGTCAGCACCAACGACAACGCGCTGTCGTGCATTCGCTGCCACCAGTATGTCGGTCACTGGGTGCGGTGACGACGGGGCGCCTACGCGCCTGAACGTCACCGAGTACTCGCTTCACGTCGGCTGTTCACCGGATTCAGAGTCACCGATCACCGCGGAGCACATCGCATGACGACCCCACCGCCCGAACGAGTGGACAAGGCGCACCGCCGCTGGAGCACCGGCACCCTCGCCATCGTGGCGGCAGGGACTGCTGTCGCGGCGGTGCTCGTCGCCGTTCTTCTCACCACGATCGTACGCCGGCAGGACGAGGCGCGCAATCCGTTCTATCGCGTCGTCGCGATCACCGACACGACGGAGGACCCGGCCATCTGGGGCAAGAACTTTCCGCAACAGTACGATGGCTACCTGCGCACCGTGGATCAGGTGCGCACCAGATACGGCGGAAGCGAAGCGGAGCCGCGCACGCCGACATCGGCCGACCCACGTTCCATCGTCGCGCAGTCGCGACTTGCGTCGGACCCGCGCCTGGTCGAGTTCTGGAAGGGATACGCATTCTCCAAGGATTTCCGGGAGGAGCGTGGCCACGCCTTCATGCTCGATGATCAGGAGTTCACCGGGCGACAACAGGCCGCGAAGCAGCCTGGCACATGTCTTCACTGCCACGGCTCGATGGTGGTCCCCTACATGCGCGCTGGAAATGGGGACTTGACCAAGGGGTTCGAGGTGCTCAACCCGATGCCGTACGCAAAGGCGCGCGAGCAGGTGAAGCATCCGGTGTCATGCATCGACTGCCACAACCCCAGCACGATGGCGCTGCGCGTCACGCGACCCGGCTTCACCGAGGGGATTCGCGTTCTCAAGGCGAGCCAAGGTGTCAAGGACGCGGCGAGCTATGACCCCAACACCATGGCGACGCGGCAGGAAATGCGAACGTTCGTGTGCGCACAGTGTCACGTGGAGTACCACTTCAAGGGACCGGAGAAGCGGCTCGTGTATCCGTGGGCGAAGGGACTCACGGTGGACAGCATTCTCGCCTACTACGACTCCACCAAGCATTCGGACTGGACGCACGCGGTGAGCGGTGCGAAGGTGCTCAAGGCGCAGCATCCCGAGTTCGAGCTCTACAGCCAGGGTATCCATGCGCGCGCCGGCGTTGCCTGCGCCGACTGCCACATGCCGTACGAGCGGGTAGGCGCGCAGAAGATTTCGGATCATCATGTGCGGAGCCCGGTGCTCAACATCAACCGTGCGTGCCAGACGTGCCACAAGGTGTCCGAAGAGGAGCTGAAGGGGCGCGTGGAGGCGAGCCAGAACCGCACGTACGAGCTTCGAAACGTCGCGCTCGACGCGGTGCTGCAGTTGACGCGCGGCATCGCCACCGTGGTGGCGCGCGACAGCAGCGATGCGCGGCTGACGAAGGCGCGCGACTTCCAGCGGCGCGCACAGTTCTTCACCGACTTCGTGGAGGCGGAGAACTCGATGGGTTTTCACGCGCCGCAGGAAGCGGCGCGTATTCTCGGGCGGGCGATCGACTACGCGCGTCAGGGAGAGATCGCGCTGCGCGGGGCCGAGGTGGCCCGTGCTCCAGTAACTTCGAAGCGGGGAGGGTGAACGAGAAAGGGAACCGCAGGGCGGTTCCCTTTCTCCCCGCACCATGCGAGCGACGGGGTGACGACCTCTATCGCGTAGCCACTGGCAACTGCTTCGCGAACTCCTTTTCCGTCTTCCGGTCGCCCATCTTGCGCGCGGCATTTCGTGCGCCGAGCAGTGAACGATAGCGGCCCGGCTCCTTCGTGAGCGTCTTGCGATACTCCGCGAGCGCATCGGCCGGCTTGCCAAGCTCCATCAGCAGATCGCCCGCGAGCTCGTGCGCCGGCGCGAGTGGCCCGGGCGTCACCGGACTTTTCTCCGTAGCGTCTTCGCGCGTCGACGCTTCACGCATGTGCGCCAGCGCCGAATCAGGACGACGCTCGGCAAGATCGAGCCAGGCCTGCGCAGCGAGACGCTGTATCGCGACCTGCTCGGTCCAGTACGCCTCCTTCTGTGCGACGAGTCGCCCGTGAATGGCGCCGAGCGAATCGATGTTGGCGCGCGCGCCGGCGACGTCGCGCGTGCGTGAGGCGCCGAGTGCGCGGGCGAAGTACGTCTGCGCTTCGGTGTAGGGGGCTGATGTGGCGGTGGGGCGCAGCGACGACGCCAGCTTCCAGTCGCCGCGCTCCAACGCGTAGCGCGCCGGGATCGACGCGAGCGCGAATAGTCCGGCCCAGCCGGGCGCTGCGCCGGTCACCGCGTTCACGTCGAAGCGCGCGGCGTAGGCGGGCATGCTGTCGACCATTGCCTTCGCGGAGTCGTCGCGTCGCAACTGGAGATACGCGTACGTCGCGTAGTCGGCCGCGTGCAGCGCCTCGGCCATCGAGCCCGTGCGCTTCGCTGCGTTCATCGAGCGCAGGTTGCTATTGATGGACTCCTGCCAGAGGCCGACGCGCGTGAAGGTGTGCGACGGCATGTGCAGCGCGTGCGCGGCGGATGGGGCAATGCGGGCGTAGCGCGCGGCGGCGGCGCGGGCGCGGCCGACGAGGGCGGGGACGTCGTATGCGTGGATGATGTAGTGTGCGAGGCCCGGGTGGTTCGGCTGCTGTTCCCAGAGCTTTTCGAGCGTGGTGCCCGCGGCGATCTGGAGCGCATACGTCTTGTCAGTGGGCGGCGCCTTGCCCACTTGTGCGAGCGCGTGGAAGATGCGCGCTTCAGTGTCCGTTGGCTGCTTGGCGACGAGGTCGGCCATCGCCGCTTCGTATGCCACAATGCGCGTGCGTTGGTCACGCTGCTCGTAGTCCGCGAAGAGCTGGTTCACGGCGCCGATGTAGCCGCGTTCGCGATCGGTCGCGCCTACGGAGAGGCGAGTGGCCGAACTGGCGGCGAGGCGGCCCGGGTCGAGCGTTCGGGGTGCGCGATTGGCGGCCGATGTGGGATTGCCCCACCGGCTGAGCGCGATACCCCAGTGCGCCATGGCGCAGGTG
>JBDSSY010000139.1:0-6025 GCA_039928585.1 Gemmatimonadaceae bacterium | reverse complement strand
GCACGAGCAGCCCGACAAACCCCACGAGGCCGGCGGCGGCCACGGTGCCCGCGGCGAGCAGGGCGCCGGCGACGTAGACGCCAAGCGTCACGCGCGCGACGTCCACGCCCATGCCGGCGGCCGTATCTTCACCGAGCGCCAGCACGTCGATGGCACGGGCGAGCAGCAGCAGAATCGCGATGCCAACCGCTACGTAGAGCGCGAGGCCGCGCACCGCGATCCAGCTCGCATCGGCCGCCGAACCCATCATCCACCACAGTGCGCCACGCACGACGCTCGCGTCGGCTCCGGCGAGGGCCACCATGATGGCGGCATTCGCGAAGGCGCCCACCACCACGCCCGCCATCAGCACGATGCGTGCGTCGCCGCGCCCGCCTGCCGCGCGAGCGACGAGCAGGGTGAGTGCGACAGCGCCGAGCGCACCGGCGAACCCCGCCAGCGGCACGAGGGGCGCGCGCGCGCCGAGCGCCACGGCGATCACGGCGCCCATCGCGGCGCCGCCCGACACGCCGAGCAGGTACGGTTCGGCGAGCACGTTGCGGGTGGCGCCCTGCAACGCTGCGCCGGCCGCCCCGAGGCCGGCACCGACGAGCGCGGCGAGCAGGACGCGCGGCAGACGCAGTTCGCGTACGACGGCGATGTGCATCGGCGCGGCGTCGCCGAGGAGCCCGTGCAGCACCTCGCTCGGGGTCAGGGGAAGCGTTCCCACCGTGACGCCAGCGACGATGGCGGTCACGAGCGCAAGCACGATCAGTAACCAGCGCGCACTGGTCACGGAGCGAACGAGTCCGGATGGAGGAGCGTGGCGAGAGCCACCGCGCTCGCGCCGACTCGAGCGGACGGACCGTTCACGATCGTCGTGTCGAACACGAGCACGCGTCGTTCGCGGACCGCACGCAGGGTGCGCCACCTGGGGTCGGCCAGCATGCGAGCGCGCGTGGTGGCCGACGCGAGGACGATGTCGGGGTCGCGGCGTACGAGGTCCTCGAACGTGATCGACGGCGACGGCTCCGGCAGGGAGTCGTACACGTTGAGCGCGCCCGCCACCTTGAGCATCTCACTGAGGAAGCTGCCGCCTCCGACGGCCAGGAGCGGACTCTCCCAGAGGAACCAGAAGACGCGCGGATGAGGCAGCGCAGCCGTGCGGACGAGGGTGCGGGCCAGGGTGCGTCCCACAGTATCGATCGTGACGCGGGCCGCCGCGGTGTCACCGGTGAGGCGACCGAGCGCCAGCGTAACGCGCGCGAAATCCGCGATCCGATCGACCTTGTACGCCACCGTCGGGACGCGTGCCGCGCGGAGCCGGCGTGCCGCGTCGCGATTGTCCTCGCTTGCGTAGAGAATCACCAGGTCGGGTCGTGCGGCGAGCACGGCCTCGACATTCGGACGCAGCCCGGGTCCGAGATCGGGGACGGCGGAGACCGCCGCGGGAACGCGGTCGTACGAGGTGCGTCCGACGAGACGCGCGCCCGCGCCGATGGCGTACAGCAGCTCGGTCGTCGTGGGGTTGAGCGAGACGATGCGAACCGGTGCGGTCGCGACGACGACGGTGTCGCCGAAGTCGTCGGTCGCGGTGTCGTGCATCGGCGCGGCGCGCCGCTCGCACGCCGCGAGCACGGAGGCGAAGACGAGGAGCGACAACGAAGCGGTCGAACGCGACACGGGCACTCTCCTGTCTGGAAGAGTGCCCGACACGGACGCGCGCCGGTCGAGTGTGCCGGCCGCGTGTCGTCTCAGCCCTCCCCCGAGGACGTGTGAACGATGCGCGAACGGAGTCGTCTCCTGGCTCCGGGCCGCGCCTCCCCGCCTTCCCGACCGCGGTCAGTGGCGTTTCGAGGGGTGCGCGTACTGCTGCCCGTTACAGTGGCGGGGCCGCGCCGGTTTCACACCGGCTTCCGTATCCCCGTTCGCGTCGAATTGTCCGGTGAAGCTACGAGGACGAACGGTCAGCGGCAAGCGCCGCGGTGAGACGCTCCTTCAACAGCGCGCGCTCGCGCGCGTAGTGCTCGACCTCCATCGCCGGCGCGAGCGGCCTGCGCTGCTCGTGGCGCGCGTCCAGCGCGGCGATTTCCGCGATCAGCGATTCGGTCGTGTGCGGTGCGGGTACAGCGGGCGCGCGACGCGGAGCGCGTCGCATGAGCGCGCGCGCGAACGCACCCAGCATCGCAAGCGCAATCACGATGGCGACCCCGGCGAGCACGCGCGCGCGCGTTCCGGCAGTGGTTGCCGGAACATCAACGCGAATCACTGTGCCCGCCGGAGCGCCCTGCGCGAGAAATCGCTTGAAGGTGCGTCCCTGCGTCGTCGCATCCGGCATCGGCCGCAGCACGGCTGCGCGCGCCTGCGCGGACGGCTCCTCGAGCAGCACCTCGAGCACTCCCGTCGCCCGCTCGATCGCGAGCTGCAGCGGAAAGGCTCCCGGTGCCAGCGTATAGCTGTAGCTGAGTTGCTTGACGCCGGGTGAGAACGCGGCAGCCAGCGTGACCCGATCGCCGCGGCGCTCCAGCGTCACCGGCGACACATCGCCCTGTCCCGCGACGAATGCCGTGGCATCGTGTGGAATCGGCGTGCTCCACACCGGCGCGAGGGAGTCGCGCCCCACCACGGTGACGGTCGTGTCGTTCGAGAGCTCGTACACTTCGACGATGTCGCGACCGCCGTCCGGCTTGGGTGCGCTCACGACGATGTGATGACCCTGCACCGTGAACACCACCGGTGCTGACGTCGTATCGAACACCGAGATCTCGGCGTCTCCCCCGCGCGTGAGAGCGCCACGCAGCGGAGACGAGAAGTAAGCGATGCCGTGATGCACCGCTGCCGCGAAATACACGGCGTCGTCGCTGCCGAATCGCCGATAGCGGACCGTGTATCGTCCGCCGGCATCGGTCACGGCGCTGTCCAGTGCACCGGCGCTGTCGGCGCCCACGCGGTGCACCGTCACGGTGACGCCGGACACGCCGATTTCGCGATCCGGCGTGTGGATGACGACCACGCCCGCGACCGTTGCAGCGGCAGGCGGCGCATCGGGCACGGGAAGCTGGGCGCGCGCGACCGACGCGCCGAGCAGCGAGGTCACGGTGGCGACGCAGCGGAGCAGCGCGGGCATGCGGCGCAGCATGCGGCTACGGATTGAACTTGCCGAAGTCTTCAGGACGCAGATTCTCCAGATACGACTTCAGCTGCTCCGCCGAGAGCTCCGTGTCATCGCGCGGCCCGGCATCGCCGAGTCCCAGATCGGGCTGGGGCCCGAATGTCGCCGACTCGTCGTCTTCCTCGTCGGCATCCACGCCCGGATCCACGAGGAGCGACTCGGCAGCGTAGATCGGCGCCGCCAACCGGAGCGCGACGGCGATGCTGTCCGACGGACGGGCGTCGATGTGCACCACGTCGGCGCCGTGCTGCAGGTGCAGCTCCGCGTAGTACGTGCTCTTCTCCACGCGCGTGATCTGGACCCGCGTCAGCTGCGCGCCCATGCCGACGATGAGGCTCCGCACGAGGTCGTGCGTGAGCGGGCGCGCACGCTTGACGTCGTGCATGTGCATCACGATCGATTCCGCTTCGGGCTGCCCGATCCAGATGGGCAACAGCCGCGTGCCACCACGCTCCTGCAGCACGACGACATAGGAGTTCGTGGAGCTGTCCAGCCCGAGCCGCGAGACAGTGACTTCGATCATGGCACCTTTCTACCCCGGGCGGCCGTCCACGTTCGGACGGTCGCCCGGAGCAGTTTAGCGATCGGCGTGCGCGGCGCGGCGAAGCGCCGACGCCTTGTCGGTGCGCTCCCAGGTGAAGAGCGTCCCGGTCCCGCGCCCGAGGGGATTTCGTTCCGGCGTCCGGCCGAAGTGGCCATACGCGGAGGTCGCGCTGTAGATCGGCTTGCGGAGGTCGAGCGACGCGGTGATCCCCTTCGGCGTGAGGTCGAAGGTGGACGTCACCGCCTCGAGGATGCGGGCTTCCGGCACCGTGTTCGTGCCGAACGTGTCGACGCGCACCGACACCGGCTCCGCGACGCCGATCGCGTACGCCACCTGCACCTCGCAGCGACGCGCCAGCCTGGCGGCGACGATGTTCTTCGCCACCCAACGGGCGGCGTAGCACGCCGACCGGTCCACCTTGGACGGGTCCTTCCCGCTGAACGCGCCACCACCGTGCCGACCCATGCCACCGTAGGTGTCGACGATGATCTTGCGTCCGGTGAGTCCGGCGTCGCCCTGCGGACCGCCGATCACGAACCGACCCGTCGGATTGATGTGGTACTTCACCTTCTTCGTGCGGAGCTCCCGAGGGATCGTCGCTTCGATCACATCGCTGATGATCGCCTTGTGCAGCTTGCTGTTGCTGATGTCCTCGGAGTGCTGCGTGCTGATGACGACCGTATCCACCGCCACCGGCTCGTTGTCCTCATAGACGACCGTGACCTGGGACTTGCCGTCGGGACGGAGCCACTTGAGGTCGCCGCTCTTGCGTCGGTCGGCGAGGGCGCGGGTGAGCTGGTGCGCCAGCATGATCGGCATCGGCATCAGCTCCGCCGTCTCATCGGTCGCGTAGCCGAACATCATGCCCTGATCGCCCGCACCGCCGGTGTCGACGCCCATGGCGATGTGGGCGGACTGCCGGTCGATCGTGCTCATGACCGCGCAGGTGTTGCTGTCGAAGCCGAAGCCGGCGTCGGTGTACCCGATGCGCCGAATGGTCTCGCGCACGATGTCAGGGAGATGCGCGTACGCCTTGGTGGTGATCTCGCCGGCAATGACGCACAGGCCGGTCGTGACGAGGGTTTCGCAGGCGACGCGGGAGGCCGGATCCTCCGCGATCAGCGCATCGAGGACGGCGTCGGAAATGGCATCGGCGACCTTGTCGGGATGCCCCTCGGTCACGGATTCGGATGTGAAGAGACTACGATCGAACACGGGTTCCCCACTGCAGTCGGAGAGGAAGACAGAGGGCCCGACACCATGCTGCCGGGCCCCGCGCCGTCGGCGACGGCGTGCGCGTAAGAAAGCGGATCAGTCCGGGCCGGGCAACCCATCGTACAGATACGGCGCGTCGCCCACCGCATCGCCGAGACGTCGCGCCAGCTCATGGCGCGCTTCGTCGGCCGTGCGCGCGCGCAACGCCGCCGATGCGGCCAGCTTCGCGTGCGCCTCGGTGACGCTGCGCACGATGCGCTTCACGAGCGGCACGGAGCGTGGTGCGACACTCATCTGCCTGACCCCGAGGCCGAGGAGCGCGAATGCCATCAATGGCTGCGAGGCCATCTCGCCACAGACGGCTACTTCGATGTCACCCATCTCGGCCACCTCGACCGTCCGCTTGATGAGCCGCAGGACCGCCGGATGCAACGGCGTGAATCGCGGGGCGAGATTCGCGTTGCCGCGGTCCACCGCCAGCGTGTACTGCACGAGGTCGTTCGTGCCGATACTGAAGAAATCCACGTCGCGCGTGAGGGTATCGGCTGCGACCGCCGCCGCCGGCGTCTCGATCATGACGCCGAGCGGCACGTCGGCGCGAAAGTCAGCGCCGCGGTCGCGCAACTCACCAGCCGCCTCCTCCAGGAGGCGACGCGCCGCGAGCACCTCGTCCAGGGTGACGATCAGGGGCAGCATGATGCGCAGGTCACCATGCACCGCGGCCCGCAGCAGTGCGCGAAGCTGCACGCGGAACATCTCGGGTTGATCCAGACACATGCGGATGGCGCGCCACCCGAGGAATGGATTGGGCTCCGTGGGGAATCCCCCCACCGGCAGCTTGTCGCCACCGATGTCGAAGGTGCGAATCACCACCGGCTTGCCGTCGAACGCCTCCACGACGCGCCGATAGGCGCGGTACTGTTCCTCCTCATCGGGCATCGTGGTCCGCCCGACGACGAGAAACTCCGTGCGCATCAGCCCCACGCCCTCGGCGCCACTGCGCGCGGCCGCCTCCGCCTCTTCGGGGATGTCGACGTTCGCCCGCAATGTCACCCGGACGCCGTCGAGCGTGATCGCCTCGAGCGCGGCGAGCTCCGTAAGCGCGGCCTCGGCCA
>JBDSSY010000138.1:0-4872 GCA_039928585.1 Gemmatimonadaceae bacterium | reverse complement strand
TTCGGAGCTCAGGAACGGAGTGGCCATGTGTACCGAAGCCTCCAGCTCGAGAGGGTTGGTCTATTGTACCATTCGGGACGTGACAAGTTCAACGGCTTGACAGCGATTCGTGCTGATGACGAGACGTACACTCGCCATTCGTCTCATGGTGATGCCTTCAAGCGCATGAGTGCGACGGCGACGGCACCCGCCAGCATCGCGTTCTCCTCCAGTAACCCGAGATTCGCCAATAACGATCGCCCACCGGTCGCCCGTTCCACCGCAGCGAGCAGATGCGGTGTCACTGCGGCGCCTCGCACTCCTCGTCGCCGAGCATCGTGAAGCGCACCCGCCACCGCCTCGTCCACCAGGTCCGGCGGAAGTGCCACGTCCGCAGGGGGTGCCTGCACGACGAGTGTGGCCTGCGGGCGTTTCAGAGCGCGTGCGGCGAGATGGATGGCCGCGATGTCGTCGGCCGTGTCCGCACGGGCGTTGAGGCGTAGTCCGGTGGTCCGGGTGAAGAAGCCCGGCAGCTCGTCGGTGCGGTAGCCCACGACGGTCACGCCCAGGGTCTCCAGGCGCTCGAGCGTGGCGGGGAGATCGAGGATGGACTTGGCCCCGGCGCACACCACCACCATGGGTGTCCGGGCCAGCTCCGTCAGATCGCCCGACTCGTCGTACGGGGCATCTCGATGAACGCCGCCGATCCCCCCGGTGGAGAACACCTGGATGCCTAACTCAGCAGCAATGCACAACGATGCCGACACCGTCGTGGCACCGAATGCTCCCTGCGCGCAGGCCACGGCCAGGTCGCGGGCGGCCACCTTGACGATACCATCGCGAAGCAGAAAGCGTTCGAGCTCGGCGGGCTCCAGGCCGAGGGTGCATTGCCCCGCCACGACGGCGGTGATAGCCCCACACGCGCCCGACTGCGCCACCGCGCGTAGCATACGCTCGGCCGCCTCGCGATTGGCGGGACTCGGAAGGCCCTGCGCCAGCACCGAACTTTCCAGGGCGACGACCGGACGCCCGATCGCGCGGGCACCCTCGACGATCGTAGATACACGAAACGCGGACCGGGCTCTCACAGCTAGCCGTCCGCGCTTCGGCGCGTTGCATAGCGGTCCCCACCGCTACGAACACTCACGGGCCCCTCCCTGACTGCCTTGCACCCGCGTGCCCGGTGTAGAGCATGGGGCGTGCCGAAGCATGCGCGACAGTGAGCACGTCTCTCGCTCCGATCGGCGCCGCCTTTGTCATCGCACCGCCGGTACGGGCGGTCGTCGTGGCCATGCGCCGGCGATCACTTCGCCCATGCGCGCCATCATCACCTGCGCCTCGTTGTCGATGAGGTAACGCTGGTCGACGTTCTCCTTCGTCAGCACGCACGCCACGACGCGCGACTGCAGCGGAAAAAGCGCGCATTCGGTGCGCACCTGATCGGTATCACCCGTCTTGTGCGGTACGTCGAGCCCTGCAATGTGGCGCTGCAGCTTGGTGTAATCCTCGTTGTGCGCCAGCATGTCGAGCATCGCGCTGTCCGCGGCGGCACTCACCGCCTTGCCCCGGGACAGCAGCGCGAACAGGTGCGCCATCTCGTTCGGCGTCGTCACCCCCAGCCCGTACTTCACCGAGCTGTCCATAGCGACACTCGAGTTCCGGAGAAATGACTTGGAGTGGACCTTCGTGTGCGACAGCCCGAGCGCCTCCATCTTGTCCCACACGCGACGAATGATGATGCGGTCGAGGAGCAGGTTCGTGGCCGTATTGTCGCTGATCGTCGTCATCAGCCACGCCGCATCGCGCACCGAGATCGCCGCGTTGTCGTGAAGGAACTGGAGCTGGCCGGCCCCGGGCACCTTGTCGATCCTGAGCACGGTGAGGGGATCGTCGAGTGACAGCCGCTTCTGCTCCACGAGATCGAACACCGTCACCAGGATGGCGACCTTGATCAGGCTCGCGGTCGGAAAGGTCTCGTCACCGCGCCTCTCGAGGCGCTCCCCCGTGTCGAGGTCGTGCACGGTGTATCCCACCACGCCGCGATGCCGTGTGGCGAGCGAATCGAGCGTCCGTCGAAGGAGGCCGGTGTCGGCGCGCGTGAGGCCCGCCGCAGCCGTGGCTGAGGTGCCTCCCTGTCCCGTTGCGCAGGCCGGAGCGCCGAGCGACGCGAGCGCGAGCATCACGAGCCGTCGCCCTCTCATCGCGCCTCGTGCGGCTCGGCGTCCGCCAGATCATCCGCGCGCACGGTGTCCAGTAGTTCGCGTTCCGTCGACGTCGGATCATACACCGCGACGACCTTGATGATCTCGCCCGCGTAGGCGTCGAACGTCTTCGCCGTGCCGCGCACGATCCGGATCTCGTGGCCGTCCTCGAACCGCAACAGCACGACGGGATGCTCGCGGTTGATGTAGGCCTTTCGGAGCTTGGCTGGAGTTGGGGGCATGAGCTTCAAATGAGATGAATCTGAAGGACTACTGGTGAAACGTGAACCGGGAACCGGGAACCGTTTTGGCGTCAATTGGTGCGGGCCTGCGCCCTGAGATCTGCTGCGTCAGGTCACGACCGGTCTCTCGCCAGTGTACTTCCTCCATTCGTCGGTCGCGAGGATCTCGTCGATCGATTCCACCGCGGTCTCGAGCTCGTCGTCGCTCGTGTAGAAATGCGGCGCCACGCGAATGCCGGCGCCCGGCCGGTAATCCACGATGATCTCGCGCGCCAGCAGTGCCTGGGCGACCTCACGCGCATGCGGCAGGTCGAACGCCACTGTTCCCCCTCGGCGCTCCGGCTGTCGTGCGACCGTGAGCGGAAAACCACGCGCGTCGGCTAGCTCGATCAGTCGACCCGTCTGCCGCAGGCTCTTGGCGCGTACCGCATCCATGCCGGCGTCGCGCAGGAGCTTCGCGCCCTCCGTCGCGGCGAACAGTGCGGGAATGGCCGGCGTGCCGCCAAGCCAGCGCCACGCACCATCGGCGTACTGCATCTCGTGCTCGAAGGCGAATGGCTGACGATGCGCCTGCCACCCGGTGAGCGCGGGCGTCACGGCGGCGCTCACCGACGGACGCACCCACAGAAAGCAGCCGCCGGGCCCGCCGCACAGCCACTTGAGCACGCCGCCGCTGAGGAAGTCCGCGTCCAGCGCCCGCACGTCCACGGGTAGCACGCCCACGGAGTGATAGGCGTCCAGTGAGACCAGTGCACCCATCGCATGCGCATGCGCCGCGACCCTCGCGACGTCCATCACGTACGCCGACCGGAACAGCACGTGCGAGATCGCCACCAGCCGCGTGCGTTCGTCGATCGCCGCGATCAGCCGATCCTCATCCATCCGCACGCCGTCCTCGCTCGGCACCACGACGATGCGCGCGCCCAGCCTCGTCGCCAGTTCGCCGTACACGTACCGCACGGATGGAAAATCGAGCTCCGTCATGACGATCGTGTCGCGTCCGTCGCCGTACGACAGAGACGAGAACACCTCAGCCTGTGCGATCGAGACGTTGGGCACCATGGCAACCGTGCCCGCGTCCGCACCGATGAGGGGGGCGATCTCATCGCCCACGCTCACCGGCATGCTCCACCAGCCGTCCGCCCAGGCTCGCACACCTCGCGTTGCCCACGATGCCGTGTACTCCGCCAGTCGATCCGGAACGGTGCGCGGCATGGCCCCGAGTGAGTTGCTCACCAGGTACGTCGAGGTGTCGAGAATCGGAAAATGAGCGCGAAACCGCAGGAGCGGATCGCTCATGTCCGTGCTCGTGCGCGCCCGCGCCGCGCAGGAACGGTGATGGCAAAGACGATCGCGGCGAGCGCCAGGATGATCGCGGCCGCGAGCCACTCGTTGAGTGTCAGGCTCCAGAGCAACCAGCCGATCACCGTCATCGCAAGCCAAGGTGCCAGGCGGGCGCCGGGAACGCGGAATGGGGTGCCGCCTCCCGTCACGCCTCGTCGCTGCAGCTCCATGGCAGCCAGGCAGCACGCGCCGTACACGAGCAGGATCGTCACGTTCGCGGCGACCGCAAGCCGCTCGAAATTTCCGAACAGTGCGAGCGTGACGACGATGGCGGTCTGCACCCCGATCGCGACATGCGGCGTGCGCCACGTGGGATGCACCGCTGCCAGCGCGGCGGGCAGGAACCCGTCGCGTCCGAAGGCGAACAGCATGCGCGGCACGGCGAGCGTCATGCCGCTCACGTACCCGAACATCGAGACGACGGACCCGACGAGGATGAGCGTGCGGCCCATGGGGCCCATGGCCACGGCGGCCGCACTCGCCAGTGGCGTCGGATCACCGCCGAGCGCCGCACCGAGCAAGCCCTGCGCGACGACCTGGACAGTGACGTACAACAGCGCGACCACGCCCATTGCGAGAAAGATCGCACGAGGAACTGTGCGTGCCGGCTCCCGGACCTCGCCGCTGGGAACGAGTGCACTCTCCACGCCCAGAAAGGCGAAGAGCAGGAGCAGCGACGCCCGCGCCACCGCGCCCGACGACGGCGCGACGGTCCAGCGCAGGTTCTCCGCGCGCATCGTGAAAAGTCCCACGACGATCAACAGCAGCAGCGGAAGCAGCTTGGCCACGGTCGCAGCCGTATTGAAGCGCGTCACCCCGCGCACGCCCCGGGCATTGGCCACTGCAAGCGCGACGAGCGCCACGACGAGCGCTGCCCGCTTGCCAGCCAGGCCGAGCGCCGGCACCAGTGCCAGCAGCGAGTCGGCGAAGAAGGTGGAGACGGCTGAAAGCGCGAGGGTGATGCCCACCCACAGCAGCGCACCGCTGAGAAATCCGACGAGAGGTCCGAACGCCGTCTCGACGTATGCGTATGGCCCGCCCGTCATGCTGACGCGGCTCCCCGCATCCGCGAAGCAGACGACGATCAGCATCATCGCCACCGTGCA
>JBDSSY010000137.1:0-6766 GCA_039928585.1 Gemmatimonadaceae bacterium | reverse complement strand
ACGGTCAGCTTCCCGGTGGCCGGCACGCTGATGATCGAGCCGACCGAGAGCGAATCCAAGGCCGAGATCGACCGATTCTGTGATGCGTTGATCGCGATTCGCGAGGAGGTCCGCGAGATCGAGCGGGGCACGTGGGATCGAGACGACAATCCGCTCAAACACGCGCCCCACACGATGCGCGCGGTGGTGAGCGATGCATGGGATCACAAGTACGGTCGCGAAGTCGCGGCCTTCCCCACTGCGTGGACGCGGGAGCGGAAGTTCTGGCCCACGGTGGCGCGGATCGAGAGCGCCTACGGTGACCGGCACCTCGTGTGCTCGTGCCTGCCGATTGACGCGTATGAGGGCTGACGGCGCGTGACGGCGCGTGAACCGTGATCCGTGAACCGTGAACCGTTGAGTTTTCACGGTTCACGGTTCACGGGTCACCGTTCACGGTTGACCGGCAGTTTTGGAGTACGCCGCGGCGTTCATCAGGCCGGATTTCTCGCTCTCGTCCGACAGCCGCATCTTGATCATCCAGCCGTCTCCGTACGGGCTGGTGTTGACGAGCGCGGGCTCGGCGTCCAGGCGCGCATTGATCTCCAGCACTTCGCCGCTGAGCGGGGAAAACAGCTCGGAAACGGCCTTGACCGCCTCGATGGTGCCGAAGACGTCGTGCTTCTTGTATGTCGCGCCCACCTTCGGCAGCTCCACGAACACAATGTCACCGAGCTCGCCCTGCGCGAAATCGGTGATGCCGATGTAGACCTCGCCCGGCGCGCCAGCCGGCTTGATGTACTCGTGGTCTGCGGTGTACATCAGGTCCTTGGGGATTTCCGACACGACGTGCTCCGGTGGCTCGAGTTGGGGTGCGATTGGCGCGGAGTCTATCCGGCCACCGAGTCGAGTTCAAGGCGTGGCGAACGCGCGGACCACGCGCGGCGCCCGATCAGACCGCCGCCGTTTCCCTCGTCTCGGCCGCCGCGAGCAGCGCCGACCAGACCTCGGTGACGCGCTGGTCGAGCTGGGTGAGCGTCCCGATGTTGTCGATCACGAAATCCGCGCGCGCGCGCTTGAGTTCGGCCGGCATCTGCGCCACGATCATGTCCATCGCTTCGGTTTCGCGCAGCCCGCGTTCGCGCACGAGCCGTTCGAGCCGCACCGGACGTGGCGCATCCACGAGCACGATGCGGTCGAAGTCGTCCGTCATCCGCCGCTCGAACAGGAGCGGGATGTCGCACACGACCAGCCGATCGCCACGTTGACGCGCGAGCTCCACGAGTGCGGCGCGCATGCGCTCCACCTCGGGATGCACGATCGAATTGAGCTGTTCGAGCTCCTGCGGCTCGCTGAAGACGATGCGCCGCAGCGCAGTCCGATCGATCAGCCCATCCGCGGCCAGGATCGACGTCCCCCACCGCTCCACGATCGCGGCGTACGCGGTGGTGCCCAGCTCGACCGCGCGGCGCGCCAGCACGTCGGCATCGATGATCGTCGCCCCACGCTCGCTGAGGAGCTGCGCGACGGTCGACTTTCCGCTACCGATGTTGCCCGTGAGACCGACGAGGAGCATGCGACTCCGTGAGAGATCGTTCGCTGCCAAGGTAGGACGCTCGCGGCACCGCGGCAAGGAAAATTGCGCGCGGTTACAACAACCGCACCTGGTCCTCGTCGCGATGGGGGACGGAGTGACAGCTGCGACAGCGGGCTTCATAGCTCTCGTCGCCTCCCACCATGATCGTGGGCGAGTCGTATCGCGCCGGCCGTCCGTCGATCAGCCGCTGATTTCGGCTCGCCGGATTGCCGCACAGCACGCAGATCGCGTGCAGTTTGTCCACCTGCTCGGCCACGGCAAGGAGCTGCGGCATCGGGCCGAACGGCTCCCCACGGAAATCCGTGTCCGTTCCGGCGAGGATGACGCGACGGCCACTCGCCGCCAGCGTCGTGGCCAACGCGACGATGCCGATCGGCATGAACTGCGCTTCGTCGATCGCCACGACCTGTGTATCGGGGAGGAGCGCCCGCCCGATCTGTTCGGGCGAGTCCACGGGAACAGCCTGGACCGACCGGCCGTCGTGACTCGAGACATGGTACAGGCCAGCGTATCGCTCATCGAGGTGCGACTTGAACACCTGAACGCGTCGCTTCGCGATGAGCGCGCGCCTCACGCGGCGAATGAGCTCCTCACTTTTCCCGCTGAACATCACGCCGCACACCACTTCGATCCACCCGCCGCCGCCGGCGGGGTACAGGTCCCCCATCATGCGTCGTCGCGGCGGGGACGAGGACGGGTGGGCCGGCCAGTGCCCCCGCTGCCGGCATCCCGGTCGAACTTGCGCACCGCATTGAACGGGCGAGCCGGACGATCTGGACGATCGCCACGCGGTGCGGCACCGCGCGGCGGTCCACTGCGCGCCGGCCGCTCTCCGCGATCACCCTTGTCGAACGCCGGTCGCGCGGGTCGGTCGCCCCGATCCGGCCGGTCACCGCGTGGCGGACCGCCTCGAGCGGCGGGACGGTCACCGCGGTCTCCGCGATCGAACGGGCGCGCGGGCCGATCACCCCGGAACGGAGCGGCGCTGCGCGCAGGGCGCTCCTCGCGCGGCGTATCCAGACGAGCCTGCACACGCCGCCCGCGCACCGTACTGCCCGTGATCTTGCCCGCCACGAGTTCCGCCACCGACGCCGCCACCTCGACGAGCGAATGCGTGTCGCGCACCTCGACCTTGCCCACTTGCGAGCCGGGAATCCCCGCCTCCGTGGTGATGGCCGTGACGATCTCCTGCGCGCGGATCCCGTCCTTCTCCCCAAGGTTCACGAACAAACGCTGCATGGGCTGTGACTGCGCCGCTGTTGTCGAGGGTCGCGCCGGTCGCTGCTGCTCCAGCATCCTGAGTGCGGCGGCCGCGATCTCGATGCCGTCGAACTCGGCGAGCAGCGGCTCGAGTGCGAGTACTTCTCGCCGCACGTCGCCCGACACCAGCACGTCGCGCAGCGAGGCGCGCAACGCGGCGTCGTGTCCGCGTGCGCGCTCGGCTGCCTCGATGAGCGAGATGGGCGTGATCATTCCACCGCTGAGCAACCCTCGCAGGCTGGCGAGCTGCGATGGCTGCACCAGCGCATAGATGCGGCGTCCCGAAGTGCCCGCGAGCGCACGCATCGCGTCTCGCGTGGTCGGCAGCTCGAGCAGGATGAGCGGATCAATGCTCGCGTCGCCCGCGTCGCCCGCGTCGCCCGCGTCGCCCGCGTCGCCGATGACGCGAACAGCATCGGCCGGATACCCGAACGCTCGCGCCACGCGAGCCGCGTCCACGCGAATGACTTCGGTTCGCGCGTACAGCACAGCGCGCGGCAGGTCGAGTGCATCGAGCAATCGGCGGAACGTCGCGATGCGCCCCACGACCGATGTCGCCACGTATTCCGCCTTGATCGGCGCTCCCGCAGAATCGCTCGCTCCGTCCGGCGTCCGCCGAGCACGTCTGGCATAGCGCTCGATGAGTGCCTCGAGGGACGGCGTCAGCTCCGCTGCGAGCACCACTCGTGCGCCTTCCTTCGGCAGCTCGCCGAGCAGCGTCTCGAGCGGTGCGGCGTCGGGCGTGTCGAGGATGGGATCCAGCCACGCGAACACCACGCCCCGCACGCTCGCCGGCTTCAGCGCCGAACCCTGGAGCAGCGCCACGAGTTCGCCGGGGGCTCCCGTGACGACATGCGCTGGCGACGACTTGAGCAGTCGCGCCGCACGAGGGCTGGAGGTCGCGGCGATGACGCTGACCGGCCGGTCGCCGGCGGCCTGCACCAGCGCGTCCGCGGCCGCTGCGGCACTGTCGGCGTCGGCCGTCACGATGAGCAGTTGCGTCTCCGCGCGCGCGGGATCGATGCGATCCACGAGCGCGGAGAGCAGGCGATCCGCGGCGGACCAGTCGAGCGGCATGACGTGCACGACGTTCTGACCGCGAGTCACGCCAGTCGGTTCCTTCACTTCACTTTCCACGGAATCCCTCGATCCGGTCCGGGCACGCCCTGCGTGCCGCCAAATTGTCAACGTCATGAAGGTAGCCATCCGGCGATCGGGCGGCCACGGCGCGTCCCCCTGTCCCGGTGCCAGGGCGGCCGGTATATCTCACGCGTCGCTCGTGTCCGAGTGGGATGGCGTGCGCCGAGGCGCGGGTGAATGACGATGCCCGTGGCTGGTGCGCTCGTACTTTCGGTGTGTCGCTGACGGAGGAGACTCGTGGACATCGCCGTGCAACTCGAGCCGATCCTGGGCGAGCCGCCTGCAGTGGCGTACCGGTGGGACGCTGACACCGACATCCTCACGGCGCGACTTGACGGATCAGTGGATGGGACGGGCGCATCGGGCTCGCTGGAAGTGGAAAGTGGCGACGGAGCGTGGCTCGTCCTCGATGTCGTGAAGGGCCGTATCTTCGGACTCGAGGTCGCCGTATGGCCGGACGTTCGCACGCGCGCGACGCTCACCCCTCCTGCCGCCGTGGAAGATGCACACGTCCGGTTGCCGATGGACGCGACGCAGCCTGGCGCGGGGCTCCTCGAGATCGAGACGACGCTCCTGGCCGAGTGCGACAAGTCGGAGCGGGTGGTGCACTTCCGGTTGGGTGGAGCGCGAGGCGTGCGCACCGTGCGCCCCGGGCGCGATTTTCTCATCGACCTCGATCCGCACAGTCGAATCGCGGGGCTCTGGCTACTGAACGTGCCGCCCTTTCCCCCTACCTGACCACTCAGCCGTGATCACCACCATCGTTCTCATCCGGGCCGAGCCGGCCAGTATTCCCGTCACTGCGCAGTTCCTGGCGGAAATCGACGGCGTGACCGACGTCTACTCCGTGAGCGGCGACTGGGATCTCGTCGCAATCGTGAAGGTGGCAGAGTACGACCAGATCGCCCGAGTGGTGACGGAAAACTTTCCGAAGGTGCCCGGACTGCAGCGGACGCAGACCCTCACCGCCTTTCGCGCCTACTCCAAAAAGGATCTGCAGCAGGCGTGGGACATCGGGGTAGAGTAGACAGCTGGGCTTCGAACTAGCGCTTCGCGGCGTCCGCGCACCAGCTGGTGCCCCCGCGAGCCACTTCGCGCCAGCGGCGTCCCTCGAATTTCATGATCACGAGGTACGTGTCACCGCCGGCGCGCCAACCCTCGAGCACGAGCTCGTCCACGCCGTCGCCCGTGAGATCGGCGTGATCGATGAGCCGGCGGAATTCGGGCGCCGAATCCTTGACCGTGTGTACGAAGGAGGCGTCGAACGCGCCTGCGGTCGCCGAATCGGCCAGCACGAAAAGGTGGCGCGACCCGGCGCCAGCGGTGCCACCTCGTTCGGAGTACGAAGCCACGAGGGTTGGCCAACTCGTAGCGCCGGTCTGCATTGCGGTGACCGTCAACTCGAGGTCGGCGCGATCCTCAGGTGTGAGCCCTTCGCGACCAGCAATCCGAGCGGCGACCTCCTTCGCGCTGTCCGTCATGGCCGCGGACACCTCGGGACGGCTGGGGCCGGACGGCAGGGGATCGCTCGTGCTGAGCAGTTCCAGCGTCACGACGTCGGTGGGAGGGGTCGCGAGGGTTGCCGCTCCCAGCGGACGCAGGGCGCGGCAGCCGGGCAGTTTGTACAGCGGCTCGTCGCCATCCCACATGCCACGGCGTATCACGGCATTACCCAGTGTTACGCCGCGGCGATACGCGGCCATCTGCGCGCCAGACTTGAAATAGAGTCCGTCGAACTTGTGCCACCCGCCCGCATCGAGCGTGATGGACGTGATTCGCCCGTGCCCGATCGTGGCGACCGGGAGCAATCGCGGGTCGGCAAGATCACCGAACAGCAGAAAGAGCACGGTCGGCTTGCCGGCGAGACTCGTCTGCTGAATGACCGGTGCCGCTTCGCCCTTGGCATGCTTGTCACAGCCGGCGAGCACCATTAGGATGCTCGCGACAGCCGCCCGCCCGAAGATCGCCCGTAGCTCCCATTGAGCGGCGGGACGTCGCCGTGGGATCGCAGGCGCGCTGGGTCTCGGTTGGCGGAGAGTCTGGTGCATACGATTCAGAAGAGCGATGCGGGGTTGACTACCCGCACCGTACAGCGTCAGCTGGCCGCGCTCCTGCCGGAGTGTCGTCCTGCGGGCGCTGGAGACAGCACACTCGAGATCGCTGGCCAAGGGATGGACGCGCCGCGCCTCATCAGCGCAACGATGCTCGAAGCCGGTCCGTTGTCTCGCCGGCTTGTGCCCGGGGCGCCGGCGCCCGGATTCCGCGCCTTCCTCGATGGGACACAGCGCAGTGACGTGATCAGCTACGTCGGTGGCATTCCGCTCGTGCTGGGGCACGCGGCGGCGGTGATTCGCGAGCGGCGTGACGGGCGCTTCTTCACCTGGGGCGCGCCGCTGTCGACGACTCGTCTGTACGGGCCACGCACGATGCTGACGCGCGCCGCATGGACGACACTCGCGGATGCCTTTGGCGATGCGCTCGTGGATACGAGTGATCGCGACGCGGACGTCATGTCGCATCCTCTGGCGTTGCGCGACGCCGCGATCCATCGCGTGCAGGGGCATCGCGAGGCGCTCGAGTGGCGTCTCGCGGAAGCGTGGTGCCAGGGGGGAGGACGACCCACTCTTCATCGATGGCGGCATCAGCGGCAGCGAGGCCGTCGCCGTATCATCCGCCACCATCGGCGTCGTGAAGAGCCATCGGACGCTCTATGCCGAGGGCGACGCGCTCGTCGAGGTGCTATCCCTCGCCCATCGCGAACGATCGAGTGTGTTCCGTGTCACCTCGCCC
>JBDSSY010000136.1:0-15137 GCA_039928585.1 Gemmatimonadaceae bacterium | reverse complement strand
GAACCGCGGATCATGCCGAACGTGTCGTGGATCGGCTTGAGCGCCTTCGTCGCCCGGTCATCCTTCACCACCACCCGCGCCTTCACGGGCCCGGGCCCGATGTGATAGCGGAATGCGAGCGCGCCCTGCCAACCCGCAGGCACGTCGGTGCCACGCAGCCCAGCGAGCAGCTCCTTCGCGTTGCCATAGGACATCGGCACGACCGGAATCTTCGGCACGCCCGCGGTCGCGGGATCAACTCGCTTCGCACCGGCGGTCGAGGGATATCCGGGCGTGGTGGGATCGCCGTCGAAGTTCTGCACGCTTCCACGCTGCACGCCGAACGAAGGCCGCATCCGCCCTTCGGGATAGACGTCGCCACTCACGTAGCCGTCGCCTGCAGGATCGCTGTAGATGATCAGTGCGATGGCGCCGTGCTTCTCCGCCTCGCGCGCCTTGATGCCGCGAAACGAACGGCCGTACCGCGCAATGGCGATCCTCCCGCGCACCGACACACCGAGTGAATCGAGCTGCGCGTAGTCCTCGATGAGACCATAGTTCACATAAACAACGTCAGCGGTAACGTCGCCCTGGCCACTGTACCCGTTCACGGTGAGGTACTGCGCCAGCCGCGACGAGGCATCGCCTGCCACGGCCGGCTCCGCGAGCGAGAGTTGCCGGCTGCGCGGCGACACCCGCCACAATTGCACCGACGTGGGATGAGGCAGGAAGACGTCGTACTGCCGCACCTCTGTCTCGAGCCCCATCGCGCGCATTTGCGCTATCACGTAATCGCGTGTGCGTGCCTGTGCCGGCGTTCCCGCGACATGGGTTTCGGCAGAGAGTGCACGCGACAGCTCACGCGCGCGCATCGCCTGTGGTCGAGCGATCGCCTGCGCCTCGAGCGCCCGCTCCGCAGCGGCGGCCCCAGGAGTGAAGCCGGGAATCGTCGTCGTGTTCTGCTGAGCGGTGAGTGGAGCGGCATCCATCGCACTGCCGATCAGTGTCATGAGCACGATCACGAATGTCGATCGGCGCGGCATCGAGGGCGGGAACGGGTGTGGGCGCGCGAGCAGGGGTGGTCGGCGCACGGCGGTAATCTGCCCCGCGCGGCGCCGAGCGCAACCGGTTCAGATTCCGAGTGCCTCGCGAACCCCCGTGATCACGAACTGGACGGCGATCGCGGCGAGCATCAGTCCCATGAGCCGCGTCATGACGCGAATGCCCGTCTGTCCCACGCGCTGGACGAGCCGCTCCGCGGCGCGAAGTGTGCCCCACGCGATCAGCAGCGCGAGCAGGATGGACCCGTACACGACGATTGTCTGAGTCGTCGTGCGTGCCTGGCCCGACAGCACCATGACCGTGGAGATTGCGCCCGGACCGGCTAGCATCGGCATGGCGAGCGGCGTGACCGCGACGTCGTCCTTCACGCTCGCTTCCGAGATTTCCGCCGAGCCTTCCTGGGTCGATCGGTTCCCATGCAGCATGTCCATCGCGACGAGCCAGAGAATCAGCCCGCCGGCGATGCGGAACGCGGGCATCGTGATCCCGAACAGCTCGAAGATGGCGCGGCCCACCGCCGCGAAGATGACGAGCAGGAGCGTCGCAGCGATGCATGCGCGACGCGCCGTCACGCGCCGCTGCGCCTGATCCTGCCCCTGCGTGATCACCAGATACGTCGGCACAACGGCGATCGGGTCCACGATGAACAGAACCGACGTGAAGGTCACGAGCGCGAACTGGAATGCGCCGTCCACTCAGTCGTACTCGCTCATCGCCGACTGGATTGCCGTGCGGAGCCGTCGCTCGCGATCCGGGCCCTCGGGCACGGTGGCGGCGAGCGCACCGAATAGTCGGAGCATCTCGCCCTCCATGAACGGCGCGCGATCGCGTACCCCCAGCGCATCGATCGATCGCTCGGCGAGCGCACGCAACAGCACACGTGTCTGGTCCTCGAGCGCTTCGAGCGTCGGAGGAGCCGCCGGCTTCGAAATCGGCGTCTGCTCGCGCCGTCGGCTCACCGCATCCAGCATCGCCTTCATGGGCGAGAGGGTGACGACGAACGACCCGGCCGTGTGCTCGGCGAATGCCTCGACCACGCCTTTGCGCCGCAGCTCGTGAAAAACCCGAATGGACGCCTCCCGCACCACCGCGATGCCACCCTCGCTGTTGTTGCCGCGGCCAGTGATGACGAGCACATCTTCGGATCGCTGGACCTGATGCTGGCGCAGCCACCGTTCCAGTCGCGCCGCCGCCTCGGCACCGGTCGGAAGCGAGGTGCGGAGGTTCAGCGTGCGCGCGGAGCCGAACCTGACCTCGTCGAAGGCCTGCTGAAGTCCACCCAGGCCCGACACACGACGCGCCGGCATGTCAGCGGCGCGCGCTCGGCGCGATCGCCTGGTTCAGCACTTTTCCATCGAGACGCTCGACCGGGGGAACGCCGATGATCTTCGCGAGGGTGGGTGCCATGTCCACCACGAACACTCGTTCGGGAAAGCGCGCCGTCCGGAACCAGGGACCGTAGAAGATCACCGGAACTCTGGCGTCGGCATCGTAGGGATGTCCGTGCTCGGCGTACGTCGCCTGCACGCCATAGGCCCCCTCTCGCGGCGTGATGACGTACTCCGCCGGCGAATCCGGCGGAATCATGTGCATCCACCGGCGGGCGATGGGGTCTCGCACGGTGTCGCGTTGTGCGAGATCACGCACGCGGTCCACGCGCGCGATGCCGGGGCTCCGGCGAACAGCGTCGGCGAATCGCTCGAGCATCGGTTTCGCGTCCACCCCGGATTGCGTGAATGCCTGGCGATTGACGGAAACGATGCCCCCGTCGACCGTCACCGCTCCGGTATCGACGCCGGCCGCACGCAGCGTCGAACGGAATGTCGCGAGCGCGGACACGAGGTCGTAACGCGGTGGGGCCGGCTTGTTCGCACGTTTCGCCACCAGCTCGGGATACGGCGTCACGCCGTGGTCTCCCGTGAGGGCGAACACGATGGAGGACGAATCGCGGAGCCGGTACAACGAGTCGATGAACACGCCGAGTGCGCGATCGAGCCGCAGGATGTTGTCGTGCTGTTCGCGGGAGTCGGGCCCGTACCGATGTCCAACGTAGTCGGTGCCGGACAGCGACACGGCGAGAATGTCGGTCTGTTCCCCGCGACCAAGCTGAAGCGCTTCGAGTCCGGCGAGCGCGGCATCCAGCGTGATCTCATCCAGCCACGGCGTCCATACCATCTCACCAGCTGCGCGCGCAGAATCGCTCGGCATCACGTGCGGAAAGGACACGTCCTTCCCGGTGTTCTCCTGCACGACGGTGTCCGCCTCGGCGTATTCGCTCGCGGGCAGCATCAGTGACCAGCTCCGCCCGGCGAGTCGCTGCGGCGCGCGGCGCGCGTTCACCGCCTTCACCCACGTGGGCAGGGTGTCGGCATAGTAGCGGCTCGTGGTGAACTCGCCGTTCGACGTGGCGTACCAGAACACACTCTGCTTTGCCCTGCCCATCGGAAGGATGGCGCCGCGGTCCTTGCGCGAGATCGAGAGGGCGCGTGCGCGTGTGTCACGCGTGCGAATCCAGTCGAGGAGCACCGATCCACGAAATCGGTACGGCGAGGCTGGTGTATCGCCAGACGTGAGAAGCGGAGACTGCGGGTCGAATACGCCGAGCGTGTTGCTCACGATGCCGGTCGAGCGCGGATAACGCCCCGACATCACGACTGAATGCCCCGGGGCCGTTTCCGTCACCGCGTGATCGTGCATCGCGTTCGTGAAGAACGCTCCCCGCTTCGAAAGTCGGCCGAGCCCGCCCGTCAGCTGCGGTGCCCATCGATCCAGATAATCGGGGCGCAACTGATCCACTGTCAGGAAGACGACCAGTTGCGGACGGTCCGCCGCACCTCGGGTGTATTGCGCGCGGATCCCGGCTGGCACTGCGACCAGGGTGGCAACCAGCAGGGCGAGGCGTCGCATCGGCATGGCGGGTCGAGGGCGAAAGCGGTTGACCATCGTAATCTAAGCGGCCGCCGCGCTCCGCTACGCCGCTCGTGGCACCATTGCATCCGCCAGGAGGTTCCTCGCGAAACAGATCTCGTTGCACGCGAACCGCCGTGCGCAGCCGAGACAGTCTCGGCGAATCTTCTCCGGGTACCGCGCGCGGTCCACACGTTCGTACCCGATCGCGCGGAAGAACTCGGGCTGCAGTGTGAGCGCGAACACGTCGTGGATGCCCCGCATGCAGGCCAGTCGCTCCACCGCGCCCACGATGGCACGGCCCAGGCCCCTCCCATGCGCCTCCTTCGAGACCGCGATCGCCGCCACCTCGGCGACACTCGGCGAATACTCCTTCAGTGCACCACATGCCAGCAGCGCGCCGGCCGCATCCTGCACCACGACGTAATCGTCGATCGCGAGCGCGATCGTTTCCGGGCTGCGCGTCAGCATCTGCCCGTCGTCGGCGAAGGTGTTGTTCAACCGAGAGATCGCTGCTGCGTCCGCCGGACGTGCGCGACGCACAAACAGGTCGGGTGCCATCAGAGGACTTCTTCGAGGATCGAGAGCCCACGCGCCAGGTCAGCCTGCGTCGAGATGAGAGGCGGCAGCATCCTGACCGTGTAATCACCCGCGGAACAGACCAGCAGGCCATTCGCCAGCGACTCACTGACCACGTGCGCCGCCGTGCCCATCACGTCCACCCCCCACATGAGTCCTGCCCCGCGTACCTGGCGGATGCGGCCCGTCCGCCGTGCGAGCTCGTGCAACTCGCGTCCGAACCAGTCACCGACCTCGGTAACGTGCCGCAGCATGGCCGGATCGGACAGCCGCTCGAGCACATGCAGCGCGACCGACGCCACGAACGGGCCACCCCCGAATGTCGTGCCATGATCGCCCGGCTTGATCGACTCGGCAATCGCGCGCGTCATGAGAATCGCGCCCATGGGCAGTCCGCCAGCCAGCGGCTTCGCGAGCGTCACCATGTCCGGCTCGATGCCCGCCTGTTCGTACGCGAAGAGCGTCCCCGTGCGGCCGAGGCCGCACTGGATCTCGTCCAGGATCAACGCGATGTTGCGCGCTCTGGTGACTGCGCGCAGCTCGCGCAGGAATCCATGATCGAGCACGCGCACGCCGCCCTCGCCCTGTACAGGCTCGACGATGAGTGCCGCGACAGTGTCTTCGCTCAGCGCCGCATCGAGCTCGGCCAGGTCCCGTTCGAAGATCGAGACGCCGGGCGTGAGCGGCCGGAAGGGCAAGCGGTACGCGGGACGATCCGTCGCGGCGAGCGTGCCGAACAGGCGTCCGTGAAACGCACCGCGGAGCGCGTGAATCTCGTGCTTCGCATCGCCCTTCGTGCGCGCCCACCGACGCGCGAACTTGAACGCACCTTCGTTGGCTTCCGCGCCCGAATTGCAGAAGAATACCTTGTCCGCGAACGACTTCGCGACCAGCGCCGCCGCCAAGCGCTCGCCCGGCGACGTGTGATAGAGGTTCGAGGTATGCACCAGTCCGTCGACGGCGCCGTGCATCGCTGCCTTGAGCCCCGCGTCATCGTAACCGAGCGCGTTCACGGCGATGCCGCTCACGAAGTCCAGATACGCCGTGCCTTCGGCATCGTAGAGGTACACGCCACTGCCGCGCACGAACTCCACCGGCGCCCGCTTGTACGTGGCGAGGATCGGACTGTCCGTCGTGACCACCTGCCCGGCACTGCCGGGCTGCGCCTCGTGCATGGAGTCGGTCGTCTCGTTGATCATGGCCTTCATCGTCGATGCCGTCATGCGCACACACTCCCCACTCGCGTCAGTACCGTCCCACGATCGGGTCGTCCGATCGCGGCGATGTCGGAGATCCGCACCCGTGCCACACCCCCCTCCAGCGCGGCGAGCGCTGCCTGCAGCTTCGCCGCCATTCCACCCGCCGCCGTTCCGTCCTCCACCATCTGCAGCGCGGCGTCGGCGTCGAGATGCGTCACGGACACACCCCGCACCCGCACACCCTCCACATCGGATACCAGCAGCAGCTCATCCACCGACAACGCCACGGCGATCGCCGCCGCCGCATCGTCACCATTCACGTTCAACGTCGGTCCCGCAGTCGGATCATCACTGCGACTCACGGGCGAGATAACGGGGAGATAGCCACCGGCGAGGAGATGCCGCAGGAGCGCGCTGTTCACACCTGATGGCGTACCGACAAGGCCAAGGCGCGCCCGATCTGTCGGCGTCGCCAGCAGCAGACCGGCATCCTCGCCCGAGAGCCCCACCGCGGGCACGGCCGCATCGTTCAATGCGGACACCAGCCGCTTGTTAGCGGATCCGGAGAGTGCCATGCGAATGATCTCGAGGTCCAGCGCGCTCGTCACCCGGCGCCCACCGCTGAACTGCGCCACGACGCCGTGAAGCGTCTGCAGCGTGCTTACCTCATCACCACCACCGTGTACGACAACCAGCGAGCCCGGGGACTCGCGATGGGCCGCGGCAAGGGCAGCCGAAAGCGTCGCATCGAGCTGTGGTCGCCCCCCAACCTTGATGACGCGAATCGTCGTCACGCCGGCAATCCCGCGCATTCGTCGATGCCACACATCAGGTTGGCATTCTGCACGGCCTGTCCGGCCGCGCCCTTCATGAGATTGTCGATCGCCGAGGTGACGAGGAGTGTCGGTTGCCGCATGCCGTCCACCATCGTGGCGGTGATGCGCACGACGTTGCGATGCACGACGTCACGCAGCGACGGCTGATCCTCCGTGATCTCCATGAATGGCTCACCGGCGTACGCTCGGCGAAAGGGCGCGAGCGGATCGGTCAGCGGTTCGGAGAGCGTCACCGTGATCGTGGAGAGAATCCCCCGCGACACGGGCAGCAGATGCGGGGTGAACACCAGGTCGGTGTCGGCACCGATGGACAGCAGCGTCGCTCGCATTTCGTGAAGATGCCGATGGCTGTTGCCCACCCCGTATGCGCGGAAGTCGTCCGATACCTCGGCAAAGAGCATCTCGCGCTTCGGCGCGTTGCCCGCGCCGCTCACGCCGCTCGCCGCATTGGCGACGATGGTGGAGCCCGACGCAATGAGTCCGCTGGCCTGCAGCGGTGCGAGCGCGAGCAGGATGGAGGTCGGATAGCAACCGGGATTCGCGACAATCTGCGCACCGCAGATACGCGCTCTCGTGGCGGCGCTCAACTCCGGCATACCGTAAGGAACTACCGTTCGGCCGCTCGACGGCGCGCCGCCGTTGCCCGGGCGCAGGTCGCTCGAGAGGTCGATGACCCGCGCACCAGCCGAGGCCGCGCGCTCCACCCAGGTGAGCGAGGCGCCATGCGGCAGTGCACTGAAGACGACATCGGCATCCTCGAGACGCACGTCGTCCGGGGCCGAGAAGGTGATATCCCGTCCACCTGCGCGCAGGCGCTGCCCGCGCTGCTCGTTCGCCGTGGCGAAGCTGAGCGCGAACCTCGGATGCCGAGCCACGAGAGCGCAAATCTCGCGGCCTGCATACCCACTCGCTCCGAGCACTCCCACCGGGATAGTATTCACGTTATAATGCATAATCATGCAATAAGGCTAGGTCAATGGTTTTGCATGGCGAATCACATCTTGCTGGTGCAGGGCTTTCTCCAGGAGAAGCGATGACCAGGAAACATGCGCGTCAGGCCGCCATCCTCGACCTCATCTCCAACAACGTCGTGGGTAGCCAGGAAGAGTTGCGGCGGTTGCTCTTGTCACGGGACATGGACGTCACGCAGGCGACGCTATCGCGAGATCTGCGGGACCTCGGCCTCGCACGCGTTTCGACGGAGAACGGTGGCCGCTATGTCCTACCGGACAGCTTCGGTAACGAGGAAGGCAAACCCTTGCTGGCCAACCTGTTGCCTCAACTGTTCTCCAGGATCGACGGCGTTGGTGAGCTGATCGTGCTCAGCACGGTACGCAGCGGTGCCCAACCGATCGCGGAGGCCATTGATCAGGAGGAGTTCGATGAGGTGCTGGGCACCATCGCCGGCGACGACACCATTCTCATCGTGACCCGCTCCGCTGCCGATCGCCTCGCGCTCACCGCGCGACTTCGGACCCTGGCCGGCGAAGAGTGAGTCAGCGCGCCGTCACTTCGATCACCCAATCACTTGACGCAATCATAGACCCTGAGTAAATATGCATGGTATTGCATAGTCTTTCTTTCTGGAGCACCTCATGACGCGTACTATCGTCCTCGCCTACTCAGGCGGACTCGACACATCGATCATCGTGCCGTGGTTGCGCGAGCACTATGATGCCCGCGTCATCTGTGTTGCGGCCGACATCGGACAGGGAGCCGACGAGCTTCGCGGTGTGCGCGAGAAGGCGTTGGCCTCCGGTGCCGAGGAGTGCTACATCGAGGATCTGCGCGAGGAGTTCGTTCGCGATTTCATCTTTCCGACGCTCCGCGCGGGCGCGGTGTACAACCGCAAGTATCTGCTCGGCACCGCGATGGCTCGTCCGCTCATCGCGAAGCGTCAGGTCGAAGTCGCGCACCGCGTCGGCGCCGACGCGCTCGCCCATGGATGCACCGGAAAGGGGAACGATCAGGTCCGCTTCGAGATGACGTTCGCCACGCTCGCGCCCGAGCTTCCGGTCATCGCGCCGTGGCGCGAGTGGGATATTCGCAGCCGTGAGGATGCCATCGACTACGCGACGGCCAAGGGAATTCCCATTGCCGCCACGAAGGAGAAAATCTTCTCGCGCGATGCCAACCTCTGGCATCTCTCCCACGAGGGCGGCAATCTGGAGGATCCAAACTCCGCGCCGAAGCCCGACATGTTCATGTTGACCACGGAGCCATCGCAGGCACCGGACGTCGCCGAAGACGTCGTGATCGGATTCGAGCGCGGCACGCCGGTATCGGTGAATGGCGCGGCGCTCGGTCCGTTCGCCCTCGTCTCGGCGCTCAACGCCATCGGCGGAAAGCACGGAGTCGGTCGCATCGATCTCGTGGAGGATCGCATGGTGGGCATGAAGTCACGCGGGGTGTACGAGACTCCGGGTGGCACCCTGCTCTACGCCGCGCACTCCGAGCTCGAGCAGCTCGTGCTCGACCGGAAGACGCTGGCCGCCAAGGATCTCATCGCGCCCCGTTACGCCGACCTCGTGTACGAGGGACGGTGGTGGACGACGGAGCGTGAAGCGTACGATGCCTTCGTGAACGTCACGCAGGAGCGCATCACAGGCACGGTCACCCTTCGACTCTACAAGGGCGGGCTGCAAGTGGTGGGACGTCAGAGCGATCACGCGCTGTACGACGAGCGATTCGTCACGTTCGGCGAGGACGACGTCTACCAGCAGAGCGACGCGGCCGGATTCATCCGCCTGTTCGCCCTGCCGGCACGCGTGCGCGCAATCAAGGACAAGGAACTCGCCGCGGCGAATGCGGCGGCGGCACACGTCCCGATCGCGACACCGGTCAGCGAGCTCGCGGGCGTCTGACCGCTCATCAGGGGGATCCGGAAATGTCGGCGATGATCGATGTCGATATCGCGTCCGCCACGGACGCCACCGCCGGCGCGGTGGTGGGCAAGTCGCACAAGCTGTGGGGCGGTCGCTTCGGCGCGGGTCCCACTCCGGAATTCGACGCGCTCAACAATTCCATCGGCGTCGACTTCCGCCTGTGGCCGTACGACATCCAGCTGTCCAAGGCCTGGGCGGTCGCGTTGTGGGGCGCCAACGTACTCACGCTCGACGAGAGCAAGGCGCTGGAGCGCGGTCTCGATGCGGTGCGCGCGCGCCTCGCCGCAGGCGAGCCGGTCCGTCCGTCGGATGAGGATGTGCACACGATGATCGACCGCCTCCTGCACGAGGAGGTCGGCGATGTCGCCAGCAAGTTGCACACGGGCCGGAGTCGCAACGATCAAGTCGCGACCGCAACTCGGCTCTGGACGATGGAACTGTGTCAGCGGCTCGATCATGCGGTGCGCGTGCTTCAAGGCGTGCTGCTCGAGCAGGCCGAGTCGCTCCAGACGGCGCTCATGCCGTCGTACACACACATGCAGCGCGCCATCCCCGTGTCGGGGGCGCATTGGCTCCTCTCGCACTTCTGGCCCCTCGAGCGCGACCGCGCCCGCCTGCGTGCTGCCGCGAAGTCGGCCGCGGTGCTTCCGCTCGGCTCCGGCGCGGTGGCCGGCTGCGCCTATCCCATCTCGCGCGTGCTGCTTCAGGGAACGCTCGGCTTCGACGCGATCACCCCGAACTCGATCGATGCCGTCAGCGATCGTGACTTCGTCGCCGAAGTGCTCTTCTCGGCCACGATGGTCGGCACACATCTGTCGCGACTCGCCGAGGACCTCATCATCTACGGGTCCAGCGAGTTCGGTTTCATCCAGTTCGGCGAAGGGTACACCAGCGGCTCGAGCATGATGCCGCAGAAGCGCAACCCGGACGCACTCGAACTCGCGCGGGGCTCCGCGGCGCGTATGCTCGGTAACCTCACGGCGCTGCTCGCCACGCTCAAGGGGTTGCCGACGAGCTACAACAAGGATCTGCAGGATGACAAGCGGTATCTGTTCGACGCCACCGACACGCTGCTCCTCGTGCTCCCCGCGACGGCCGGAGCGCTGGCCGAGTGCCGCTTCCGCACCGAGCGCATGAGCGCGGCGCTCTCCAGCACAATGATGGCGACCGACCTCGCCGACTATCTGGTGCGCAAGGGCGCCACTTTTCGCGAGGCGCATGGCGCAGTGGGCATGCTCGTCCGAGAGAGCGAGCGGAAGGGAGTCGAGTTGTCCGCACTACCGATCGCGTCGTTCGCGGCTGCACACGCCCGCTTCGATGACGATGTGTTCGATGCGCTGAGCGCCGAGCGATCGGTGGCGCAGCGTGAGGCAGAAGGTGGGACGGGTCCGGTCGCCGTTCGTGCGCAATTGGAGATGGCACGTGTGGCACTCCAGCCTCCGCCCACTCCACGCTCATCCAATGTGGCAATATGAATCGCCCCTCCTGCGTCTCCGCTACGCCGGCGTCGGAGTACCGAGTGCCGACGATCTGCTGACGCTCGCCATCTGGCGCTCGCGAATTCGTGCACCCACCCACGCCGCCGGCATGACCAGGGCGATCGCCACGATGTGATACCAAGCCGGCATCTTGTCCCAGAGCGCAATCGTGCCGACGATGTTGAACACGAGGCCGAGCGCCCCGAGGATGAGTGCGTGACGCATCGGCCGATTCGGCGCCATGCGCGCCGCCAGCCAGCAACCGAACGCCGCGTACACGAATACGTAGAGCTGGATGATCAGGAGCCACGGGACGCTGTCCACGCGATCGTCCGGGCCGAACACTCCCGGGACGGTGGCCTTGACGATCGCATCGGTCCCGATGGCCAGCATGCCGATGACGAGAAAGCCGACGACGACGGCGACGATGCTGCGAGCGACGGGGGGCATCTGATCCTCCGTGTCGGTGAGATTCGGCGCGAGAGACACGCGACGACGGTCGAGTCCCGCCCGGACGGCGCCTCGACCGCGTCGCGCCGGAGCACCCGGTCATTCATCGGGGTCCGAGCAGTCGTCGCGAATCTCCTGCATCTCTCGCCGCGCGGCAAGTATCGCCGCGCGTCAACCACCCGCGCCTAGTGTCGTGCGAACACCGACGTCTTGCCACCGACGGCGAAAGCGATCACGTCGTACCGATCGCGCCGCTCTCCCATTTCCATTCCTGGAGAACCAGCCGGCATGTCGGGCACGGCGATCCCCACGATGCCTTTCGGCGCCCGTGCGATCAACCGCTTCAGGTCGGTCGCCGGCACATGTCCCTCGATGACGTACTTCCCGGCCACGGCCGTGTGACATGACCGCAGCGCCTGTGGTACCCCCAGGCTGTCCTTTAGCGCATCCATGTCGGTGCGGTCACGGACGGTGAGCGCCAGACCGGATGCCCGGAGATGCTCCACCCACTTCGTGCAACATCCGCAACTCGGGTCCTTGTACACGGTGATCTTCACCGCACCATCCGCCCGCGCGTCGAATGGCAGCAGAACGTCAAACGCGAAGGCAGCGACGGAAACTTGTGCGACTGAGGCGAGCATCGCGCGCCTCGTAATCTTTTTTTCGTTCATCTCGTCTCCACTCCTGAGTACTCCGCCTCGTCCCCCGATCTCGCCGATCGACGCTCGAACATTACCAAACTAGCGGTTCCGGCATCGTTCGTCACGACCACGGCCGTCGCGCATGTGGATCACCCGACGATGTGGCGAATCGATTCGCCTCGAGCCGCACGCATGAAGTCGAGAAGTACGGCGGCATCGAGCGCGCCGCCTGTTCGAACACCGCTGCAAACATCCACGCCATATGGTTCCACTGCGTCGATCGCGTCGGCCACATTTGCCGGGCGAAGACCACCGGCGAGAAATACGGGAAGACCCACGGCGTCGCGAATCCGACGGCTGATCCCCCAATCGTGTACGCGCCCCGTGCCACCAAGTTCCTTCACCGCCGCAGAGGGATTGCCGGAATCGAGGAGAATTGCGTCCACGAATGGAGCGACGCGCACCGCTTCGCGTACGGACTCGGCATCGAGCACGTGTATTACTTGCATGAGCGCGACTCGTGGATGAGAGGCCCGCAGTTCCACGTATTGCCGGTCGGCCAGTGCATCCACCAACTGAACGACAGTCGGTCGGATCAGGACGAGTTGCCGCGAGATGCTCGTCGCGTCCTGTCGCGACGTGAGCAGCACCGTCGCGACGCGGGCCTCGACATGCCGCACGATCCAGGCGATGTCCGCTTCGGGAATCGGGCCCGGTCCGCTGGGCATGGCGGACACCAGGCCGAGTGCGTCGGCGCCCGCGTCCATCGCGAGATCCGCTTCCTGCGTCGAGCCGATGCAGCACACCTTCACGCGCAGTCGTCCCGGCTCGCCCTCCAGGAACCGCTCCCGGAGATCAACCCCCATTGGCGCGACAGTTCACACACAGCGTCCTCGCGCCGAGATCCGTCATCAGTCGGCGCACGAATGAGCCATGCAGATGCCGATAGCACAGGATGCGGCGACACCGCTCACACACGCCACCCTTGATGAGGTCGACGCGCCCGCCGCACTGATCACAGTCGGTGGTGACTTCGGTGCTTCGAAAGAATTCGAGCGCGCGCATCGTGATGAATGTGTCGCGTGCGCTCGCTGTGGGAAGTGCGCGCCGGGTCCTCCGCATGATCCGACTGCCATAGATTGGTGCCAATGCCGCCCCGCGTACTCGACGCCGTAGCGCTGCCGATCGACGACGTCCTCGACACGCTCGTCCGTGCGCTCGACGCGCGAAGGGCAGTCGTGCTCCAGGCGCCACCGGGTGCCGGAAAGACCACGCGCGTTCCACTGGCGCTTCTCGACGCGGCGTGGCTCGCGGGCCAGCGCATCATGATGCTCGAACCTCGGCGCCTTGCGGCTCGCGCGGCCGCACGGCGCATGGCGTCGAGCCTCGGCGAAGTGGTCGGGGCGCGTGTGGGGTTTCGGGTTCGCGGCGAGACCAGGGTCTCGGCGCGCACGCGCATCGAGGTCGTCACGGAAGGAGTGCTCACGCGCCTGATTCAGCACGATCCATCGCTCGACGGCATCGGCTTGATCATCTTCGACGAGTTTCACGAGCGAAGCGTACAGGCGGATCTCGGGCTGGCATTGGCACTCCAGTCGCAGGCGGTGCTTCGCCAGGACCTGCGGTTGCTCGTCATGTCTGCCACGCTCGACGGCGCGCCGCTGGCGGCACTGCTGGGCGACGCGTCAATCGTGACGAGCACCGGACGCCAGCACCCGGTGGAGGTGCGGTACGTCGCCTCGCACACCCGACAGCGGGTGGAAGGTGCGATGGCGGCGATCATTCGGCGCGTGCTTGTGCAGGACGAGGGCAGCGTGCTCGCCTTTCTTCCAGGCGCTGCGGAGATTCGTCGAATGGTCGACCTGCTCGAGAACGACGGACTGCCAGTCGGCACCCGGGTGCATCCGCTCTACGGTGACCTTCCTGCCGAGGCGCAGGACGCCGCCATCGCCCCGGCGGCGGCACGCGAGCGAAAGGTCGTACTGGCCACGTCGATCGCCGAATCGAGCCTGACGATCGACGGCGTGCGCGTCGTGGTGGACAGCGGCCTGGCTCGCGTCCCTCGTTTCTCGCCGCGCTCCGGCTTGACACGACTCGAGACCCACCGCGTTTCACGCGCTTCGGCAGAGCAGCGGTGCGGACGTGCTGGTCGCACGAGTATCGGTATCTGTTACCGGATGTGGGCAATGGAGGAACACGCTGCCCTGCTCGACAATTCCGCACCTGAGATTCTGGACGCCGATCTCGCTTCGCTGGCACTGGACCTCGCCGTGGCCGGTGTGCGCGATCCGGGTGAGCTCAGGTGGCTCGACAGTCCGCCTGCCGCCAGTCTCGCGCAGGCGCGCGAGCTGTTGCTGCAGCTCGAGGCAATCGACGAAGAGTTTCGCATCACGCCGCATGGTCGCGCGATGGCCGACTTCGGTCTCCATCCGCGACTTGCGCACATGCTCATCCGTGCGCACGAGCTTGGACACGGTGCGACAGCGTGCATGCTGGCGGCAGTGGTCGATGAGCGCGATGTGCTGCGGCGCGACGGACGTGGACGCGAGGCGGACCTCCGATTGCGGGTGATGCTCGCTGCGGGACAGGGAGTATCCGAGCATCATGACGTCGACCGCGACGCGCTACGACGGGTTCGCGAGCGGAATCGGGCCTGGCGTGCACAAGTCGGCGTGGACGTCGACAATCCGGTCGACGACGACGCGACCGGGTGGCTGCTCGCGCTGGCCTATCCTGATCGCGTCGCGAAGCGACGGACCGGAGAGGACGAGCGGTACATCATGCGAAACGGCTCGGGCGCTCGTCTCGACGAGGGCAGCGCGCTTACACGAGCTCCGTTCCTGGTCGTCGCGGATCTGGATGGCCGCGTTCCCGATTCGGGCATATACCTCGCGGCGCCCGTCGATCGTGCCGACATCGAACGAGTCTTCGCTGCTCAACTCGTGACGGAGGACGTCGTCGACTGGGACGCAGGCGTCGGCGCAGTGCGCGCGACGCGCCGCGAGCGCCTCGGCGCAATCGTGCTGCGCGAGTCCTCGGTGCGCGATCCGGACGACCTGGTCGTAGCCCGCGTCGTGATGGATGCGGTCGCGCGCGGTGATGGCGTGGCGCTTCACTGGAG
>JBDSSY010000135.1:0-4040 GCA_039928585.1 Gemmatimonadaceae bacterium | reverse complement strand
CATAGGGCTTCACGCGGAGGTCGCGCGCCGTGCCCGAGTGGGCGATGCCGGTGAGTTCTCCGGCGAGCGACACACGGGCCAGCGTGTAGGCGCGCGGCACGGGCGCCCAGAAGCTCACCTCGTTCCGTCGGCGGATCCGACGCGAGAAGTTGATCCCCCAGTTCTCCGCTCGCGCGAAGTCGAAGCGCAACGTGCGGAACGGGATCGCCATCTCCACCATCCACCCGTCGGCCACGCGCTGCGTTTTCACGGTCCACACCGCGTCCCAGCTCGTGTTGATCTCGCGGCCTTCGTTCGCCACCTGCCGGTCGGCCCGCGCGCCGGCGACGTTCGTGATGAAGACGTACCCGTTGCGACGGTCGTGAAAGGTGTCGAGGATGACCTCGAAGTCATCCTGCTGATCGGGGTTGAAGTCCTTCCGGATGTCGTTGACGACGATGTCGCCCGGAGTGCGATCGTGCAGGTACGCGCCGATGTAGAGTCGCTCGGCATCGTACAGGACGCGGACCTCCGTGGCCTCGGTTGCGGCCTCCCCGCTGCGGGGCTCGCTCTGCACGAAGTTGCCGGCCACGGGAGCGGCCTGCCATTCGGGCTCGTCCAACCGGCCGTCCACGACCACGGCGCGCTCGACCTGATGCGCGCGCAGCGCACGTGCGCTGGTGGCGCTCGCGGCGCTCGACGTCGAGTCGGCGGGCGCGATGGTCTGCGCGGGTAGTCGCCCGACGAGAACGGCGGAGACGACGATGCTGGCGCGAAGCGCGCGAGAGACGAAACGCATTGGCCTTGGGTAGGGGATTGCTCGGCCAAATATACGCGGCGTGCGCTTGGCACGGCATCGCCGGTACGCCGCTGTCGCCGAGCCAGCTGGCGTCGACATCGATCTTCGCCGCCTCGCGTGGGTGCTCGTGTGAGCCGATTCGGAGCCCGATTGCGCGTTTCGGACTGGCGCGTCGGACACGACGCGGCCACGAACGTGAGCACCGTCACCGGCACGTCGCTCCCGACGCTGCCGAGTCACCGCATCTCCGAGGGCACCATGCCGCGTCACTACCTGCTCCTCCTCGCAACGCTGTCGCTCGCTGGATGCAACGACGCGATCACTCCGCTGTCGCCGCTCCCCGCTGCGTCGGCGTCCATGTCCGGTTCCGGTCTCCCCATGTCGTCTCGCGCCTGGAAGGCCTCGTGCGACGGAACGTCCGTCTTCAACGGACCCTCCACGCTACTGATCACCGGGTCGTGCCAGTTCGCGCCCGGAGGTCGCCTGACGGTCGTCACGCACGAAACGCTGAACGGCTTCGCCCTCAGCGCCGTCAGCCGGTATACCACCCCGAATGGCGACGTCCTCAGCACTACCAGCGAGGGATCGTTCATCCCCAATTCGGACGGAAGCGGCGTCACCTTCACCGCCATCGAGACGATCGTAGGTGGCACGGGCCGCTTCCACGACGTGGCGGGCACGGCAACGCGAACGGGTTCCATACGGTTCGGCAGTCCGAACACGGGGTCCTATGAATTGACTGGAACGCTCACGCGGTGGCACGAACGGTCGCCGGCGGGCGACGCCGAGTGGTCCGGGAAAGATGAGATCAGCGGGATCTGACAGGCGCGAATCGTTCACGAACTCTTCCACTGGACAGCCCACCCTCTTGAACGCCGGAGGTAGCATGCGTATCCCCTCACCTGCGCGCGCGTCGCCTCACGTGTTGGCGCTCGCCATGGCGTGTGACCATTCATCATCGACGGCGCCCGTGCACGACTCCGCCGTCTCACCCTCCGAATCCGCGCTGGATGACGCCGGGCGCGTCACGGTCATGACACGCAACATGTACCTCGGCGTTGACGTGAATGTGGTCATCAGAGCGATCCTTTCGCCCGACCTCACCGACGATCTACCCGCGCTCCTCGCGAGCGTCGATGTGCTGACCCGAACCGACTTCCCGACGCGCGCGGCCGCGCTCGCGGACGAAATCGCGCGCGCGCGGCCACATGTCGTGGGGCTTCAGGAAGTGGATGACGTCGTGATTGACATCCGGCCACTGCGACCACTCGTGACCCTGTCGTTCCTTCCGCTGCTCCGCGCAGAGCTGGCGGCACGAGGGCTCAATTACACGGTCGCGGGCGACGTCACCAATTTTGCCGTTGCACCGGTACTTGGAGTGCGCGTGACCGACCACGACGTCATCCTCGTCGATGCCGACCGTGTTGCAGTTGGTCCGTCCGTGATTGCGCGGCGCTACTCCGTCAACATCGGCCCCATTGCACCGGGCGTGACGATCGGGCGCGGATGGGTGCAGATCCAGGCAACCATCGACGGGAACGACATGACGATCGCCAGCACCCACCTCGAGGCGCTTGGCGCTTCAGCGCTGCGCACCGCGCAGGCGCGGGAGTTGATGGAGTCCGTTGGCGATGCACCGCTCGCACTCGTGCTGGGCGACTTCAACGAGGAACCGGGGTCACCCACGCACCTCGCGATCACGAACTCGGGATTCATCGATGCGTGGCAGTCGCTGCACGCACTTGAGCCCGGCTTCACGTGCTGTCATTTGCCTGACCTTTCCAACTCGGAGCCGTCGCTCACTCGACGCATTGACTACGTATTTGCGCGCGGCTTCGGCAAGGCGGAGAACGGGATCAAGGGCAAAGTGAGCCTTGTCGGCGATCGGCCAAACGATCGAGTAACAGGCGCGCTGTACCCGATCTGGCCATCGGATCATGCCGGGCTCGTTGGTCGATTCCGGCCGGACGTGGCGGCTGATACCGACGCGCTATGGATCACGCCGTGATCTCGCGCGGCGAGCGATCGGCCGCGGCACCGGACCGATCGCTCGCGACAGCTCTCTCATACAAGGCTGCTACGCGATCCCTTGCTTGACGGCTCGCGACACGCGCTCGGCGAACAGGTCCACCTCGGCCACGGTCGTGTACACGTTGGGCGTGATGCGCAGGCCCTGGAACTCGTCACTCACCAGCGGCGTGGTGACGATGCGATGCTTGTCCAGCAGCCAGCTCCCGAGCTTCGCCATGTCCATTCCGTCGATGGCCAGCACGCCGATCGCCCCGCTCTCGCCCGGACCGATGCGCGTGAGCATGCGCGCGCGGTCGCTCGACGCCAGCACCTGCCTCGCCCAGCGATCGCGCAGCCAGCGCAGGCGGGCGATCTTCCGCTCGGCGCCGATGGAGCGGTGGAAGGCGACGGCGACCGAGATGGCATTGTGGTTGGCGGCCGGATGGGTGCCGATCTCCTCGTACTTCCGGATGTCGCTCTCCTGCTCCACCCCGCCGGCCATGAGGGGCCAGAGTGACTTGATCCGGTCGCGTCTCACGTAGAGGAACCCCGTGCCGATGGGCGCATGCAGCCACTTGTGGAGGCTCGTGCCGTAGTAGTCGCACCCCAGCGCGTCGCGGGTGAAGGGGAAATGCGCGAACGCGTGGGCGCCGTCAACGAATACCTGAATGCCGCGCGGCCGCGCCAGATCGACGATCTCGCGGACCGGCGCGATGTACCCCGTCTGGAAGCTGATGTGCATGATCTCGATCACCCGCGTTCGCGGCGTGATCGCCGCCGCGATCTGGCCGACGAACGACGCATCGCTGGCCACTGGCGTCTCGATCTTCACACGCTTGAGCACGATCCCTTCGCGTCGTTCCCGCTGTCGCCACGCGTTCTGCATGCGCGGGTAGTTCTGCGTCGTCATGACGACTTCGTCGCCACGGGCGAGGTCGACGCCGAAGATCATCGTCTCGTTGGCTTCCGAGGCGTTGCGGGTGATCGCCATCTCCTCCGGATCGCAGCCGAATTCGGCGGCGAGGTCGCGGCGCACCGATTCGATCCGCGGCTCGAGCACTCGCCACATGTGGTCGACCGGCAGCTCGTTGGAGAAGCGGAGGTCGCGGATCATCTGCTCGAGGACGTGGCTCGGCGCCGGTGAGCAGCCGCCGTTGTTGAGGTTGACCATCGTCCGGTCGATGTCGAAGGCGCGCTGTATCTCCCCCCAGTACGCCTCGTCGTCGGCAGCGGCCGGCGCGCCGTTGGCCGT
>JBDSSY010000134.1:0-10637 GCA_039928585.1 Gemmatimonadaceae bacterium | reverse complement strand
GTTGTCGCGACCGCTCCGAACTCGCGCGTGCCACGACCTTCTCGGCGGACGACGTGGCGTTCCTGGACGAGGTGGCGGACACCATCCTGCCCGAGACGAAGACGCCCGGAGCAAAGGCGGCCAAGGTGGGCGCGTTCATGGCGCTCATGGTCACCGATACGTACGACCCGGACGATCAGCAGCACTTCCGCGACGGAATGCGGAAGCTGGACGAGGAGAGCATGAAGGAGAGCAAGCTTTCGTTCATGAAAGCCTCGCCGCAGCAGCGGCTGGCACTGCTCGAGCGACTGGACAAGGAACAGAAGGACGATGCCGACGGGCGCTCCAAGGCGGCGAAGGAGCGCGACGCAAAGAAGGCCGCCGCGGATTCCGCCGCCGGCGAGGCAGACAAGCATCTCCCCGATCAGCGGAAGGAGAACGCGGTCGGTGGCGATGGCAGTGGCGCCGCAGCGATCACGAAGGATCCGCCGAAGCACTACTTCCGCATGATGAAGGAACTGACGCTCCTCGGATACTTCACGTCGGAAATCGGCTACACCAAGGCAATGCGCTACGTCGAATCACCGGGCCGGTTCGACCCATGCCTTCCGTACGCGCCGGGCGAGCTGTCCTGGGCGTCGCACGCGTAGGACATCCGACGGTGTCGCTCAGTACTTCGGCACCGTCGGATCCACGTCGTCACTCCAGCGCAGGATGCCGCCCGCCAGGTTCTTCACGCGCGCGAAGCCTGCGGCCTGCAGTTGCAGCACGGCGCTGGCGCTGCGCTGGCCGCTCCGGCACATGACGACGATCAGGCGCGACCTGTCGAGTGTGGGAAGCGCATCGCCGAGGGTGCCGAGCGGAATGAGTCGCGCGCCGGCGAGGTGGGCGAAGTCCCACTCACGGGGTTCGCGGACATCGATCAGGTCGACGTCCGCGCCGTCGAGCAGGAGCGATGCAAGTTCGGTGGGGGTGATCTCCCGCACCTCATCGCTCCCGTCGATGGTGGCGACGTCGGCTGATCCGCAAAACTCGTCGTAGTCGATGAGCTCCGTGATGACGCGCGTGCCGCATGCCGGGCACGCCGGATCCTTTCGAAGCTTCACCGTGCGGAACTCCATCGTGAGTGCATCGACGAGCAACAATCTGCCGGCGAGCGTGGTGCCCGTGCCCAGCGCGAGCTTGAGGGTTTCGGCCGCCTGAATGGTGCCGATCATGCCCGGCAGCACGCCAAGCACTCCGCCCTCGGCGCAGCTCGGGACCATGCCGGGCGGCGGGGGCTCGGGGAAGAGACAGCGGTAGCAGGGGCCACCGACGGTCGAGAACACCGACGCCTGCCCTTCGAAGCGAAAGATCGACCCGTAGACGTTCGGTTTGCCGAGCAGCACGCACGCATCGTTGGTCAGATAGCGCGTCGCGAAGTTGTCGGTGCCGTCGACGACGATGTCGTAGTCTCCGATGATCTCGAGGGCGTTCGCGGAAGTGAGGCGTGTCGGGTAAGTCTCGACGTGGACATGCGGGTTCACGTCGTGCAGGCGATCACGCGCGGAATCGAGCTTGAGTCGTCCCACGTCACTGGTGCCGTGCAGGACCTGCCGCTGGAGGTTGCTGACGTCCACGACGTCGAAGTCGACGAGGCCGAGTGTCCCGATGCCCGCGGCGGCAAGGTAGAGCGCGACCGGTGAGCCCAGCCCGCCTGCGCCGATGACCAGCACGCGGGCCGCCTTGAGGCGCTGCTGTCCGGGGCGCTCGACCTGCGGCAGGATGAGATGCCGGCTGTAGCGTTGCACTTCTGCCGGCGAGAGGACAGGCAGTGCGATGGGAGAGGTCATGCTCGTCACCCGCCGCTCACGGCCGGCACGATCATGATCGTGGCGCCGTCGAGGACGGGAGTGTCGAGACCGTCGAGGAAGCGGATGCTCTCATCACCCACGAACACGTTGACATGCCGGCGGAGTTCCCCCTGCTCCGTGAGCACGCGGTCGGTGAGGGCTGGCCACCGTGCGGCGACGGCCGCCAGCGCGTCGGCGACCGTGGCGCACGGCGCGTCCACCCGCAGGGTGCCGGCTCCCCTGGTGTAGGGCGTGAGTGCGTTGGGCACGACGACGGCGATGGACACGTGAGCAGTGATCAGTGTGGACCGACGACGGCGGCTTTCACACAGCAGATCGATGGCAGCGCCGCGGCGATTTCCGTCCAGCGGTCGCCGCCGTTGGCTGAAGCGAACAGCTTGCCGCTACGAGTGCCGAAGTACAGGCCGGCGGGATCGTGGCTATCGGCCGTGAGTGCGTCACGGAGAATGGTCTCGTATGCGTCCTGTTGCGGCAACCCGTCGATCAGTGGCTCCCACGACGCGCCGGCATTGCGTGTGCGGTAGACGCGAAGCTTCGCGTCGGGCACGACGCGAAACTCGTCGGACTTGATCGGCACGATGTAGACGGTGTCGGCGTCGTGAGGATGCATCTGCATCGCGAATCCGAAGTCGGAGGGCACGCCGTTGGCGATGTCGACCCATGTGTCGCCCCAGTCGTCGCTGCGGTAGAGGCCCCAGTGGTTCTGGAGGAAGAGACGCTCGGGTCGCGATGGATGGTGCGCCACCTTGTGCACGCACTGACCGAACTCGGGATACTTGTTGGGGAGAAATACCGCGCGCACCCCCGTATTACGGGGATGCCATGTCGTTCCACCGTCGTCGGTACGGTAGAACCCCGCGGTGGAGATCGCGACGGCCATGCGACGCGCGTTGTTCGGATCGAGGACGATGGTATGGAGACAGAGGCCGCCGCCGCCGGGCATCCACTGAGATCGATGCTCGTGATTCAGGAGCCCGGGTACCGGGGCCCAGCTCTCGCCGGCGTCCTCCGATTTGAACAGCGCGGCCGGTTCCACGCCGCACCAGACGACGTCCTGCTCCTCCGGAAGGCCCGGGGTGATCTGCCAGACCTGCGCGAGTGACATCCCCGAGGCTTCCGGAAAGCGAACGGCCTGACGCTCCGGACCGGTCCAGCTGCTCCCGAAATCGTCGCTCACGCGAATCGTGCTGCCCCAGTGATTGCTGTTCACGCCCACGAGCGTTCTGCTCCGGCCGCCACGCTGGTCGTGCGCCACCGAGTACACGGCCTCGCCTGGAAAGTGCGGCCCGTCGATCTTCCACTGTCGCCGGTTGGCGTCCGAGGACAGGATGAACGCGCCCTTCAGGGTGCCGACGAGGACGATGACACTGCCGGATGAATGCTTCGGCATAGGACGAACCGGGCCGGAGTGGGTTGATTGGGCGGCGAGGCCAAGTCAACGGTGCGACGTCAGGCGCGGGTGCGCAATACGGCGTAGTGAGTAAATCGCGGAGGACTCGGAGGACCACGCACGCCGAAAGCCATCGGTGCGGCGCGGTGCTGGTGCGATACGGGCATGGCACCATCTTTCGATGGCGCAGTACAAGAGAAGGCCGCTTCATTTCCGCTTCCTCGCACGCCACTCGCCATGACACCGATCCGTGGATCAGTCATCCGCCACTGTCTGCTGGCCTTCGCTCTCGCGCTGGCTGGCATCGGCACCGTCTCTGCCCGGTCGATGGCGCAAACGGGCTCTACGATTCGAGCCGATTCGACGGCGATGGCCAAGGCGCGGGCGGACAGCGCCCGCTATCCATATACGGCGGCAGACGTTCATTTCATGTCGGCGATGATCGGCCATCATGCCCAGGCGATCACGATGTCGCGTCTCGCGATGACGCGTGACGCCAGCCCCGAAGTGCGGAGGCTGGCCGAGCGAATCATCAATGCGCAGCAGGACGAGATCGCCACGATGCAGCAGTGGCTACGCGACCGGCGGCAGCGGGTGCCGGATGCGAAGGCCGGGCCGATGAAGATGACGATGAATGGCATGGAGCACGAGATGCTGATGCCCGGCATGCTGACCGACGAGGAGATGGCGCAGCTCGATCGGGCGACGGGGTTGCAGTTCGACCGGCGCTTTCTCTCGGCCATGATGCAGCATCACCGTGGCGCCGTCTCGATGGTGAAGGACCTGTTCGGGAGCTACGGCGCCGCGCAGGACGAAGTGGTATTCAAGTTCGCATCCGATGTGGGGGTCGATCAGGCGACCGAGATGGCGCGCATGGAGAAGATGCTCGCGACCCTCATCTTCGGAATTCCCGTACGATGACCATTCACTTTCCGCCGATCCACATGCCTCGATCCTCACCGTTGTCGAAGCTCCCGTTCGTTGTCGGCCTCGCGACTCTCGCGGCCTGCGCTCCAGTGACCAGTTCGTCGACCGCCGGCAGCGGCATGTCGCCGATGCCCGAGATGTGGTTGGGTGCGCCAAGCCCGGACCCGAGGGTCGGGCTGATGGCCGGCCTGTACGATGGCGGCGAAGCGACGTGGAACCTCAACATTCTCTCGAAGACGGCGGCTCCGCAGGCGTTCGCCGGCCAGACCAACTCCGATCTGGCATTCCTGGGCAATTACGTCTTCCAGGGCAGCTACAACGGCTATCAGGTGTGGGACATCTCGAATCCCCGCCAGCCCACGGTGAAGAACGCGTACGTGTGTCCGGCCTCGCAGAGCGACGTCTCGGTCTATCGCAACCTGCTGTTCGTCTCCGGTGAGGGGCTGAGTGGCCGCATCGACTGCGGAACGCAGGGCGTGCGCGACACCGTGAGCAAGGACCGCCTGCGCGGCGTGCGCATCTTCGACATCAGCGACGTTGCCAATCCGCGCAATGTCGGAAACGTGCAGACGTGCCGCGGCTCGCACACGCACACGTTGCTCGTGGATCCGAAGGACGCCGAGAACGTTTACGTCTACATCTCCGGGTCGTCGGGCATCCGGTCGCCCAGCGAGCTGGCCGGTTGCGTGAGTGCCACGCCCGACCGGGATCCCAACTCCGCGCTGTTCCGTATCGAAGTCATCAAGGTTCCGCTCGCGCATCCCGAGCGAGCGGCCATCGTAAGCTCGCCAAGGATTTTCAACGATCTGGTCGCGCCGGCGCGTCACGGCGAGGCGAAGGAGGACATCGCCGCCGCAGCGAACGCGGCCGCCGCAGCGCGGGCGCGTGGTGAGTTCACCGCGTCGTATGAGGGCACCGAGATGGTGCTGCCCTCCAATTTCACGGGGCCCATGCTCGATAGCGTCGTGCGATCCAACGGTCGCACGACGGCGACGGCCGCCGACAGTGCCGCCCTTCGGTCGGCACTGCCGGGGATCGTGGCGAAGATGTTCGGCGACTCGCATGCGGGCCCCGGTCCGCGGCCCGGGCCCACGCAGTGTCACGACATCACGGTGTTTCCCGCCATCGGTCTCGCTGGTGGTGCATGCGAGGGGTACGGGCTGCTGATCGACATTCGGGATCCCGTCAACCCGCGGCGCATCGGCGCGGTGGCGGACTCCAACTTCTCCTACTGGCACTCCGCGACTTTCAACAACGACGGCTCCAAGATCCTGTTCAGCGACGAATGGGGCGGCGGCGGTCAGGCGAAGTGTCGCGCGACGGACAGGAAGGAGTGGGGTGCGGACGCGATCTTCACGCTCGCGAACGGGCAGATGCAGTTCAAGAGCTACTACAAGCTTCCCGCGGCGCAGACGGCGCAGGAAAACTGCGTGGCGCACAACGGCTCGATGATTCCGATTCCGGGCCGGGACGTGATGGTGCAGGCCTGGTATCAGGGCGGCATCTCGGTCTTCGAGTTCACCGACGCCTCGCGCCCGCGCGAGATCGCGTACTTCGATCGCGGCCCGGTGGATTCCACTCGCATGGTGCTGGGCGGATCGTGGTCGGTGTACTGGTACAATGGCGTGATCGTCAGCTCCGAGATTGCACGCGGGCTCGACATTCTGGAGCTCACGCCCAGCGTCTCCATCTCGCAGAATGAGCTCGACGCCGCGAAGACAGTGCGGCTCGAGTACCTGAATGCGCAGGGGCAGCCGAAGTATGAGTGGCCGCCGAGCTTCGCGCTGGCGCGCGCGTTCGCCGACCAGCTCGAGCGATCGAAGGGCTTGGCTCCGATCCGGATTCGCGACGTACGGCAGGCGTTGACCGGTGCCGAAGGAATGTCGGGCGGCGGGCGGCGTGACGCGCTGTCGCGCTTGGCGGCGGAGCTGGACGGCAACGTGAGTGGCTCGAGCGACGCGGCCAGGGTGCGGATGCTGGCTGGTGCGGTGCGTGATCTGGCGGGGGGGACGATGAGGTAGGTCGGTAGGTCGGTAGGTGGGTAGGTCGGTAACCCACCTACCCACCTACTCACCTACGTCATTCAGTTGTCAGTTTTCAGTGTCAGCAGGTCGAGTGGATTCACGGTGAGAGAGCCGTAGCGCGCGTTCCAGTGCAGGTGTGGGCCGGTGACGCGGCCGGTCGCACCCACATGTCCGATCATCTGTCCGCGCGTAACGGTGTCACCCACCGAGACGAGCACGCGGCTCAGGTGCAGGTAGCCCGTCACGATGCCGCCGCCGTGATCGATGTAGATCACGCGTCCCCCGAGAAAGAAGGTGTCGATCAGGGCGACTCGCCCGCGATTCGCCGCGCGCACGGGCGCGCCGACAGCCCCGCGGAAATCCACACCCAGATGTCGGCTCGTCACCTGGCCGTTGAATGTTCGCCCGGTGCCGAACCGGCTGCTGACGGCCGAGGTGCGTGGCGCCAGGAACGGCTCGGACCACGCGACCGGTGACTCGTGCGCCCGCCGCCCCACTTCGAGCGCTCGCGCGCCTTCGCGCGCCACCCTCGCCTCGATCGCCGGGCTGAGCGGCTTGCCGAATCGTGGTGCGACGGCGAGCCGTTCCGTGGGAGGAGGGAGTGGGGGGACGGCCGCACTGGCCCGCACGGTGTCGGCGCGCCCCGACACCCGCGTCACGATGGCGCGTGCGATGATGGAGCTCGACGTGTCGACCGGAATGGCGCCGATCGCCCGATATTCACCGTGCGACGATGTGAAGTGCAGCGGTTCGCCGGCCATCGTCCCTCGAACCGTCACGACCGAATCACCGATACCCTGGACATCCGTGAGGGTGACCCTGACGATGGCCCCCGGTTCTGGGCGCAGCGGCGCGATGGAGAGACGAGGCGCCTGTCCGTAGAGAGGCACGGCGATGGCCGTGGCCGCGAGGAGGAGAAGAGCCCGTACCGTGGCCGCGAGCTCACGCCAGCCGATGAGGCGCCTGCTGTCCTCGTCCCACAGCTTCAGACGAGCGCAGCGAATGCCGTCACCCAGGCCGATGCGTGGCACGCCAGCAAAGAGTGGCGTGGCGGCGTGACAGGCGGCGAGCCGGTAGCTCGGAACGCGGGGGCCGAGATGGTGGACGTGATGCACGCCGATGTAGCCGGTGAACCATTCGAGTACCGCGGGCAACGCATAATACGACGACCCTTCGAGAGCGGCGCGGCCATAGTCCCACGCGCCCTCAGGCGCCCAGTAGGTGTGCTCGAACTGGTGTTGCACGTAGAACAGCCACATGCCGATGGTCGACGCAATCATGGTAATGGGAAGCTGGACTCGAATCAGCGCACCGAACCCGATTGCGTATGCCAGACTCGCGCCCGCCGTGAGCAGCGCGAGATTGGTGAGAACAATGCTGCGGCGCTCTCGGCGCCACGAGGCACGCGCCATCCAGGGAAGCCGCATGGCAAGTACAAAGTAGAGGGTGGGCGCCACGACGAAGAGCACGATCGGATTCCGCATCATCCGGTAGACGAGTCGCTGGCGCGCAGACATCGCCAGATACTCCCGCACCGTCCGCGTATCGATGTCCGCGCCTCGGTCGGCGAGCTTTCCCGACGTCGCGTGGTGCGTGCCGTGGCTTCGGCGCCAATATCCGTACGGGATCAGGGTGAAAAGTGAACACGCGCGTCCGACGCGCACGTTGAGGCGTGCGGAGCGGAAGAACGACCCATGTCCACAATCGTGTTGCACGATGAACGTACGGACGAGAAACCCTGCCGCGAGCACTGCCAGCACAAGCGTGAGCCAGTACGACACGTCCAGCGCACTGTACATGAGCCACCAGAGGACGAGATACGGCGGCACCGACGTCGCAAGCGCCTTCCACGCCTCACGGTGCTCGGGCTTCTCGTACGGTGCAACGAGCTGTCGCAGTTCAGCGAGCGCGGACATCGTGTATCTCCCGGGTTGACCTCGATCTTGCCGCTCTGAAAGCGCTTTCGTAATACGTACGGGTACGTACACTCGCATCGCGCTGTCCGGAGGAGTCTACGTCATCCGACGTATTGGGGCGTGCACGCGCGGCCCTACCTTCCCACCTGTACGGCGCTGGCCCGACCTCGCACGAACACGCGCTGCGCATTCCCGACCGTCCACCACTATCCGTCACCATCCGTCACCATCCGTCACCGAGGAGCCTGGATGCCCGACCGCGTTCGACTCCGAAGCATCGCCACCGCCCTTCCCGCCGTCATACGGACGAGCGCTGAGGTCGAAACGCTGATCCGCGAGGCGAGTCCGGGCTATCGACTCAAGTCGGGGATCGTCGAGGCGCTGTCCGGCATCGCGACCCGGCGCGTGGCGGATGCCGATGTGCAATGTTCCGACCTCGCCGCACAGGCGGCGCGCACAGCGCTACGCGACGCAGCGATCGATGCGCGTGACGTGGACCTGCTGATCTTCGCCGCCGCGAGCCAGGACCTGATGGAACCGGCCACGGCGAATCTGGTGCAGGAGAAGGTCGGTACGACGTGTCAGGTGTTCGACGTCAAGAATGCGTGCAACAGCTTTCTCAACGGTCTCCAGATCGCCGAGTCGCTGATCATGAGCGGATCGTGCGAGGTCGCGCTGGTCACGTCGGGCGAGATCTGCTCCCGCGCCATCTCGTGGCGTGTGCGCTCGCACGCGGAGTTCAAGCAGAACTTTCCCGGCTACACCATGGGCGACGCCGGAGCCGCGGCGGTACTCACGCGCTCCTCCGACGGCCGCGGGATCTTCTACCGGCGGTTCTCGACCGTGAGCAGGCACTGGAACCTCGCCACGATCGACTGCGGCGGATCCATGCATCCGCGCGGCGAGGAGCACACTTACCTGCACGCCGATGGCGCAGCCCTCAAGCGGGCGTTCATGGACATCGGGCCGAAGATCCTGTGCACCATGCTTCGCGATGCAGGCGTCATGCTCGACGAGTTCGATCGCATTCTCGTGCACCAGCCCACCCAGCCCTACCTGGACGAGCTCCTTCGCATCACGGGAACGTCGATCGACCGGGTAGAGGAAACCGTGGCGGAGTTCGGCAACATGGCGGCCGCCTCGCTTCCGGTCGCGCACGCCCGCGCGGTGGAACGAGGCGCCATCGCGAGCGGCGACCGCGTGCTCTGGCTGGGACTCGCGAGCGGTATCAGCGTCGGCACGATGATGATCGATGTGTAGCGCCCCGTCGCGCAGCGTGCGCAATGCCCCGGAGTTCGCCGTCGTGGTTCCCTTCTACAACGAGGCGCGGGGGATGCAGCGGACGCTGGACGCGCTGGCCGCGCAGCACGATGCGGACTTCGCACTGGTGCTCGTCGACAACGCAAGTACCGACGAGAGCTTCGAGATCGCCACCCGGTTCGCCAGCGCTCGGGGGTCGTCCACCGTCGTGATCCGCGAGTTGCTCAAGGGCACGGGCGCGGCGGCTGACACAGGCTTTCGCCACGCCATACAAGCAGGAGCGCGGTGGATCGCCCGGACGGACGCGGATTGCCTTCCCCACGCGAACTGGGTGCGCAATCTCAGGCGGGCCATGTGTGACGATGGACTCGAGTTCGTGGCCGGACGAATCGAGCCGCGCACGGACGAAGGCGCGAGCTCGCTCGGTGAGCGTGTGATCCTGCGAGCGATGATCTGGCTCGCCGAGCACGCGGGCCGCGTCCACCGGCGTGGTGCGCAGTTCAAGTACCCGTACTTCATGGCCGCCGGGAACAACCTCGCGATCACGGCGGACCTCTACGAACGGAGCGGCGGCTTCCCGCGGTCGGCGATCGAAGCGCTCCACGAGGATCGCGTCCTCTCGGAACAGGTCCGCACGATGACCACGAGAGCGGCGGTGCGCCGCGACATCATCGTGTACAACTCCGTGCGGCGCGTCCACGCGTATGGCTATCTGAACACGCTGCGGTGGTACCACAATCACGGCTATCGGCCGGCCGTCGTGGACGTGCGATGAACGCCGCGTTCCACGACACGCTGCTCAACCTGGCGGCGCATCCGGTCGGCTGGCCACTGGCCAGGCTGGCGCGCCGCGTGGGCGGCGTGGTGCGAGTGCCCGGCCTGGGCATCGTGGTGAACGATGCCGAGCTCGCGCACGAGATCCTCATTCGCGATGACGATTTCACGAAGAATGGACCCGGAAGCCTGTCGCGAACGATGACCGAGCTGCTCGGCCCGTTCGCGCTCGGGAACATGGATGGCGAGCCGCACCGGCAGTTGCGCGCACGGCTCGCGGACGTCGTGTCGGCCGGCCAGGCGCGCGAGCTGCTCGCTGCGGCGGAGCCGATGCTGGCTCGGGTGCGTCGAGACCTCGCCGCCGGGGCCACGGTAGATCTCGTGGCGTTCATGCGCACGATGAGCGGACGCATCACCTTCGACATGCTCGGAGTTGCGCTCCCCGCCGGCGATGAAGATGCGACCTGCCTCGAGCTCGTTGCGCTTGGCGAACGGATCGCGTCGGGGTTCGACT
>JBDSSY010000133.1:0-13885 GCA_039928585.1 Gemmatimonadaceae bacterium | reverse complement strand
GAGCTCGGTGACCCGCACCGCTCCAGCCGCGTCGCCCGTGGTGCTGATGCCGAGCCGGGGCACGCTGTCGCGTTCGATGCGGAGGCCGATCGTGCGTAACGCGTCAGGCCATGGGTAGGACTCGCGCCCGTCTACGTAGCGGCGCGCGAAGTCGTCGAACGACCGGCCATTGGCCGCGCGGCGTACGGCACCCCAGAAATCCTCGGACGTGAATCCGCGACCCGCCTTGTACGTCGACCGGTACAGCTCGCGCATCACCTGATCCAGCGAGCCACGGTTCTCGCTCGCGTCGCGGATCGTGATGTCGAGCAGCAGGCCCGCGAGCGAGCCCTTGGGGTAGTAGCTGTACTCCGTGCCGTCGCGGGGATGCACCCAGGTGCTGACCGACGCATCCTCGAGCGCGAACGCGACGGTGTTCTCGATCTCGGCGATCTTTCCCGTTGTCAGCGCGTAGAAGCCGGCCGCGTCGATCACGCCGCCGCGCACCTCGGTGAGATCCGCGTAGTAGTCGGTGATGCCCTCGCTCACCCAGAGCCAGGGCGTTGGCTGGGGACGATCGTACACGTACGGCATCAGCTCCGCTGGTCGCAGCCGCTTCACGTTCCACGCATGAAAGATCTCGTGCGCATAGAGCGACGGCTGGAAGTCGCTGCCCACGAATCCGGGCGCCACGATATCCACATGCGAGCTCGAATGCTCGAGCCCACTGTATCCGCCGTAGCTCGAGTCGACGATCTGAAGGAGTGTGTAGCTGTCCCATGGCGTCTCGCCGAACACCATCACCTGCGCCGGGATGATGCGCTTGAGCTGGTCCCAAGCCCTCGCGCGCGCCGTACCGGAGACACTCCCGGCGGGATACGTCGCGTACCGCACCGTGGTTCCAGCGATCGTTGCGCTGTCGAGGTCGAACCGCCCGACGAAGACTGGCATGTCCACGAGATCGTGGTAGTTCGTCGCACGATAGGTGCGGGCGGCGCCAGCCCGCTGCATGCTCGTCGCGACCTGAAAATCCGGATCGGTACGAATGGTGACCGAGGAGGCGAACTCCTTCGATCGGCCTTCCGGATACAGGAAGAGGTTCGTTCCATTGAACAGCGCGAAGTCGGGACGCGTCCACGCCATCGCGTTATCGAGTGTGTCCGCCAGATAATCGAACGTCACCGCCACCCGGCCCGCACCTGAGGGACGGACGCGCCAGCTGTCCGAATCGAGCTTGTCCCACTGGAGCGCGGCCCCGTTCTGCACGGCGGCGAAGCCGAGTACGCGGCTGCTGAAGTTGCTGATCTCGTAGGCACCGGGTGTCCACGCCGGGAGTGACAGCACGACCGGGGCGATCCCGCTCACCCCGAAGCTCGCCTCGACACGCACGCGTCGCGTGGCGAGCGCGCCGCGATCTGCCGTCACCTCGTACCGGACATCAGTGATGGCTGCCGACGTCGTGGTATCGGCGAGTGGTCGCTGCGCGGCGAGAGGGTGGGCGAGCAGCGCGATCGCCACGACGGGACGGACGCAGCGAGCGTGCGGTAGGAAGGGCATGCGGGGAAAGTGTGTAAGTGACGGTGCGTGGTACGTCTCCTCGATGGGCCGCGACGCGAGCCCGCAATCATCCCATGATTTACGACGAGGAACACTCATGCGAAAGCGCACCGTCTCTGTCGGTGTCGGAATGACAACCGTCTCGCTCGTCCTCGCGATGCTGGCCATCGCATGTGATCGTGCACCGGACGCTCCAGAGCCCACGCGCGCCGAGGCCATGATGGGCGCCTCGGCCGCATCCACCGGTGCGTCGCATGCCGTCATGTCGCAGCGCGGCGGCGCCATTGGCGGCCCCGAATCGGATCGCCTGTTGATGGCGCCAGCCATGGCGACGAACGCGTCGTCCGTGAAGGGGAACGATGGCGGCGCAATCTCCTTCGGCGCGCCGATGCCGCTCACCGACCCGAGCGGAGCCATGCTCATTCGCAACGGCCAGGCGAGCGTCGAGGTGAAGCGGATGGACGACGCGGTCACGAAGCTGCGGCAGGCGGTGGCGCAGCTCGGCGGATTCGTCGCCAATACCTCCATCGTGGGCGGCAAGGAGGAACACCGTTCGGCGAGCATCGAGATCCGGATACCGAGCGCGCAGTTCGACGCGGCCGTCATCGCGCTCGCCACACTCGGTACGGTGGAGTCGGTGTCGGCCACCGTGCAGGATGCGGGCGACGAGTACGTGGACCTGGGAGCGCGTGTGGCGAACGCGCGGCACATGGAAGCGCGACTGCTCGAGATGCTGGCGCGTCGCACCGGGAAGCTCTCCGAGGCGCTGACCGTGGAGCAGGAGCTCCGCCGGGTGCGCGAAGAGATCGAGCGCTTCGACGCGCGTCTCAAGTGGATTGAGCGACGGGCCGCGATCAGTTCTCTCCAGATCACGCTGCACGAGCCGTCGTCCGTGCTGGACCGGCGTGGACCGAGTCCGATTGCCGAGGCGTTCGCCGAAGCATGGCGGCGCGCCGTGGGCGTCGTCGCCTGGTGCATCGCGTCGCTCGGCGTCGTGGTGCCGTTCGGGCTGATGCTGATGGCCATCCTGCTGCTTGCACGACGGCTGTTCCGGCCCGGCGCGCCGTCTGGCGTCTCCGGAGCGTGACCCACCATATTCGCGCATGACCCTGCCTACCGAGCACCGCACGCCGGGGACCACCTTCTCCCCGTACATCCCCGCCACCGAAGCGCCGAAGGAGTTCAGCATCGGCGCGATCGTCCTCGGCGTCCTGCTCGGCCTGGTCTTCGCCGCATCGAGCGTCTATCTCGCGCTCAAGGTGAGCCTCACGGTGAGCGCCTCGATTCCGATCGCGGTGCTCTCCATCACGATCTTCCGCTACGTCTCGCGGGCATTCGGCGTCCAGCCCGCGACGATCCTGCAGAACAATCTCGTGCAGACGACCGGCTCGGCAGGCGAGTCGATCGCGGCGGGCATCGCCTTCACGTTGCCCGCGCTTCTTCTGCTCGGGTACGAGCTGCCATGGACGACGGTGATGGCGATCGGCATCGTCGGTGGCATCCTTGGCGTGCTGTTCCTCGTCCCGTTGCGGCGCAGTCTCATCGTCAAGGAGCACGGCGCACTCAAGTATCCCGAAGGCACGGCGTGCGCGCAGGTGCTGATCGTGGGCGAGGAGCGCGGCGTCCAGGCGAAGACGGTGTTCATGGGCTTCGGGCTGGGCGCCGCGTACAAGTTCCTCAACGCCGGCCTGCATCTCTTTCTCGAAGTGCCGCGCCGCGCGTTCACGAGCCGTCTCGCCAATGGCCAGACGCAGTTGTTCGGCGAGATCCAGGCCGAGATCAGTCCCGAGCTCACCGGCGTCGGTTACATCATCGGTCCCCGCATCGCCGGCTTCCTCTTCGCCGGTGGCGTCCTGTCGTTCTTCTGCCTCATTCCCGCCATCAAGCTGTTCGGCGCGGGACTCACGACGCCCATCTTTCCCGCGACGATGCTCATCGGTGAGATGTCGGCGGCGCAGGTACGATCCAACTACGTGTTCTACATCGGAGCGGGCGCCGTCACCGCCGCGGGGCTGATCAGCCTCGCGAAGGGCCTGCCCACCATCTGGGGCGCGCTGGTGGCGGGACTGGGCGATTTTCGGGGGACGAAGGGCGGCGACGGCGTCGCGCGCACCGACCGCGACCTCCCCATGGGCATCGTCCTCGTGGGCACCGTGCTCTGTCTCATTGCGATGGTGCTGCTGCCGCAGATCGGGATCAACATTGTCGGCGGACTCCTCGCGCTCTTCTTCGCCTTCCTGTTCGTGACGGTGTCGGCGCGCATCACCGGGCAGATCGGTTCGTCGGCGAATCCGGTGTCGGGCATGACCGTCGCCACGCTGCTCCTCACCTCGCTCATGTTTCTCGCTGTCGGGTGGGTGGGCATCGAGCATCGCGTCCTGGCGCTGTCGATCGGCGGGGTGGTCTGCGTCGCCGCGAGCACGGCTGGCGCCACATCGCAGGACCTGAAGACGGGATTTCTCGTCGGCGCGACGCCGCGGTACCAGCAGATCGGCCTGCTGATCGGCGTGACGGCCAGTGCGCTGCTCGTCGGTGGCATCATCCAGTTCCTCAACGACGCGAAGACCACCATCGTCGCGAAGGATTACCCCGGCGTGCAGGTGTCGGCGATCGAACCCGAGTCGCGGTTCGCGCTCGCGAATGGCCGGCTCGTGCCGGCGAACGAGGCCACCGGCGCGCCGAGCTATCGGGTGGGCCGGCTGTTCGAGCAGACCGGAAATGCGCTCGCGGGCAAGTATCTCGTCGACGATGCCGGCGTGATCAAGTACGTGGTTGACCCCGGTGTCGGTGGACGAGAACGAGTGAACTACGATGGGCGGGAGATCGAGAAGCTTGACTCGCCCAAGGCGCAGATCATGGCGCTGGTGGTGGACGGGATCCTGACGCAGAAGCTTCCGTGGGGATTGATCCTCGTGGGCGCCTTCCTCGCGATCGCGATCGAGCTCGTGGGAATTCCCTCGCTTCCGGTCGCCGTGGGTGTCTATCTGCCCATCTCCACTTCGGCCGCCATGTTCATGGGGGGCGTGATCCGCTGGCTCGTGGACCGGCGCCGAAATCCTGCCGAACGTGAAGGACCTGACGCGGACTCGGGTCCCGGGGTCCTCTTTTCGTCGGGGCTCATCGCCGGCGGCGCCATCATGGGAGTGGTGCTGGCGGGCCTCGCGGCGCGGCAGTGGGATCAGTCCTTCAACCTGACGGCTGCCGTGGGTGCGCTCGGAGAGAGCAACGTGCTGTCGGTGGTATTCTACGTCGTCCTGTTGGCGGTCCCGCTCTACCTGGTGGCGCGTCGCGTGCAGCGAACCATCGGCTAACACGACAGCTTTGCCGCCCACGGGCGAGTGGAGCAAGGGGACGGTTCATGGCCGGAGATGCGGGTGTCCACATCAGGCTGATGGCGCTGGCACTGGTGTGCGGCGCGCCGCTCGCGTCGGCGAGCGCCCAGTTGCTTCCGGCCTCGCTGGTTGGGGTCGTGCGAGACTCCAGCGGCATCGCGATTCCCGCCGTGGAGGTCCGGTACAAGGGCACCGACTTCCTGTCGGTGCACACCAACGATTCTGGCGGGTTCCGGATGATCAATCTTCCCACCGGACTCGCCACGGTGTCGGTGCGCCGGATGGGCTTTGCTCCGGCGACCGCGGAGGTGCGGCTGCGCTCGGGTCGCACCGATTCGCTGGTGTTCACCCTCACCGCACTGGCGACGACGCTGGCCGGTGTGCTGGTCGAGGATGAGTACGAAGCGCGCTCACGACGGCTACTGGCTGGATTCTGGGAGCGGCGCTCGCGCGGATTCGGCTACTACCTCACGCGTGCCGACATCGAGCGACGCGCCGCGCACGAGTTCGTCGATCTCGCGCGCATGGTGCCGAGTGTGACCATCAGCACGCGTGGCGGCCGGAAGACGATCCGGATGAATCGTGGAGGGGGCCGCGACTGCCCGCCGCAGTATGTCGTCGATGGCATGCGAATCGAGGCCGGCTCACCTGACGAATTCACGCCACAGGACGTGGAAGCGGTGGAGTTCTACTCCGGACCCGCCACGATACCGCCGCAGTTCGCCCCGCGCTTCAACTCGTACACATGCGGAGCGATCGTCATCTGGACTCGGCTCCCGGGATCCTGACGCACGTCGGCCGGTTGCCCAATCGGGTTGCGCGCCTGCAGTTTTCGCGCTCCCCTCAACCGGCCCGCATGTACTCTCGCCTGCTCCTCGCCCTCGTGCTCGCTCCCCTCGGCACGGTGGTCGCGCAACGATCGGCGCCTCCGTCCGCCGATCTCGTCGTCACGAACGCGCGCATCCATACCGTCGACGACGCGCGACCGATGGTCGCGGCCATGGCGATCCGAAATGGAACGATCGTCTTTACCGGTTCGGTGCGCGAAGCGATGGCGCTCCGCGGCGCCACCACCCGCGTCGTCGACATGGGAGGCCGGACGATCATTCCGGGGATGGTGGACGCGCACGCGCATCTGCTCGGACTCGGTCAGTCGTTGCGCAACGTCGACCTGGTCGGCACGAAGTCGCTGGACGAGGTGATCGCTCGCGTCGTGGAACGCGCGAAGGGCCAGCCGGCCGGCGCCTGGATTCTCGGGCGCGGTTGGGACCAGAACGACTGGAGCGATACCCGCTTCCCCACACATGACGCGCTCTCGCGTGCCCTGCCGAACAATCCGGTGTGGCTCATTCGGGTGGACGGTCACGCCGGCTACGGCAACGCCGCCGCGATGCGCGCTGCCGGTGTCACCACCGCGACCGTGGATCCGAGTGGAGGCAAGATCGAGCGCACCGCGACGCGCGAGCCGACGGGCGTCTTCATCGACAACGCGAAGTCGCTCGTCGAGCGATCCATCCCCGCATCCACGCGCGAGGATAACCGGCGTGCCATTTCCGCCGCCATCGCGGAGTCGCACAAGTGGGGGCTCGTCGGCCTGCACGATGCGGGAGAGTCGCGCACGACCATCGACCTGATGGAGGAGATGGCGAAGGCGGGCCAGATTCCGTTCCGCCTCTACATCATGGTGGGCGACGATTCGGCCGCGGTCACGCATTACCTCGCGCGCGGGCCGCAGAGCGGATTGTACGACAATCGCCTCTGGATCCGCTCGTTCAAGCTGTACGCCGACGGGGCGCTCGGCTCGCGCGGGGCGGCATTGCTCGAACCCTACAGCGACGACCCGAACAACCGCGGTCTGCTCCTCAGCGCTCCCGCTCACATTCAGGACGTCGCCGCTCGTGCGCTTCGCGCCGGCTTCCAGGTGAATACCCACGCCATCGGCGACCGCGGCAACCGCGTCGTGCTCGACGCCTACGATGCCGCGCTCAGCGCCAATCCCACGGCCGACCATCGCTTCCGTGTCGAGCACGCCCAGATACTCAGCCACGACGACATTCCCCGATTCGCCGCGATGGGCGTGATCCCGTCCATGCAGGCGGTGCATCAGACGAGCGACATGTACTGGGCCGGGAGCCGCCTCGGGCTCGGACGCGTCCTCGGCGCATACGCGTGGCGCTCGCTGCTGAACACGGGCATCGTGGTGCCCAATGGCAGCGATTTCCCCGTTGAGGCAGTGAATCCGCTCCTTTCCTTCCACTCCGCTGTCTCGCGGCAGGACGCCGAGAACTGGCCCGTTGGAGGGTGGATGCCCGAGCAGCGCATGACTCGCGACGAGGCGCTGAAGTCGATGACGATCTGGCCGGCGTACGCGGGATTCCAGGACGCGATCATGGGTTCGCTCGCGCCCGGCAAGCTGGCCGACTTCGTGGTGCTTGACCGCGACATCATGACGGTTCCGGAGCGCGACATCCTCGGGGCAACCGTGATTGCCACCTGGATCGGGGGCAAGCCGGTCTACGAACGAGCGCGCTGAGCGTTCTGCGCGTCGTCTCGCTGCTGCCCGCGGGCACGGAGATCGTCGCCGCGCTCGGCGCCCTCGATGCGCTCGTCGGCGTGTCGCACGAGTGCGACCATCCCGTCGAGGTGACGCGCCTGCCGCGAGTCACGGCCAGCAGCGTGGACCACGCCGCGAGCTCGTCGGCCATCGACTCCGCCGTCCGCGCGCTCGCACGGGAGGGCACGCCGGTGTTCACGATCGACGCAGCTGATCTCGTGCACCTGGCACCCACCGTGATCCTCACGCAGTCGTTGTGCGAGGTGTGCGCCGTGAGCGATGGCGAGGTGCGCTCCGTCGCGGAGGTGCTCTCGTCGGCGCCACAGGTCATTTCGCTCGGCGCGACGACGCTTGCCGGTGTCTGGCACGACATCGCCGCGGTAGGCGACGCTCTCGGTCGACGCGAGGCGGCGGCCGAGCTGCTTGCGTCGATCGCTGCGCGCCTGCGTCGCGTACACGACACCCTCGAGACGGCACGCGCGCCGCGACCGCGGGTCGCGGTGATCGAATGGCTCGATCCGCTGTTTGCCGCTGGGCACTGGACGCCCGATCTCGTGCGCTGCGCCGGGGGGATCGATACGCTCTCCGAGCCCGGCGCACATTCGGTTGTCATGTCGATCGACCGGCTCCGCGCCGCTACACCCGACGTGCTGTTGTTCGCTCCGTGCGGCTTCGACGTCACGCGAGCGGGGCGAGAGGCGAACGCGCTGCTCGCTCGGCCCGAGTGGGCGTGGGCGCAGGCCTGCGCATGCTGGTCGCTCGACGGCAATGCACTCACGAGCCGACCAGGCCCGCGACTCGCCGACGCCGTGGAAACGATGGCGGCGATCTTCGCTCCTACACTCTTCGGCATGCCGCCGACCGCCTACGCGAGCAGGCTGCGATGAGTGACAAGATCACGGATGTTGTCGTCCTGTATTCAGCCGACCGCCGCGCGCCACTTCTACCATCGACTCGATGCTCAGTCCGTCCTCGATCACGTTCCTGAAGCGGCTGCTGGACGCGCCCGCGCCATCCGGCTTCGAGACGGCCGCCTCCCGTGCGTGGAGGGCTGAAGCGGAGACATTCGCCGAGAAGGTGAGCGTGGACGTCGCCGGGAACAGCATGGCCGAGATCAATGCCGGCGGATCGGTGACGATCATGCTGGATGGTCACATCGACGAGATCGGCGTCATCGTGCAGTACATCGACGACGACGGGTTCATCTACATTGCGCCGATCGGCGGGTGGGATACGCAAGTGCTCGTCGGTCAGCGCATCCGCTTTCTCGGACAGGATGGCGACGTGCTTGGGGTCGTGGGCAAGAAGCCGATACATCTCATGAAGACGGAGGATCGCGAACACTCGAGCAAGTTCGCCGACCTGTGGGTGGACATCGGCGCGAAGACACGAGCGGAGGTGCAGGAACGTCTCAATGTCGGGGACCCGGGAGTCATCGACTCCCGCAGCCTGGACTTTCCCAATGGCCGGCTTGTGTCCCGCTCGATCGACGATCGCATCGGTGCGTTCATCGTGCTCGAGGCGCTGCGACGCTACGCGGAGAAGCCCGGCGTCGCACGCGTCGTGGCGGCTGCGACCACGCAGGAAGAGATTGCGTGGCACGGAGGCGGAGCACTCGTGTGCGCGCACTGCATCAACCCGCAGATCGCCATCGTGGTGGACGTGACGTTCGCCACGGATCATCCGAACATCGAGAAGAAGGAGATCGGCGAGCACAAGATGGGTGGCGGCCCGATCATCAGCCGTGGATCATTGATTTCACCCGTCGTCCACACGATGCTCCGCGACACCGCGAAGGCGCATGGCATGGCGCACGGAGTGCATGCCGTCGGGCGCGACACCTCGACCAACGCCGACGCGATCCACATCGCCCGCGAGGGGGTCGCCACGGGTCTCGTCTCCATCCCGAATCGCTACATGCACTCGCCGAACGAGATGGTGGACCTCTCCGACGTGGACGATGCCGCGACGCTCCTCGCCGAGTTCTGCCGCACCGTCACGCCGGCCACGGATCTGACGGCGCGCTGACGCGCGGACCCCCTTCTCGCGTCGTCGTCAAGCGGGGTCGGCCAGTCGCGCGCGGCGGCCCAGGGCATCTACTGCGGCCGCGCGCACGGCTTCGTCTCTGTCCCCCTGGAGCGCCGTCAGCGCAGCGACGGCCGGTTCGCTCGAGCACTCGGCCAGCGCCCGCACCGCGCCCACACGTAGCGCCGCTGACTTCTTCCGGAACAACCCCTTGTCCGGCTCGGCAGTCGTGCTGAGTCTCGTCACCGCGTCCGGCGTAGCCAGACGACCGAGGATGGCAAGGAAGGAGAGGGCGACCTGTTCGTCTCGCTCTGCATCGAGCGCATCGAGCAGCAGCGTCGTGACGTCGCGTTCCGTGCGGCCCACCAGCGCAGCGGCGGCGGTCATCCTGATGTGGGGGGCACCGTCCTTCAGTCCGCCCCGGATCGTCGCGAACGAGAGCGCCGTGTCCAACCGCATGAGGGCGACCGTGGCGGCGTGACGCACCCGTTCGTCATCGTGGTGCAGCAACGCCGCGAGCGCCTGCTCAGCGTCGCGAGCCTTCATCTCTCCGAGCACGTTTGCCGCGTTGCGCGCGACGAACCACTGGGGATCTCCGAGCATCTGGACGAGCGTAGGGACGCCGGCCTGCAGGCTGGCGAGCGCATCCAGGTACAGACGGCGTACCGTCGGACCTGCTTCCGCGGTGAGCTGCTCGATCAGCGCAGTGGCACCGTCTTCGCCCGCGCGAGCGAGAATCGCGGTGCCCTGCACTCTCGACTCTGACGAACGGGCGAGGTCAATGACGACCGCCTCGAGCTGCGCGGGTGTCAACGTCGTCTCGACGTACGCCTCGCCAATGGCGCGCGGCTGTGAGAGTGCGGACGAGCCAGCGGCGAGCTCGCCCTGCATGGCTTCACCGAGCGGATCGCCAAGCAGGTCTCCGAAGTCGAACGGCTCGTTGGTCCGTGTCACCCTCGGCGCCTGTGCAGGGATCGACGCCGACGGCGTCGCGTTCATCCGGGTAAGACGCGCAGAGCGTCCGGGCATCGGTGCGGATGCCGAGGGTTCAGCGATGAGCTGGCGCGCAAGGCGAAGCATGTCTGCTGGCGCTGCATTCCGATCGACGTCGATCGTGCGGATGGCGTGGACCGTCATCCGGTCGATGACATCGGGAACGCCGGACAGCGCGCGCGGCAGTGACATGCCGTTCGCCGTGAGTTGTCCGGCGCGTGTTCCGAGCATGACGAAACCCTCCCTCGCGATGATGACGAGAGACCGCAGTACGACCTTCTGTTCGTCCGTGTTCAGTGGGTCGTGACGCAGGAGAAAGACGAACCGGGCGAAGTGTCGGGCGAAGGTGATCGAATAATCCATCATCATCTGGTCGCGGGACGGGTGCGCACGGGCGACGCGGGCGTGTAAACTATCGAGAGACGGGAAAGCCACGCCACCCGTGAACGGTAGTCGCGTTCCCTCATCCACTGCTCTTCGAGTACTGCATGCGCCTTGGTCGCACGATTGGTTTCGCCGCATTGTCGATGTCTGCCTGTCGAATGACCGAGGCGGTGCCTGGCACTGGAGCGACTCCGGATGCACGACGGCTGCGCAGCGACATCGCCTGGCTCGCGGATGATCGCCGCGATGGCAGGGCCACCGGCACGGCGGGCAATGACAGCGCCGCCGCGTGGCTGGCGCGACGTCACGCGTCGTTGGGATTGCGGACGCTTCCAGGAGGGGATGGGTACCTGCATCGCTTCGTCGCGCGAAGTGCACAGTTGGCGCACGCTGGAGGGCCGGATGGCCTCGCGACGCAGAATGTGCTTGCGCTCCTGCCCGGACGCGACCCGTCGGTGCGTGGTGAGTTCGTCGTGATCGGCGCTCACTTCGACCACCTCGGCCGATCTCCGTCGAGTTCCATGGATCCCGAGGCGCGGGACGCGATCCGCAACGGCGCGGACGACAATGCGTCGGGCACCGCGGCGTTGCTCGAGCTCGCGCGACTGTTCGCCGCGAGACCGGCGCGACGGAGCATCGTGGTCGCGCACTTCACGGGTGAAGAGCTTGGACTGCTCGGCTCCCAGTGGTTCGTCGATCACCCTCCGGTATCGCTCGACAGCGTGACGGCAATGATCAACTTCGACATGGTGGGTCGACTTCGGAACGAAAAGCTCATCGTGTACGGCGTGGCGACCGCGCGCGAACTGACGGGCATCGTGGACAGCGCGAACACCGCGCCGCGATTGTCCGTCAGCGCAGTCGGCGACGGATTCGGGCCTTCGGATCACAGCTCGTTCTACGCGAAGGGGATTCCCGTGCTCCATTTCTTCACCGACCTGCACGACGACTATCACCGTGCGTCGGACGATGTGGAACGCATAGAGGCCGAGGGAGAAGCGCGCGTCGTGGCGATGGCCGAGCGCGTCGTGCGCGCCATCGCGGATCGGCCGATGCGGCTCACGCCCGTGCGCGTGGCGGCGCCCGGGCCCAGGGCTGGCGGTCGAACCGGGTCGAACGTCTATCTCGGTTCCATTCCCGACATGAGTGCAGGCGACGCGAACGGCCTGCGCTTGAGCGGCGTGCGCGCTGGGAGTCCTGCCGACGACGCGGGCCTTCGTGCGGGCGATGTGATAGTGGAGCTGGGCGGCCGTGCGGTGAAGGATCTCTACGGATACAGCGACGCGCTTTACGCGCGAACGCCGGGCGAGCGGGTCATGATCGTCTATCTCCGCGGTGGCACCCGGTCGACGACGTCGGTGACCCTGGGGACGCGAGGGAAGTGATGCGTTTCGCGGTGTGCGGCACGCGCTGATGCCGCTCACCGTCTGGTCGTCCGCGCGCTACACCTTCCCACTGCCGCCCGGGCATCGCTTCCCGGTGGAGAAATATGCGATGCTGCGGGAGCGCGTCGTCGCGGAGGGCATCGTGTCGGCGGAGCGGGTACTCGACCCCGCTGCTGCCAGCGACGAGATGCTGCGCCTGGTACACACCGCGGACTACGTGAAACGATTCGTCGCCGGCGCCCTGACTGCTGCGGAGGTGCGTCGGCTCGGCTTTCCCTGGTCGCCCGCGCTGGTCGAGCGTTCTCGGCGCGCGGTTGGTGGCACGGTGGCGGCGGCCAGGCACGCGCTCGGGCATGGAGTCGGGATGAACCTCGCCGGGGGCACGCATCACGCGTTTGCCGATCATGGCGAGGGCTTCTGTGTCTTCAATGATGTGGCGGTCGCGATCCGCACGCTGCAGTCGGAGCAAGTGATACGCCGAGCCGTCGTGCTCGATCTCGACGTGCATCAGGGGAATGGCACCCACTCCATCTTCGCTGGCGACGACACCGTGTTCGCCTTCAGCATGCATGGCGGCCGAAACTATCCGTTCGAGAAGGTGGCCGGCACGCTCGATGTGCATCTCGACGACGGGACTGTGGATGCGGACTACCTGCGCGTGCTCGAGCGTGCGCTACCCGAGGTGTTGCACGCAGCGCGTGCGGATCTGGTGTTCTATCTGGCTGGCGCAGATCCGCACGAGGGCGACCGATTAGGTCGGATGAATCTCACGTTCGCGGGATTGGAGCGCCGCGACGCGATGGTGATGCAGGCCTGTCGCGAGGTTGGCTTACCCGTGGCGGTTATGATCGCGGGAGGCTACGGGCATCGGATTGAGGACACCGTAGCGGTCCATGTGGCGACGGCGCGAATCGTGGCGGGATTCGGATGAGGCACTGGATCAGGCGCTTGTCGTCGGCACGAAGCGGGCACAGCATCAGATAAACGCTTATACGCCAAACATTTGACTGCAAATGGTGCCGTGCGGCATTGACAACGGCTTGCACGCCTCTTACGGGCCTTCCCGGATTGTCGTACTGTCTGCTCCCCCACCGTCGGCGCACACCGCGCGGGCGGGCGCCCCTCCCAGTTCAAGGAGCAGCTGACATGCGACGCCGCGTGCTGTTGTGCCTGACGCTCATCCTCGCCATGAGCGCATGCAATGGCGATCGGGTCGGTACGCCGATCGGATCCGCCGCAAAGCCATCGAACGACATCTCCGACGCCACCCACCCGGGTGACGTCGCGAGTAACCCCGACTTCTTTTTCCTGCCGCCGATGGTGAAGCAGCCGGGAACTGGGGCACCGTGGGATGTCGGTGCCTTCAATCCGAATTTGCGACCCACGGTCGAGATTTGCGATTTTGGCCCAACTGTTTCCGCATTGCCTCCGCTGGCGACGTGCACCGGCACCACTATTTCGTACGCGACGGAAGTGAGCATCGCGGACGAGCATTACAAGGTGAACTGGACGGTCCCCACATCAGCTACGAAGTTCTACCGGATTTCTGTCAAGGTCGGTAGCACTCTACTCGGATATGCAGACGTGGAGAGCGGTGCGAATGGAGCATCGTTGAAAAGCGTAGATACCCAGAACTTCGTCCCGCTCGTGGACGGACGCACCCTTCCCATCAAGTT
>JBDSSY010000132.1:0-9844 GCA_039928585.1 Gemmatimonadaceae bacterium | reverse complement strand
GGTGGATCGCGTCGAACCGTCCGCGGCTCGACCGGTCCGAGCAGCTGTATTCCGTAGGGCCCGTCAGCACGCTCGACAGCGTGCAGACGCCACTCACGCTACAGATGCCGAGCGGGTTGCACGTCGTGATTCACGAGGCGGATCTCGTCGACTATCCGCGCATGTTCCTGGCGGGCGCCACCATGGAGACGCGGACGCTGCGGGCAGCGCTCGCACCGTGGGCCGACGGCGTGAAGGTACGCGGTCGCACGCCGCTCGTGACGCCCTGGCGCACGATCCAGATCGCCGATCGAGTCGAGGACCTGCACCCGCAGGTGCTCACGCTCAAGCTCAATCCGCCGTCGCGTATCGCCGACACCCGCTGGATCACGCCGCAGAAGTACGTCGGCATCTGGTGGGGCATGCACATCAACACGATGACATGGAGCTCGGGGCCCAAGCACGGGGCGACCACGGCCAATACGAAGCAGTACATCGACTTCGCCGCGGCGAATGGACTCACGGGCGTGCTCGTCGAAGGGTGGAACACCGGGTGGGACGGCAACTGGATCGCCAACCAGAACGCCTTCTCGTTCACCCAGGCGTATCCCGACTACGACCTGCCGGCGCTCGCGTCGTACGCGAAGGCGAAAGGGGTGGGCCTCATCGCCCACAACGAGACGTCCGGAGGCATCGCCAACTACGAGCGGCAGATGGACGACGCATTCCGGTTGTATCGCTCGCTGGGCATCACGGCCATCAAGACCGGGTACGTCGCCGATACGGTCGGCGGAGGACACTCGCACTACGGGCAGTTCGCCGTGCGCCACCACCGCCGCGTGATCGAGACGGCGGCTCGCTACGGCATCATGGTGGATGCGCATGAGCCCATCCACGACACAGGCGAGCGCCGTACCTGGCCGAACATGATGACGCGCGAGGGCGCGCGCGGCCAGGAGTACAACGCGTGGAGCGGCGAGGGAGGCAACCCGCCCGAGCACGAGTCGATTCTCTTCTTCACGCGCATGCTCGCGGGCCCGATGGATTTCACCCCGGGCATCTTCGACATCCTGATGAAGCGTCCCACTGGCGTCGCCCGGACGGACGAGGAGCCGCGCGTCCGCACGACACTCGCGAAGCAGCTCGCCCTGTACATCGTGCTGTACTCGCCAATGCAGATGGCGGCCGACCTGCCGGAGAACTATGCGGGCCAGCCGGCGTTCCAGTTCATTCGCGATGTCCCCACCGACTGGGAATCGACGCGCGTGCTCGACGGACGCATCGGCGATTACGTCGTGGTCGCTCGGCAACAGCGCGGCGGGCGAGACTGGTACCTCGGCGCGATCTCCGACGAGGACGCGCGCACGATGGACGTGTCGCTCTCCTTTCTGCCCGCAGGGACGCGCTATGTGGCGGAGATCTATGCGGATGGACCGGGTGCGGACTGGCGAACGAATCCGCTGCCGGTGACGATCAGCCGCCGCCCGGTGACGTCGGCGTCGCGGCTGCGCATCGCGCTCGCGCGCGGCGGCGGACAGGCCATCCGCTTCCGGGCCGTGCGGTAGATGCGGGTCGCGGCGCGCGCTACGCTCGTCACCGTGATGGTCCTGACGGCCGCCGCGTGCCGGCCCGCAACAAAGGCGCCGACATTTTTTGCGCTGCTGTCTCCCGCTGCAACGGGCATCACGTTCGAGAATCGGCTGCCCGAAGATACCGCGTTCAACATTCTCAACTACCTGTACTTCTACAACGGCGGCGGGGTGGCGGCCGGCGACGTGAATGGCGACGGGTTGCCCGATCTGTACTTCACCGCGAATCGGAGCCCCAACCGGCTGTATCTCAACCGGGGCAACTACAGGTTCGAGGACGTGACCGAGCGCGCCGGCGTGCCGGGAGTCGGCGGCTGGACGACGGGCGTGACGATGGCGGACGTCAACGGTGACGGCCGGCTCGACCTCTACGTGTCAGGTGTCAGCTACCTCACGATGCAGGGTCGCAACGTCCTCTACATCAACAACGGCGACGGCACGTTCGCCGACCGCACGAAGGATCTGGGGCTCGAACACGTCGGCTACTCCACCCAGGCCGCCTTCTTCGATTACGACGGAGATGGCGATCTGGACATGTACCTGCTGAACCATTCCACGCATACCGAGCGCACGATCGGCCGGCGGCCCAGTCGCGAGGAGCGCAACGCCAGGGCGGGCGACAAGCTGTTCCGCAACGACAAGGGCCACTTCACCGACGTCAGCGAAGCCGCGCACATCTACGGCGGTCTCGAAGGCTTCGGGCTCGGCGTAGTGGCCAGCGACCTGAATCTCGACGGCTGTCCAGACCTCTACGTCGCGAACGACTTCCAGGAAAACGATTTCCTGTACATCAACAATTGCAACGGCACGTTCACCGAATCGATCGCGTCGGCCACCGGGCACACCAGCCGCTTCTCGATGGGCGTCGACGCGGCCGACGTGAACAACGATGGACGTCCCGATCTCGTCGTGGTGGACATGCTTCCGCAACGCGAGGAGATCCTCAAGACGTCGGCCAATGCCGAGTCGTTCAATGTGTACAACCTGAAGCTGCAGGCGGGCTATCACTCACAGTACGCCCGCAACACCCTGCAGCTCAACCGCGGCGCGGGAGTGTTCAGCGACATCGGCTACCTCGCTGGCGTGTCGGCTACCGACTGGAGCTGGGCACCCCTCTTCGCCGACCTCGACAACGACGGCCTGAAAGACCTGTTCATCACGAACGGCATCTTCCGGCGCCCGAACGATCTCGACTACATCAACTATGTGGGGAACGAGGCGAACCAGGCGTCGCTGGCGAAAGGCATCACGCGGGACAACATGTCGCTGCTGCAGAAGATGCCGCAGATCCCGCTTGCCAACTTCGCGTTTCGCAACAACGGCAATCTCACCTTCACCGACGCCGCGGCGTCGTGGGGGCTGGCGCAGCGCGGTTTCTCCAATGGCGCGGTCTACGCGGACCTGAACAACAGCGGTGCGCTCGATCTCGTCGTGAACAACGTGAATGCGCCGGCGTCCGTCTACCGCAACCGCGCGCGTGAGGTGAACGGCAATCACTATCTCGCCATCCAGCTCCACGGAGACGGCGCGAACACCGGCGGCATCGGCGCACGAGTGATCATCCGGCACGGCGCCACGATGCAGGCGCTGGAACAGATGCCCACGCGCGGCTTTCAGTCGTCGGTCGATCCACGTCTGCACTTCGGGCTCGGTGCGACTACCGTGATCGACACGCTCACCGTGATCTGGCCGGACCACCGCGTCCAGACGCTGACGAATGTCGCGGTGGACCGCCTCGTCACGCTGGAGCAGCGCGCGGCATCGGGGAAATATTCGTTCACCTCCGCGCAGCCGGCGTCGCCCATGTTCGAGGACGTCTCGGCGCGAACGGGGATCAGCGGCCGGCACACCGAAGACACTTTCTTCGACTACAATCGCGAGCCGCTGATGCCGCACCTGCTCTCGCGCGAGGGGCCGGCCCTTGCGGTAGCCGACGTGAACGGCGACGGCCTGGACGACGTGTTCGTGGGCGGCGCGAAGTGGCAGGCCGGCACGCTGTACGTGCAGAAGCGCGATGGACGTTTCCAGGCGACGGTACAGCCATCCATCGCGGCGGACAGCATCGCCGAAGATGTCGACGCTGCGTTCTTCGACGCGAACGGAGACGGGTACGTCGACCTCGTGGTCGCCAGCGGGGGCAACGAATTCTGGGGCGACGCTGATGCGTTGCGCAGCCGCCTCTACCTCAACGACGGACGCGGTGGATTCCGCCGCGATGCGCAGGCGCTCCCCGCCATCTTCGAGAATGCGTCGTGCGTGGTGCCGGGCGATTTCGATGGCGACGGGCACGTGGACATGTTCATCGGAAGTCGCGTCGTGTCGCAGCAGTATGGCATGATCCCTCGCAGTCACTTGCTCCGGAACGACGGCGCGGGCCGATTCACCGACGTGACGCTTGCGCTCGCGCCCGCGCTGTCGCAAGCCGGGATGATCGCTTCAGCGGCCTGGATTCCTTCCCGCAGCGCGGGCCGGCTCGATCTCGTGGTGGCGGGCGAGTTCATGCCGGTGCGAGTGTTCCGGCAGGCGGACGGCCGATTCGCGGACCGCACGGCAGCGTCCGGGCTCGCGGGCACGAGTGGCTGGTGGAACAGCGTCGTGGCGGCAGACCTGCGGGGTAATGGGCGTACGGATCTCGTACTCGGTAATCTTGGCCTGAACTCGTACATCCGCGCCTCGCGGCCTGAGCCCGCGCGCCTCTACGTGGACGACTTCGCGCACAGCGGCGCGCTGCAGCAGATCCTCACCTTCTACAAGGGCGGGGTGAGCTATCCCATCGCCGGACGTGACGAGTTGGTGCGCCTCGTGCCGTCGCTGCGCAGCCGCTACGCGTCGTACAAGGAGTTCGGCGCCAGCAGGATCGAGCAGATCTTCTCCGGGGAGGAGCTCGCGCACGCACGCGTGCTCGAGGCCACGACGTTCGCGAGCTCCATCGCGTTGAGCGACGGGAAGGGCGGGTTCACCGTGCAGCCTCTACCCATCGAAGCACAGTTCGCGCCGATCTACTCCACGCTGGCCGATGACTTCACGGGCGATGGCGTCACCGACCTGATCGTCGCGGGCAGCTTCTGGGGCGTGACGCCGGTGCGAGGGCGGTACGACGCGAGCTACGGCCTGCTGCTGCGCGGAAACGGGTCGGGCGGCTTCTCGGCGGTCGCCCTGGAGGCGAGCCGTCTCATGCTTCGCGGCGAGGTACGGGACATGAAAGTGATGCGCGGTCCCCAGGGTGCGCGATCGATCGTCGTGGCGCGCAACGACAGCACGGTGCAGGTGGTGAAGCCGCTCGTGACTCCCGCTAGGCGCGGATGCGGAAGTCCCGGTCGATCACGATGTCCGCGCGGCGCGCCTGTCGCGCAATGATCTCGTGCTCGATGGAGAGGATGCGATCGATGATCGGTGCGTCGACGTCGCGGTTGCGCCGGCGGCGGCGTTCGTCGGTCTCCTCGTGCGTCGCCTCGAGGAAGATGCGCACATCGCTGTCATGGAGGGTGAGAACGTACGTCCCCTCGACGATGAGCACGGACGCGTTCCCGAGGTCGAGTCGACGCGAGACGAAGGAATCGCTGTGATGATCGGCGCGCGGCGCATCCGATACGTCACGTCCGGCCCTGAAGTCGGCGATGTGGGACGCGAGCAGATCGAGTCGCACCTCGTGAGGCCCCACGCTCGATAGATCGCCGATGCGATGCGCATGATTCGCGCGCGGAGGACGGATGAAATAATCGTCCTGATGCAGTACGACGGTAGAAATGCTTCGCGCCGACAGCACGTCGGCGATGGCCATGGCAGAAGTGGACTTGCCACTCCCGGACTCGCCGGCAATGGCGACCACCGTGCGGTCCTCTTGTCCAAGCCCAAACTGTCCCTCGAGCTTCGCGAGCAGCAACTGCGCGAGCGCGAGATGCGTCGGTTCGAGATCCAGCCGCTCGCCTCCCATCATGCGATGAGGAGCGTCAGCCGCTCCGGAGCACTCGCCGCCTGGAGGAACAGCAGCCCAGTGGCGCTGTACGCCATCTGTTCCACGCCACCCGGAACTCCGGTGACGCCGTGCAGGAATTCCTCGAAGTTGTACCGTTCCGGCGCGCCGAGCGCGGAATGCATCGTGGAGCGGAGCACCTTCAGGTCGGCGTGTCGGCCGTGATGCGCGAGTGCGAGCGCCAGCCAGCCGAGCCAGATCGGCCAGATGCCACCGTTGTGGTATTCGTGCGGACGATTCCTGAACCCGTGCAGGTGGTAACGGCGCAGGGCGGGCCAATCGGGATGCGCGTCGTCGATCACGGGGTCGAACGCCGGTGGCAGCGCACCGTTGCTCAGGAATCGGTCGGCGATCCAGCCCAGGGTGGCCGAGCCAATGGTTGGCGCGATTCCCGAGAGCGCGAGCAGACTGCCGCTGGCGAGATCGAACATGTCATACGAGCGAACGGGCGAGTGCGCCGCGAGCGGATAACCGCGCGCGATGGCATCAGGGGTCCAGAATGTCTCCGCGATCGCCTGTCCGATCCGATCCGCCTTCGCGCGCCACGCCGGCTCGTCGAACGTCTCCGACGCGAGGCGCAGTGCCCATGCGCGCAGGACCTGATCGTGAAGGACATATCCTTCATAGATATACTCGTCCGCCCAGTCGCCTCCCACCGGCACGTAGATGAGATGCCGGCCATTGTACTCCAGCGCATCGAGCAGCCGGACGACGGCGCGAACCGACTCGCGGTAGGGGCGCGCGTCAAGCACTCCGGTGCGATTGCCGACGGCAATGCCGATGAGATACCACAGGGGCGCGTCGAGGCGGGGCACGAGTGATCCGAAGCTCACCCTCGGTGGCTCGACGCCGGTCATCAGGTAGTTCGACGGGATCTGTCCTTCGGAGCCCTGAAAGGCTCGCAACTGCTCCAGTGTTCGCGCCAGACTGGTCGAGATGATAGAATCGTCGATCAGAATTCCGGCGATACCGGCCATCACGGCGTCACGAGTGAACACCGCGGCGTAGTTGGCAGATGACGACGACGATGCACGGATGCCGTGTGGCCCGCTGAGGGTGCGCAGCAGCGAGCGGGCGTCGTCGTACAGGGCGGCCGGAGCGGTCAACGAGCGCCTCGTGAATACCTGAGCTGAAAGCGAGCGGCGAATCCAGTGGTCCGCGCACAGGTGGACCGCGCGGAACATATCGCCGAGATACGATCCACGTGAGAGACAACCAATTCATGTCGACAACACCCTCCGTGCTCCGGCCGCACCTGTCGTTCGCGCAGATCCTGAACATGAACGTCGGATTCTTCGGCATTCAGTACAGCTTCGGACTGCAGCAGAGCAACATGAGCCCCATCTACCGGTACCTCGGGGCCGACGAAGCGAGCCTGCCGTTTCTGTGGCTGGCGGGTCCGATGACCGGCCTGCTCGTACAGCCGATCATCGGCGCGATGAGCGACCGAACGCTGAGTCCGCGCGGTCGGCGCACTCCGTACTTCCTCGTCGGCGCCGTGCTGTGCAGCATCGCGCTGCTCTGGATGCCCTTCAGCTCTGCCCTCTGGATGGCGGCCGGCCTTCTCTGGATCCTCGATGCCGGCAACAACGTCACGATGGAGCCCTATCGCGCCTTCGTGAGCGACAAGTTGAATGAGGATCAGCACTCGATCGGCTTCGGCACCCAGAGCGCCTTCACCGGCCTCGGACAGACGCTGTCGTACCTGACACCGTCGCTCCTCGTCTACTTCGGCATCAATCGGGATCTCGTCAACGGGCGGGGCATACCGATCATCACGGTGTGGGCATTCATCATCGGATCGGTCCTCTCCATCACGTCCATTCTCTGGACGGTGCGAACGACGAAGGAGATTCCGCTCAGCGCGGAGGAGCGAACCAGAATGGCGGCAATGCCGCGCGGCATGGGCGCGTCGCTGCGAGAGGTGGGGCAGGCCATGCGGGAGATGCCGACGACGATGAAGCAATTGGCGGTGATGAAGCTGTTCCAGTGGTACGCGATGTTCTGCTATTGGCAATACATCGTCCTCTCCCTCGCGTCCACGCTCTTCCAGACGCACGACGCGGCCTCGCCGGGTTTCCGTGAAGCGAGTCTCGTCAACGGCCAGATCGGCGGCTTCTACAACTTCATCGCGTTCCTCGGCGCCTTCGCGCTCGTGCCATTCGCGCGACGTGTGGGGAGCAAGGGCACGCATGCGATTTGCCTTACCCTCGCCGGCGTGGCGATGCTCTCCATCCCGATGATCTCCGACCGGACGTTGCTGTTCGTGCCGATGATCGGTATCGGGCTCGCGTGGGCGAGCATCATGTCGAACCCGTACGTCATGCTGGCGGGGTGCATCCCACAGCATCGGGTGGGTGTCTACATGGGCATCTTCAACATGTTCATCGTCATCCCGATGATGATCCAGATCTTCACACTTCCGCTGTTCTACCGCGCCTGGCTGGGGGGACGTCCGGAGAATGTCATCCGTCTCGCTGGTGGACTGATGATCTGTGCGGCGGTGGCCGTCCTGTTCGTACGTCTGGGTGCCACGCGGCCGTCGGGTGTCACTGCGCTGGAGCCGGCCCCGACTGGCTAGCACAGCGGCACTTCGTATACTGGAGCGACGACGCCTTGGTGGGCGACTCGTTGCACTCGCCCCCTTCATCGGCGCCTGATCATGTACGTTCACCGTCCCCGCTTCTCCGTACCCGCGCTCGTCCCGTTGCTCGTCCTCGCAGCGGGGTGTCGGGTCACACCGCCATCCGCTGGTGCGGGCGCGGGTGCCACGACGCCTGCGCCCGCCGTCGCGTTCTACGATCCTTCGCGCGACCTCGGTTCTCTGTTCCACGACGTGCAGCTGGCGCAGGTCTTTCCTGATTCCAAGACGTTCGTGGACGCACGACCACTGTTCGCGCCGGCGGACATCGTGACTCGCTACGCTGCAGCCAGGCGGTCGGCACCAGTCGACCTGAAGGCGTTCGTCGCGCGGGAGTTCGAAGCGCCACGCGCGGCGGGAGATGGAGTGCGGACCGATACGACGCAGACGATGGAGGCGCACATTCGTGCGCTGTGGCCGGCGCTGACGCGCGCGCCGGATTCGCGAGACGCACGATCGTCGCTCGTGCCACTCCCCTACTCGTACGTCGTACCCGGCGGCCGCTTCCGCGAGGTGTACTACTGGGACTCGTACTTCACGATGATCGGACTCGTGGAGAGCGGACGCACGGACGTCGTGAAGAACATGCTCGACAACTTCGCGCACCTCATCAGGACGGTTGGGCACATTCCCAACGGCAATCGCGCCTACTACCTGAGCCGCAGCCAACCGCCGTACTTCGGCACGATGGTGGGCTTGTACGCGACATCGACGGATACCGCGCAGGCGCTGCCGTACCTCGACGCCCTCGAGGCGGAGCACGCATTCTGGATGGAGGGTTCGCGGCAGCTCGCGCCGGCTCAGGCGCACCGCCGTGCGGTCCGCATGCCGAATGGGGCGATCCTCAATCGATACTGGGATGACCGGCCGGAGCCCCGTCCCGAATCCTACCGTGAGGACGTTCAGCTGGCGCAGTCGGTGCCTGCCTCGGCGCGCGAAGCCTTGTACCGGAACATCCGTGCGTCGGCGGAGAGCGGCTGGGATTTTTCGAGCCGATGGATGCGCGACCCCGCTGACCTTCGAACGCTCGAGACGACCGAGCTGGTGCCGGTGGATCTGAATGCGTTGCTCTATCACACCGAGCGGACGATCGCCGCGTTGCGTGCCTACCGTGGACGTCCGGCCGACGGTCCCGTTGCGGCGAACTTCCTCCGTGCCGCCGAATCCCGGCGGCGCGCGCTGCTCGAGATCGCGTACGATCCGGCAGAGGGCTTTTTCTTCGACGTGCGGTGGCGCAGTGGCGAGCGGGTGACCGACCGGCCGACGCTTGCCGCGGCTGCTCCGCTGTATTTCGGGCTCGCCACGCCGGAACAGGGGCGCGCTGTCGCGGCACGACTCCAGCGAGACTTCCTCAAGCCGGGCGGATTCGTGACGACGCAAATCGCCTCTGGACAGCAATGGGATGCGCCGAACGGCTGGCCGCCGCTCCAGTGGCTCGCCATCCAGGGCGCGGCGCGATACGGGCGGGGCGACGTGGCGACGGACGCGCGGGCGCGGTGGCTGGCGCTCAACCGCAGGACGTACCGCGTGACCGGCAAGATGACCGAGAAATACGACGTGACCGATCTCAGCAAGCGAGCCGGCGGGGGCGAGTATCCCACGCAGGATGGCTTCGGGTGGACGAATGGCGTCGCGCTGGGGCTCGCAGCGCAGGAACGCGCG
>JBDSSY010000131.1:0-3265 GCA_039928585.1 Gemmatimonadaceae bacterium | reverse complement strand
TGGACCTTGCGGATAGCGTTGCTCAGCTCGGGCGGGGCGAGCACATACCCCAGGCGCCACCCGGTCACACTGAACGTTTTGGAGAGGCCGCTGATCGTGATCGTGCGGTCGTGCATGCCGGGGAGGGTGGACATGGAGACGTGGACGTGGTCGTCGTAGAGGATGTGCTCGTAGATCTCGTCCGTGATGCAGAGCGTGTCGAACTCCGTGCAGAGGGCGCCGATCTCCGCAAGTTCGGCGCGCGTGAAGACCTTGCCGCAGGGGTTGTTGGGCGTGTTGACGATGATCGCGCGTGTCTTCGCGTTGAAGGCGGCGCGAAGCTCGGCGGGGTCGAAGGTGAAATGGGGGCCGTGCAGCGTGACGAAGCGCAAGGCCGCCCCGCTCATGGCAGCATCTGGGACGTAGTTCTCGTAGAACGGTTCGAAGACGATGACCTCGTCGCCCGGTTCGACGACCGCGAGCAACACCGCCATCATCGCCTCCGTGGCGCCACAGGTGACCGTGATCTCGCGGTCGGGGTCGAGGTCGAGGCCGTAGAAGCGCTGCGTCTTCCCGGCGATCGCCTGGCGAAGCCGCAGCGAACCCCAGGTGATGGCGTACTGGTTAATGTCCGCGTTGATAGCATCCACGGCCGCCTTCTTGATGAACTCCGGCGCGGGGAAATCGGGATATCCCTGGGCGAGGTTCATCGCTCCATGAATGAAGGCGAGGCGTGTCATCTCGCGAATCACGGACTCGGTGAAAACGGAGGTGCGGCTGGCGACGTGGGAGCGGGGGGAGGCGGTCATGGGTGGGATTCTATCGCAGCCGTTCATGCCAGTCCCAAGTCCTTAGTTCTTCGTCACCGGCGGAGGAGGACGCGGGCGGGGACGCCGTCGATGCCTTCGAGACGGAGCGGCAGGCAGAGCAGCTCGTATTCGCCCGGTTCGACGTCGCGAAGGTCCAGGCCTTCGAGGATGACGACGCCAGCCGCGAGCAGCGTGACGTGCGTCGGCGTCGGGTCGGCGAAGGGAGCGATCGAAAGGTAGTCGATGCCAACGAGGCGGATGCCGCGCGCCACGATGTGGGCGGCGGCGTCCGGGAGGAGGGCGACGAACTCCTCCGAAAACGCGGGGAGTTCCCAGAGGTTCGAGTTTCGGGTCCTGAAGACGAGGCGCTCGGTCCGCGGCGGGATGGCGAGACGATCCAACGTGGCGCGATCGATATTCGTCTTGGACGATGTCGCGTCCAAGACGAAGACGGGTCCGCAGAAGGCATCCAGTGGGAACGTTTCGATGCCCCCTGCGCCCTCGATGTAGTGCATCGGCGCATCGATGTGCGTGCCGGCGTGGGCGCCGAGTGCAAGGCGGCCGAGGTTGCATACGCCTCCCTCTGCCAACGATGAGACGCGCCCGGTCGAGAACGCCGGATCGCCGGGAAAGGTGTGCATGCCGACCTGGAGCGGTGTGCTGATGTCGATAACGGTCATGGTGCGGCTGAGGCCGGGGCGAGAACGGCGACAGTGAGGCCGAGCGCCGTGAGGGGGAGGACGGCGGAGAGGACAGCACGAACGGAATCCGGAAACGATAGCGGGACGTCCATCGGTTGCGCGGGTTGCCAAAAGGTCGCGCTGAAATCGCGCGGTTCGCCCGATATCCAGGCACGGACCGCGGGTGCGGCCTGGAGGTTCCGCATCCATTGCGAACGCGAGCCACGGACCGTGCTCACGATCAGGTGCCCTTCGATGAGTTGGGCGGCGACGGGGCTTCGCCGCGGTTGGTCACTTAAGCGCCCCGTCGTCTCTATCAGGACGATCCCAACCGGGAGCAAGCCTGGCGAACCGGCGCCAGCGAGCAGCCACGGTTCCAGCGCCGCGTTGAGCGTGCGATAGAAGTCGCGTTCGAGGTTCGGGGCGGACTGCACGTACTCATGGTACGCCATGCACTCGAGTTCCCTTTTCCTTTCCCCGAGGAGCCATCACCCTAGAGAGCGGGAGGGGACAATGTCCGATAACGCCCTGGTTGGCCTCGGCCTTTTGACAGTCGTGGTGCTGGTCGCGGCGAATGGGTTCTTCGTGGCGACCGAGTTTGCCTTCGTTGCCGTGCGCCGAACGAGGATCGAACAGCTCGCGGCCCAGGGCCACTCGCGCGCTCGACTCCTCTTGAGTTCCTTGCGCGACCTGGATAACTACATCGCGGCGACGCAACTCGGGATCACGATGTCCAGTCTCGCGCTGGGATGGGTGGGAGAACCCGCACTCGCCCACCTCATTGAACCACCGGTGGAGGCACTTGTGGGTAGCTGGGCCCCCGCGGTCAGCCACGCCGCCTCGGTGATCGTCGCGTTCTCCGTCATCACCAGCCTGCATATCGTCCTCGGCGAGCTCGCACCAAAGACCCTTGCGCTCGAGCGATCAGAAAAGACATCGCTCGCCGTGGCGGCGCCCATGGCTATATTCAATCGCGTTTTCCGGCCCTTTATCTGGGTGATGAATCAGCTCGGCCGCCTCGTTGTGCGCCCCTTCGGAATCCGGCCCGTGAGCGAACACGAATCGAACATGTCGCCCGAAGAGTTGGAGCTAGTAATCGAGGCGAGCGCGCGCGCGGGGTTGCTTTCGACCTCCGAGCTCCTGCTCGCCCGCCGTGCCCTGGAATTCAGCGCAATCCAGGCGGATCAGATTATGGTGCCCCGCACGGAGGTGATAGCGATCGACTCCGAGAGCACGCTGGAGGATGTGCTCGCGACGGTGGAAGGCACGCAGCACACGCGCTACCCGGTCTACGACCGTGACCTCGACCACATTGTTGGCGTGCTCGACGCGAAGGACCTGATCGGACTCCTGCGCCGTGGGGGGACGGCCTGGCAACCGCTCATCCGCGCGGCCGTCGCCGTGCCCGAAGGCGTGAGCGTGGAGGTGGCCGTGGCCGAAATGCGCGCGCGCAAGGTGCAGCTCCTCGTGCTCGTGGATGAACACGGCGGCACCTCGGGCATCGTCACCGCCGACGAAGTGCTCCATCGCCTCCTCGGGCGTTGGTTGGGCGGTGATCGCTCCTCGGGGCAGGCCGTTCGTCCGCTCTCCACGGGCAACCTCCTCCTCAGTGGCCTTGCCCTCATCGCGGATGTCGAAGAAGCAACAGATGGCAACCTCGCCAGCGATGACTACGACACGATCGGCGGCTTCATGATGACGCGCCTCGGGCGCATCCCCAAAGTCGGAGACCGCGTGCGCATCCCAGGCTACGAGTTCCGCGTCACGGCGATGGACGGACGCCGGGTCGAACGCGTG
>JBDSSY010000130.1:0-5499 GCA_039928585.1 Gemmatimonadaceae bacterium | reverse complement strand
CAGGAGCGCATCACCGGCGTCGACCTCTGGTTCGTCACCGATGTCTCGTCCAACAAGCTCGACGAACTCGAGAACGATCCGCACATCAATCTCTCCTACTACCACGTCAAGACGCGCGAGTGGGTGTCCATCGCCGGCACGGCGCAGATCACCCAGGACCGCGCGCGCATCAAGGAGCTCTACAAGCCCGACTGGAAGACATGGTTCGGCGACAACGGCGGCGCGGAAGACGGCGGCCCCACCGATCCACGTCTCGCCCTCGTGTTCGTCGAGGCGCATTCCGTGGAGTATCTCATCAGCACCCAACCGAAACCGGTCGTGCTGTTCGAGATCGCCAAGGCGATGATCACCGGCAACCCGCCGAAAATCGGCGAGCAGCGGCACCTCACCGAGCGCGAGCTCAACACACCTGCGGCGCGGGAAGCGCGCTGACCCACGCCTGACATCGTCGCGTTCCAGGGCGAAAGCGGCGCATTCAGCCAGGCCGCGGCCGAGGAGCTCGTTCCTCGGCCGCACACGCTTCTGCCGTGCGCAACGTTCGACGACGTGGCGCGCTCCGTCGTGAACGGATACGCCGACTACGGCGTGCTGCCGATCGAGAATCTCATCGCCGGCCCGGTGCACGAGGCGCACGACGCCCTCGCGCGATTCGGCTCGCTCGAACGGGTCCGTGAGTTCTCCCTCCCGATCCATCTCGCCCTGCTCGGATTGCCGGGCGCGTCGGTGGGGGGTATCCGGCATGTGCTCAGCCATCCGATTGCGCTCAAGCAGTGCGCCGAGTGGTTGTGGGCGCACCGGCTCATCACCGTTGCCGAGGCGCACGACACCGCGGGCGCAGCGCGCATGGTGGGCATTCGTCGCGATCCCACGGTCGCCGCCATCGCCGCGACGTGGGCGGCGGAGCAGTACGGACTCGTCGTGCTCGCCGAAGGACTGGAAGATCGCCCCGACAACGCGACGCGCTTCGTGCTGGTGCGGCGAGCGCGCGCTGGCCTGGCGTGAAGATCCCTACACTTAATAGCTCGGAGGAAGGGTCGCCGCGGCGGCGACGCCCAACGCCACGAGCACGCCCGCCGCGATGCCGACAGTGAGCAGCACGGTGCGCGGGCCGCTGAGACTCTTCACCTCCACCGCATCCACCGCGCTCGTCTCCACCGCGAAGCGCGTCGACGGCCCGCGCACGAAGCCCACCAAGCTGTCGCCGATCACCCGTACGTCCCGCAGTTCCACCACACCGCGGTTGCGCACCGTGACGCGCGCCTCGGGCACCGGCGTCGCGAGCGTCTCGGCCACCGGCGCCGTCGACGGCTTGTACACCGTGCACGCCGCCGCGAGATACGCCAGCAGCAGCGTACGCGCGAACACCCGCACTGCGCCCATCACCCCGGAATTACGCATCACTTCCTCCCCATGAAGCTCACGAGTGCATTGACGAACGCATCCTGCGTTTCCAGGTGCGCCGCGTGATCGACTCCCGGAAGCACTACCCACCACCGGTCCGCCGTGCCGAGGCGCGAGAAGAACGTCGCATGACCGGACGCATTGGCGTACGGATCGTGCTCGCCATCCAGCATTAGGGTCGGCGTTCGGACGCGCGCGGCGTCGATCGCCGAGAACTGCGTCTCCATCCGCCAGTCCACGCGGATGGAATCCATCATCGTCGCCGTACGCACGTACGCGTCCTTCACGCCCGCCGGTGTCATCGCCGGTGAAATGAAATCCTCGCCTGCTGCCGCCGCCGTGGTGCGCCGGCGAGGTGGCACGGCGGGGTCGGTTGGCGCCGCACTCCCCGCCGCGGGAACCGGATAGCCATACAGCACGAGACCGCCGAGCTTGTCGGGGTGACGCTGCGCCACGAGCATCGCCACCTGCGCGCCCCGCGAATATCCCAGCAGCACCGGCGCGAGCACGCGTGCGCCCCGCGCGCGCGCACCGTTCCCCGTCTGCTCGCGCGCGCGCACCCAGTCCAGCACGGCGCTCACATCCCGCTCGGCCCGATCCGGCGTGAGCCACCCGCTCGTGTCGCGCGGCGTGCCGCCGTAACCGCGCTGGTCCAGGGCGTATACCGCGTATCCGCGCGCCACGAGCGCATCCATCAGCGACACGCGCGTGCGACTGTCGGGCACGCGCAGGTCGAAGTTGGGCCGAGCGCTCCAGGTGCGACCGTGCACCAGCAGGATGGATCCGTTCACCGGGGTCGGCGGTCGCTTGCCCCACACGGTCATCGGATGTCCGTCCACCCGCACCTCGCGCCGCTCGAGAATGGGCGTGGCTTGCGCCGCCGCCACCGTGAACGGAACGAGCACGCCGATCGCTGCCGCGATCGGGATGAAGCGATGCATCATGCGGAAGCTCCGGAGCGCATTGTGAGCCAGGCGACCGCCGAAGCTCGCGCGCTGCACACGCAGCGTCCAGTGCGCGCGTGTTAGACGAGCGCCCCGCCCGACTTCAGGAACTGCGCGAACTCTTCGGGGAGACCGGCCGCGCGGACATCTGCGATCGCGCGCTCGACGTCGTACTCCACGCGCACGAATTCCACCCGCACGCCGTCGACTCCCACGTCGAGCACCACGTATCCCGCGCGCCAATCGCCGTTCTTCGGACGTCCGACACTGCCTGTGTTGACGAAATGGACGCCGGCCTCGCCGTCATGGCCTCGCACTTCACGATGCCACGGCCTGTGCGTGTGCCCGAATGCCAGTACGTCGCCGGCACGGAGATGCGCATCGTCGGCCATCCTGGTGAGAAAGCTGTCTGGCCGATCCTCCGTCACGTACACGAGATTGTTCGTCGGTGTAGCGTGCACCAGCGTGATTGTGGGACCGGCCACGTGCCCGCCATGCGGCCTGAGGTCGAGGCGAAATGGCAGCGCGGCCAGGAGACGCTTCGCGTGGGGCGATGTGTTCGCGCGCGTCCATTCGTAGCTGATATGGGCGAGCTCCTCCTGCCGTGGCGTCTCGGACCGGCAACCGCAGTGCTTGTAGTCTGTGGCGACGGTGGAATCGTAATTGCCCGCCACACCCGCGATGCCGTCGGCGTGCACGCGCTCGACAACCTCGGTCGGATTGGCGGAGTAGCCGACGAGGTCACCGAGATGATGGACTGCCGCGATGTCACCACGCGATGCGATGTCGTCGAGGACCGCCGTGAGCGCGGGAAGATTGGCGTGGATGTCCGAGAGAAGCGCGTATTTCATCGGGGAGGGCGTGCCCTCAGTCGCAGCATCCGTCGGCACAGCAGGCGCCGGGCTTGGTGGCGCGCACGAACGCGCCCATGAACTTCCCGTCGATGTCTCGCGCGAACTGTGCGGTGTCGAGTGCCGTGTCGGCCAGGAACGCCGCGGCATCCTCGGCCTTGTACACGCGCGTGGGCTCGATGCTCGCGTCCACGAATCCGGCCGCGGCGAGCAGCCCCAGGAACTCCTGCTCCTCGAGCGCGCCCGCAACGCAGCCCACCCACAGCTCCATGCTGCGCTTCATCACCTCGGGCACATGGCCGCGTACCACGACGTCCGACACGGCGAAACGACCACCCGGCTTGAGCACCCTGAACGCCTCGGCGAGTACCGCGGCCTTGTCGCCCGACAGGTTGATCACGCAGTTGGAGATGATGACGTCCACTGTATTGCTCGGTAACGGAATCGCTTCGATGTGTCCGCGCAGGAACTCCACGTTCGTCGCGCCGGCGCGTGCCTTGTTCTCGTTCGCGAGCGCGAGCATGTCGTCGGTCATGTCGAGGCCATAGGCTTTTCCGCTCGGTCCCACCCGTCGCGCGGAGAGCAGTACGTCGATTCCGCCCCCGGACCCGAGGTCGAGCACGACGTCGCCCTCCCGCAGGTTCGCCAGGGCGGTGGGGTTACCGCAGCCGAGCGACGCAAGCAGCGCTTCGGCGGGCACGCCCGCGGCTTCGGCGTCGTCGTAGAGGTTGGCGGTGATCGGGTCCCACCGCTCGGTCGTCGTGCCGCAGCAGCCGCTGGAACCCGAGGTGGGCGCGCAGCACCCTGTGCCTACTTGGCCATCGGTCACGCGGCGCGCCGCCTCGCCGTACCGGTCCCGCACCGTGGTGCGCAGTGCGCTGAGCGACTCCGAGATATCGGAACTGGTCATGATGTTCTCCTCCAATCAGCAATAAAATTTGATGGATCAGGCAAAATAAATGAGACGCGCCTTCAGCAGCAACCGGCCTTCGACGTGCGCACTGCGCGGGGGCGCAGCGCGGCCAACAGGTGCTCGGCCTCCAGGAAGGCATCGCGCGCGAGCGTGTAGTACGACCACCGGCCGTCGCGCCGGTCCGTCACGAGCCCGGCATCCTTGAGTACCCTGAGATGGTAAGACAGCCGGGATTGTCCCGTCTCGAGCGCGTCGGTGAGATCGCACACGCATTTCTCGCCGTCCAGCAAGCGCGCGACGATCTCGACGCGCGCCTCGTCGGCGAGGGCGTTGCAGAGCTCCGCAACGCGCGGGACATCCAGTGTCGAAGTGGGCACGGGAGAAATCAAATCAACTTTTCTCGATGTGTCAAGCGCGGGTGCCGGAAAAAACAGAGCCCCCGTCGCACTCGCGACGGGGGCTCTGTCATACCAGTCACAGCGAATGCAGCATCAGAATCCGCTGACGTTCAACCGCCCGCCCGTCACCGTCTTGCCGACGAGCGACGGCGTCGAGACGGCGCTGTTGAGAATAGCGGCCTTGATCGCCGCGGCGGTCGAGCCGGGGTGATACGCCGCGTACAGCGCGGCGGCGCCGCTCACGTGCGGGGTCGCCATCGAGGTGCCGCTGTAGCTCGCGTAGCTCGAGATGATCTTGCCCTTCACCGTCTTCGGAACGGTGGACCAGATCCCGCTGCCCGGCGCGCCGATGTCGATCGTCGTCGCGCCAAAGTTGGAGAACGAGCTGATGTCGCCGGTGCTCGTGATGGACGCAACGGCAATCACGTTCGCGTTCGCGTACCCGGCCGGAAAGCAGGTGCCCCCGTCGCAGTCGACAGTGCTGTTGCCGGCTGCGGCGACGAACAGGATGCCCGCCGCATTCGCCCGCTCGATCGCATCGGCCAGGCCCTGCGAGAATCCGCCGCCGCCCCACGAGTTGCTCGTGGCCACGAGATTGATGGCATGCCGCGTCTTGAGATCGGTGAAGTAGTCCACCGCCTTGATCGCGTTGGCCGTCGTGCCGCCGTTGGTGCCGAGGAACTTGGCGTCCATCAGCTTCACGCTCCAGCACACGCCGGCCACGCCGGCGCCGTTGCCGCCCACACCGCCGATCGTGCCGGCCACGTGCGTGCCGTGATCGTCGTTCACGCCGTCGAACACGGATGCGTTGTTGCCCGCGAAGTCCCATCCGTACACGTCGTCCACATATCCGTTGGCGTCGTCGTCCACACCATTGCCCGCGATCTCGCCCGGGTTCTTGCCGGCGTTCGCTGCGAGGTCCACGTGCGTGTACATGTAGCCTTCGTCGATGATGCCCACGTACACGGTGCTGCAGTTCGTCTTGTTCAGTG
>JBDSSY010000129.1:0-6648 GCA_039928585.1 Gemmatimonadaceae bacterium | reverse complement strand
TGCCGCCGACGAGATCGGGCCGCAGTACCTTCACCGCCACGCTGCGGCGGTGTGGCAGGTCGTCGGCGAGGTACACGGTGGCCATGCCGCCTCGGCCGAGCTCGCGCCCGATGCGGTAGCGCGCCGCTACCGTGCGCTGCACCAGGCCGAGCGTGGCCAACGTGTCCATGTCGTGCCCCAGGGAGAGAGTGGGGCCAAGAGTAGGACCGGCCCGTCAGGGCCGCCAGAGTGAAGGGCCGCGAACCGGGATTGTCGCCCCTTCATTGACTAGTGGGCCAGCGCGATTCGCAGCGCCGCTACCTGTCGCTCCAGCCGCGGTCCGTCGTGCGCCTTTTCACGCGCCACTTCCGTGGCGATGGCATCGACGGCATTCCGCATGGCGGCGATCGCCTTCTGCCGGACGACTCCAAGCGATGCGAAGGGAAAGTCCGGCACGACGTAGTTGTCATACGTGAGCAGGGTACCGACGCGACCGTTCGCCGGATTGATCCACTGCGAGAAGCGCGCGCTTCCCTCGACGCGCTTCACCTTCCGCCCACTTTGCAGGTTCCAGTGGATGCTGTAGCTCCCGTCCTGATCGCGATGAAGGCGATCGAGCAGCGTATAGGACACGTCCGGGACGAAGGGCACGTTGGACGCATACACGACGAGCGAGGAGCAGCATTGCCGCAGGCGGCGCATCATCGGCTTCGTCTGGGGCAAACTCACTCCACGACGGGGGCAGTTTGGCGGAGTGGAGGCTACGATGGCGGGCCTTCATGTCGTGCGCAAGGACCTCGCGTCTGCATCCTCTTGCGCCTCTCCTTCCCAACTCGCAACATCCAAATGCCCCGTCAACAGAGCCGGCATGTCCTGGTACACCGACGCTTCGAATCCAAAGAACTACCATAAGGTTGTAGACTGCCAGTACGCCTGTCCGGCTCACACCAATGTGCCGGAATACCTGCGACTGATAGCCCAGGGCCGCTACACCGAGTCCTACCTGCTCAACCGGGAATCCAACGTCTTCCCGGGCATCCTCGGCCGCACCTGCGACCGACCCTGCGAGCCCGCTTGCCGCCGCGCGCGCGTAGACGGAAAGCCTGTCGCCATCTGCCGGCTGAAGAGAGTGGCGGCGGACCTGCGAGACGACATCCGGGAATACCTCCCCAAAGCGCCACCAGTCAGGAACGGAAAGCGCATCGCGCTCATCGGCGCCGGTCCGGCCTCGCTCACGGTTGCCAACGACCTCCTCCCGCTCGGCTACGAGGTCGTGATCTACGAGAAGCATGCACGCGCCGGCGGCTTGATGCGCTTCAACATCCCGGCCTTTCGTCTGCCTGCCAGTGTGCTCGACGAAGAGACGGGCTATATCATCGACATGGGTGCCGAGGTGCGGTACGACACGCCCGTCGCGAGCCTGATGGAGCTGCTGAGCGACGGCAACAACTTCGACGCGATCTTCGTCGGCAGCGGCGCACCAAAAGGCAAGGAGCTCGACATCCCGGGCCGCTGGGACGACGGCGCGCGCGAGCACATCCACATCGGCATCGAATGGCTTGGCTCGGTCCACTTCGGCCACATCGACAAGATTTCGCCGCGCGTCCTGATCATCGGCGTCGGCAACACGGCGATGGACTGCTGCCGCACTTCACGCCGGCTGGGCGGTCTGGATACGAAGGTCGTGGCGAGGCGCTCGCGCCGGTACTTCAAGGCTTCGCCCTGGGAGCTGGAAGACGCCGGCGAAGAGGGCATCGTCATCGTCGAGAACCACGCGCCCACGCGCTTCGTCACCGCGAATGGCAGACTCGTCGGCATGGAGTTCCAACGGCTCGCCTGGACCGACGACAACGGCCGACAGACGAGCACGGTCATCGACACGGTCATCCTTCCCTGCGACGAGGTCATCCTCGCCATCGGACAGGACAACGCCTTTCCCTGGATCGAGCGCGACATCGGCATCGCCTTCGACGCGCATGGCATGCCCGTCATCGACAAGACCACCTTCGAGTCCACCCGACGCGGCGTGTTCTTCGGCGGCGACTCCGCATGGGGACCGCAGAACATCATCTGGGCCGTCGAGCACGGCCACCAGGCGGCGATCTCGATCCATCAGCACTGCCAGGGCCTGCCGGTGGAGGAGCGCCCGTCACAGGGCATGCACCTCGAGAGCACCAAGATGGGGCTGCACTCGTGGGCCTACTCGAACGACTTCAATCCGTCGCCGCGCTCGAAGATGCAGCACGCCGAGTTGGTCGAGCGCTTCTCGGCGATCGGAGTCGAAGTGGAGCTGGGCTTCACCCCCGAGCAGACGGCGACTGAAGTCGAGCGTTGCCTGAACTGCGACATCGAAACGCACTTCGAGAGCACGCTCTGCATCGAGTGCGACGCCTGCGTGGACGTCTGTCCGGTGAGCTGTCTCACGATCACGCCCAACGCGGCGAGCGAGACGGCTCTCCGCGCGATGCTCTCCGCCCCCGCGCTGAATCCGACACAGGATCTCTACGTCTCCGGGACATTGCCCCAGACGAAGCGCGTGATGGTGAAGGACGAGGATATCTGTCTCCATTGCGGGCTGTGCGCCGAGCGGTGCCCGACGGCGGCGTGGGACATGAAGAAGTTCGAGCTCGTGTTGCCGTATGCGTTCGCACCGGCGGGGCCGGCCCTGGTCGCCATCCGATGAACGGCGTCAACGACTTCGCCTTCAAGATGGCCACCGTGAACGGCACGGGATCGGCCAGCGCGAACACCCTGCTCATGCAGGCGCTCTTCCGCATGGGCATCCCGGTCAGCGGAAAGAACATCTTTCCGTCGAACATTCAGGGGCTGCCGACGTTCTACGAGATTCGCGTCAGCAAGGACGGGTACACGGCGCGGCCTCATGAGGTGGATCTCGTCGTCGCGCTCAACCCCAGCACGTACGCGAAGGACGTCGCATCGGTGAGGCAGGGCGGTTTCCTCCTCTACGATTCGTCGTGGCCCCTCGAGCCCGAGCTGGTGCGCGAAGGCGTCACGATCCTCGGCATCCCCTTCGGGAAGATGTGTGTCGAGAACTTTCAGGGCGACCGGAATCGTACGCTGCTTCGCAACATCGTGTATGCGGGCGCGCTGGCGGCGTTTCTGCGCATCGACATGGATGTCATCGGGCAGATGCTGATCGAGAAGTTCTCGAAGAAGAAGGGGCTGCTCGACGCGAATCGGCGTGCCATCACGTTGGGCTTCGATTACGCCACGACGCACTTCGAGTGTCCGCTGCCCTTTCATCTCGAGCGCATGGATGCCACCAGCGACTCGATCATCATCGACGGCAACTCCGCGGCCGCGCTCGGCGCCGTGTACGCCGGCGCGACGGTTGGCGCGTGGTATCCGATCACGCCATCGACGTCGCTGATGGAAGCGTTCGCGTCGTACTGCCGGAAGTTCAGGACCGAGCCGGGCACCGGGCTGGCCAGGTACTGCGTCATCCAGGCGGAAGACGAGCTGTCGGCGGCGGGCATCGCGATAGGCGCAGGGTGGGCCGGCGCGCGCGCCTTCACGAACACGGCGGGACCGGGCATCTCGCTGATGCAGGAGTTCATCGGACTCGCGTATTACACGGAGATCCCGGCCGTGTTCTTCGACATCCAGCGCACCGGTCCATCCACCGGCATGCCGACGCGCACGCAGCAGGCGGATCTGTTGTCGCTGGCATACGCGTCACACGGTGACACGAAGCACATCGTGCTCTTTCCGTGCAACCCGGAAGAATGCTTCTACATGAGCGTGGCGGCGTTCGATCTCGCCGATCGCTTTCAGACGCCGGTGTTCGTCGCGAGCGATCTCGACATCGGGATGAACGACTGGATGTGCAAGCGCTTGCAGTGGGACGACAGCTATCGCCCGGACCGCGGCAAGTGCCTGACCGCCGGCGAGCTCGAGTCGGTGAAGAAGTTCTCCCGCTACCTCGACGCGGAAGGCGACGGCATCGCCGCGCGATCGCTGCCGGGTGTGCACGGCAACGGCGCATACTTCGTGCGCGGCTCAGGGCACGACAAGCATGGCACGTATACCGAGGATGCCGACGCGTACCAGGAGGTCGTCGACCGGTTGGCGCGCAAGTTCCGGCTCGCCGCCACCGCCGTTCCGGCGCCCGAGATTCGCACGGCTCCGCGCGCCGACGTGGGGATCGTGTCGCTGGGCGGCTGTCATGCCGCGGTGATCGAGGCGATCGATCAGCTCCACGATGCGGGCGTGGACGTCGATTACATGCGCATCAAGGCCTTTCCCTTCAGCGCGTCGGTTCGTCCGTTTCTCGATTCGCACGCGGTGACCTTCGTCGTCGAGCAGAACCGCGATGCCCAGCTTCGGTCGCTACTGGCGATCGAGACCGGCAAGCCGCGCGACGAGATGACGCCTGTACTGGACTACGGCGGGATGCCACTCACGGCACGGTGCGTCGTCAACGCGGTGTCGGGTCATCTGTCGCGGCTCGGTGCCGCTCCCTCGCTTCGCTCAGGCCGACCGGTGGAAGCATGACCTCCATCACCAAGCCCCCGGTTCGGCATCCCGGACTCAGGAAGAACGCGCTCGGCTTCACGCAGCGCGACTATGAAGGTGCGATGTCCACGTTGTGCGCCGGTTGCGGGCACGACTCGGTGACCGCAGCACTGGTCCAGGCCTGCTTCGAGCTCGCACTGCCGCCCCATCGCGCGGCGAAGATGAGCGGCATCGGCTGCTCGTCCAAGACGACCGCGTATTTCATGCGGCAGTCGCACGGCTTCAACTCCGTGCATGGGCGCATGCCCTCGGTGACCACGGGCGCCAACGCCGCGAATCGCGACCTCACCTATATCGGCGTTTCCGGCGACGGCGATTCGCTGTCGATCGGACTGGGGCAGTTCTGTCACGCGATTCGCCGCAACGTGCGGATGCTGTACCTGATCGACAACAACGGCGTGTATGGGCTGACGAAAGGCCAGTTCTCCGCGTCGAGCGACGTCGGCTCGACATCCAAGAAGGGCGAAGTGAACGTGCAGCCGCCGATCGATCCGGTGCTCCTCGCCCTCACGCTCGGCGCAACGTTCGTGGCGCGCAGCTTCTCCGGCGACAAGGCGCAGCTTGTCCCCATCCTCAAGGCAGGGTTGTCCCACAACGGCCTCGCGCTGGTAGACGTGATTTCGCCCTGCGTGACCTTCAACGATCACGACGGTTCGACGAAGAGCTACAAGTTCACGCGCGAGCACGAGGTCGCGCTCACGACGGCCGATTTCGTTCCGCTGCGTCACGAGATCACGGTGCCGGCGACGAACGAGGCCATCTCGACGGTGACCATGCATGACGGAAGCGTCGTTCGCTTTCGGAAGACGCACGACGGCTACGATCCGACGAATCGCGAGGCGGCGTATGCGCACGTGCGCGCGTGCCAGCAGCGGCACGAAGTAGCCACGGGGCTTCTGTTCATCGACGAGAGCGGCGCGGACATGCACGCGGTCTGGAAGACAGTCGCGACACCGCTGGTCGATGTGGCGTACGAGCAGTTGTGCCCGGGGAATGCGGCGTTGCAGGCGTTGATGGAGAATTATCGGTAGCGTCAGCGCCCCTCACCACGAGTCGCGGTGCGGGACGCCGCGAGGTGACGCGGTCAGGCTGTCGTTCGCGCCCATGGAATGATGTCCAGCCGCTCGAACGGGATGGGCTCGCCAGAGTTTTCGTCCAGACCGTACGTATCGGGGTCGGCGATCAAGCGCTCGAGCGCCGCGTCGATCTGGGCGAGTTCCGCCGAAATCCGGGTGGCATTGGAACGGTCGAGCTCTTCGTCCATCGTGGTGCTGCCAAGATCGGCAATGTGGAGGGGGGCCTTGGACAGGTCACCCGACTGATCCTGGTTGGTTTCCTCCGTTCCTTCTCCGGTCAAGCTGACGAGCAGCTTCGACGTCCTGGCGCGCTCGTCCTGCAGCCGCTTCTCGAGCTGCGTGCGCTGTGTCTTGGAAAGTGCCATGTGTCTCCGTTGGGTGAGCCTGCTGTCGTCTGTCATGCACGTTTCGAGCGCGCCCGTCGTCACGACACTTGGGGGGTGCTCGCGCTCCGGCCGGAGGAGCAGGCCGGCTTGGACGCGGCCGGGCTCCCGTACCATCTCCGGAGCCGGTGGGGTTGACCACGGCCCGCCCGCGGCCTAACTCAACGCTGCTGCAGACGAGCGATCTTTGGAGCGCGCGCTTCGCGCGCACGATAGGGTTCGCTCGCAGCAGAGCTCTGCGTTATGCCGACCCATAGCATTTGGGAGATCGACCAATGACAGAACGCGCGGACGATCTCGAGTTGCTTGCCCGCGACATTCGAATTCACGTGTTTCGAGAGGCCGCCGCGACCGCTCGAGTCCCACAGGCACCGGACATCAGTCGTGCTCTTGGACGGTCCGAAACAGACGTTCGTGCCGCACTGCACGAACTTGCGGCCGCGAAGGTGTTGATTCTGGCGCCGAATGAAGGCGACATCTGGGCAGCCAACCCTTTTTGTGCGGTGCCGTCAGGCTTCCGCGTTGCGGCAGCTGGCAAACAGTACTGGGGAATCTGTATCTGGGACGCACTCGGGATCGCGTCGGCGATCGGTTCCGACGCCGTCATCTCGGCTCCCTGTGGTGATTGTGGCGTCGCGATGACACTCGAAGTGCGGGACGGAAATCTCGTCCGC
>JBDSSY010000128.1:0-26912 GCA_039928585.1 Gemmatimonadaceae bacterium | reverse complement strand
GAGCCATGGCAGATGCTCTCGGCGCACCGCGTCCACACCGGGATTGGCGAGGCCGACGGCATTGATCATCCCGCCATCGAATTCGGCGACTCGAGGCGCCGGCGCACCGGCGCGCGGTAGTGGACTGACCGCCTTGGTGACCAGTCCCCCAAGCGCCGCCAGGTTCACGACGTCGGCCAGCTCTCGCCCATACGCGGCCGTGCCCGCCGCCAGCACGATCGGATTCTGGACTTCCAGACCAGCCACCCGTACCGCGAGTGCGGAGCGGGTCGCGATCACGGTGGGGCTGATCCTCCCCCGGCAACCGACGACGGCCCGACCGAGACCCGGCGCTCGTATCGTTGGAGATACTCGACGACGGCATCCGAGATCGCTGCCGAGAGTTCCTCCACGCGCGCGGGGTCCGTGATATATGCCGCATCGGCCGGATTGCTTCCGAAGCCGATCTCCACCAGTACTGCGGGCATGAACGCGGTCACCAGCACACGGAAGCCCGCCTGCTTCACCCCGCGGTTGGTGCCTGGATGCACGCGAGCCAGGCGACGCTGGATGAGTTCCGCCAGTTCATTCGACTCGCGCAGGTGTTCGTTTTGCGCCATGTCGTTGAGGATGAAGCTGAGCGGGTCGCCCGCTTGCGCGGACGACTGTGTCTCGAACTTCACCACTTCGTTCTCCATCCGCTCGACGCGCCGGGCATCCTCGGTCTTCGCTTCGGCGAGGAAGTACGTTTCGAAGCCGCGCGATCCGCCGGGATCCTTCCAGCCGGGGTTTGCCGCATTCACGTGGATGCTGACGAAGAGATCGGCCCTGGCCTCGTTGGCGATGCGACCGCGATCGGAGAGGGCGATGAGGGTGTCCGTCGTGCGGGTGTACTTCACGTCGATGCCCTGCCGGACCAATGCCGCACCAACGCGCTTCGCCACGTGAAGTGTCACGTTCTTTTCGGCGATCGGCGGTCCGCCACCGATCGGGCCGTGCATCCCGCCATCGGGACCGCCATGCCCGGCGTCCACCACCACGAGCTTGCGCGACCTTGTGGCGCGGATCGACGATCGCGTCGACTTGGCGCCGGGTGCTGACGGCGCGGTGCGACGCGCCTCACCCGCGAGCACCACCGCACTGGGGCGGACGGAAATCGCGGATTTCTTCGCGTCGTCACGATCTGCGAACGTGGTGCTCGAGGAAAATGCGCGCAACTCGAAGCGGGCCGGATCCCACACGAGGTTGTTGATGACGCGTGGCACGATTTCGACGACGAGCTGCAAGGGGACGTACAACGCGCCCTTCGTGACGACGGGCGCAGCCGCAAGCTGATAGCGATCGGCGCCCACGCTCGCGAATCGGCTGCCCGTTTCGACCACGAGCGCCGTCCCGTTCACCACGAGCACCCATCGCTCACCCATCAGATGGGAGACCGTGATCGGAAGCACGGGGCGCAACGCGGACGCACGCAGCATCGGGCCATCGGGCGATGGGACGAGCTCGACGATAACGGAGCGATTGACGTCCTTCACGATGAGCGGCCCGACCGGCCCGACTCGGGAAGGATCGGTGATCGCGAGCTGGAATGCGGCGAGGAACAGGCGAATCATCGGGTACGCACCGCGCGCGCGATCTCACGGTCGGCGTCTCGCGCCTTCGCGTCCTCGCGCTTGTCGTGCTGCTTTTTCCCCTTGCCCAACGCGATCGCCACCTTCGCGATGCCTCGCTTGAAGTACAGCTCCAGCGGAATGAGCGTCAGTCCCTGTCGCTCGATTGCACCAATGAGACGCCCGATCTCCCGTTTGTGCAACAACAGCTTCCGCGTGCGCGTCGGCTCATGATTGTTGTAGCTGGCCCGCTCGTAGACGGAAATGTGGAGGTTGATGAGGAAGATCTCGCCGTCGCGAACGATCCCGTAGGCATCCGAGATGTTGGCCTTGCCATCGCGCAGGGACTTGACCTCGCTCCCGGTGAGCACGATCCCCGCCTCGAAGGTGTCGATGATCGAGTAGTCGTGGCGTGCGCGACGATTGCGCGCGATCGACTCCACTTCGGGCTTTTCGTCGGGCTTCGACATGGACGGAGGAACTCGGCGCGCGACGCTGCGGGCCAGCCGTGCAACATAGAGGCGCTGCATCGCGGCGGCAACGCGATGCGTTGACTTGCCAACGCGGCTCCCGTTATCTTCTGACGCTGTCGCGCAAGTTCGCACGCGCGCGTCGCTCGGGTGGTGGAACTGGTAGACACGCAGGTCTCAGAAGCCTGTGCCTTCACCGGCGTGGGGGTTCAAGTCCCCCCTCGAGCACTCCGGCCATGGAATAGCGCCCTCGCAACCGGGGGCGCTTTCTGCTTCCTCCCCTCGTCAGCGCACGAGCTGCGACGGAGGAACGTCCTCCGGAAGCTGCACCGTCCCGAAGCTTGCACGCAGCGACTCTGCGCTGCGCTCCAGGGATTCGGTCACGAGCACTTCCCCGCGAATCACGGCCGGATCGTCGGCACGGATCGGTCCCCCGGCGAACGCCAGCAGATTTTGCGCGACGCGGAGTGCTGGGGTGCCCAGTCCCCGCGAGGTGAACGCGTCGCGATAGGCGCTCAGTCGGGCGTTGAATTGGCGCTCCGACAGGTCGCGCAGCGCGTCGTCCACGTTCGGGTCTCGCGCCATGCGCGCGGCGAGCGTACGCAGTACCTCGGACGGCGTACGATCGTCGAGCGCGTCGCGCTGCGCCACGAGCATGCCGAGCGACCGACGCAGGTACCGCAGTTCCCATCGCGCATGATCCGCGTCGCCGCGAGTACCGACCGCCGACAGCCATTCGACGTCGGCGGGCGTCGGCTCACCGAGCAGCACGTCGATGTACGCACTGGTGGCGCGCTGCAGCGCACGGTCGTCGCGAAAGGAACCGAAGAGGCGCATCAGCGCCGGCGCATCATCCGTGCAGAACGGGGAGCGCGAGTCGCCCACCGCTGGACAGCGGCACGAGCGCGATCCGCTCACGCACGTCGCTCTCCTGCATCAGCAGATCGCTCAGGCGTACGCCCTCGAGCACGTCGTCGATGCGGCGCTGCAGCAGTAACCACACTGGACGAATGCTGCAGTCGTGCGACGAGGCGCATCGCGCCTCTTCCACCGGGTGCGTCTGACAATGCACCTCGAACGTGGAATGCTCAGAGGCCTCGATCACGTCCCGCACGCTTATCCCCTCGGGAGCGCGCGCCAGACGATAGCCCCCGTGCGCACCGCGGGTGCTCGTGACGATCTCAGCCCGGCGGAGCTTGAGCATGATCTGCTCGACGTAGTCGGGCGGCAGCCGCTCGCTGGACGCAATTTCGCGCCCGGTCACCGGCCCGTCGTCCATCCGACGGGCCAGGTGAAGCGCACAGATGAGTCCGTATTCTGCCTGCGTGGTTATTCGCACGCTCGAAAGGTAGCAAATCAGGCAATGAGCGGACAGGGCCGATTCAGCCGCCGGCCACCATGCCGTGTTTCCCGCCTGGAATGCCGATCTCAGTCATCTTCTTCAAATCCAGCACGACGTCGATCTCGTCGGCCGGGAGCAGCTTGTCGCGCTTCACCATGTCGCGCACGAGGATGCCTTCTTTTACCGATTGCTTGCTCAGTTCCGCCGCCTTCGCATATCCGATGTGCGGCATCAGTGCCGTCGCCAGCGCGGCGCTGCGCTCCACCCAATAGGCGAGCATGTCGCGATTCGCTTCGATACCCACCACACACTTCGCGGTGAACACGGTGGCCGTATTCGTCATGATCCGCATCGACAACAGGATATTGTGAGCGATCACCGGCATCATGACGTTCAGCTCGAGCTGGCCGTGCTCCGCTGCGATGCTGACGGTGGTGTCCAGCCCCATCACCTGATAGCACACCTGGTTGACCATCTCCGGAATCGACGGATTGATCTTGCCGGGCATGATGGACGATCCGGGTTGGACCGCGGGGAGCTTGATCTCGTCGATGCCCGTTCGGGGCCCCATGACCATCAGGCGCAGGTCGCTGGCGATCTTGCTCAGGTCGACGGCGAGTACCCGCAGGGTCGCGCTGAAGGCCGCCGCATCGCCCATGCTCTGCATGAGCTGGATGCGGTCTTCCCCGATGCGGAGGTCGAGACCCGTAATCGCCTGCAGGTGCTTGTTCATGAGCGCGGGATACTCCCGCTCCACGGTCACCCCTGTCCCGACGGCGCTGCCGCCGATGCCGAGATCCCGCAGGTAGTCCGCAGCCTGTGCGACGCGGCGGAGATTGCGGTCGATGGAGCCGGCGTACGCCGTGAACTCCTGACCGAGACGAATCGGCATTGCGTCCTGCAGGTGCGTACGGCCGGCCTTCACGATGTCGTCGAACTCGCGGCCTTTTTCCGCAAGCGCATCGCGCAGCGCCCGGAACGCCGACAGCAGTCCATCGAGCTGTGAGAGGATCGACAGCCGGATGTTGGTGGGAATCGTGTCGTTGGTGCTCTGCGCCATGTTGACGTGATCATTCGGATGCACCGGCGTGTACGCGCCGCGCGCACCGCCGAGCAGCTCGTTCGCCCGATTGGCCAGCACCTCGTTCACGTTCATGTTGTGCGACGTGCCCGCGCCGGCCTGGTAGGGATCGACGATGAAATGGGCGTCGTGGGCGTGCGCCAACACTTCATCGGCGGCAGCGACGATCGCATCGGCGAGTCGCCCCTCGAGCCGACCCGTTTCCTTGTGCGTGAGCGCCGCCGCCTTCTTGATCCAGGTCTGCGCCATGACGAACGGCCACAACGGCGCGAGTCCGCTGATGGGAAAATTCTCCTTCGCGCGTAGAGTCTGTACACCATAGAGCGCGTCGACCGGCACTTCCCGCGATCCTAGGGGATCCTTCTCGGTGCGAGTGGCAGCAGCGGGCGTCATGAGAGACCGTGGGTGATGGAAGATCCGTCAGCGCGTGATGGGGACATCGAGCGCGTGCGCGAATCGATTGAAGAAGTTGAACATGCAGATGACCGCCGTGATCTCGACGACAGCGGTCGGCGACCAGTGCCGCGCGAGCTCCGCGAACACGGCCTCGCCAACGATGCCGGGCGTAGGAGTCATCGCGTCGGCGTACGCCAGCGCCGACCGCCATGCCTCGTCGAATCCGTCGTAGCGCCCGCGCGCAACCGCATCGAGCTGCTCATCGGTCGCACCCATCCGCCTTGCCAAGGCGGTATGAGACGCCAGTCAATAATCGCAGACGTTGATGTGGGATACGCGCGTGCTCAGCAGCTCCTTCAGCAACACCGGCACGTCACCCGGGCCCATCACCTCCGCGTTCAACGACGCGAGTTTTGCCGTGATGCCCGGCGCGTGTGCCGCCACGCGAAACAGGTTCGGCACAGTGCCCCGCTGGCGGACGAACGCCTCGAAGGTCGCGCGAACCGCCTCTGGTGCGTCGCTGACCTCGAGCCTCGGAAGGCGCGGCTCATCGCTCATGGTGTGCTCCGGAAAGGGACGTCGCGAGCAATGCCGTACAGGGCGAGCATGGCGGCAAGTCCGGCGATGCCGAGCATCGCCACACTGATGCCGTGCAGTCGCCCGAACTCGCGGCGGCGGGGATCGGATGGCTCCAGCGCATCGATCGCGCCACCTGACTGCGCACGCACCTGCGCAATGCGCGGCGTGACGACGAACGCCGCCGTCGCACACGCACCTGCCAGCGCTACCAACGAGACGATGCGTGCGATTCGATTCGGCGACGTCCAGCCAGGCACGAGCAGCGTGATTCCGATGATCATGCCCGACCAGAAGAGCACCGGGAGCACGCGCCCGACGAGGGCGCCCGCGAGCGCGCGCGTCGGCAGCACGGCGAACGCCGCCGGCGCGACGGACAGCACGACGAGCAACGCGGCGCCAAGCCATCCCGCGAGCACCATCAGACTCGCGAGCGTGACTGACAGGTCGCGCGCCATCACCGTTTGAGGGCGCGGGCGCGTCCCGCGAGAAACGGGTTCGATCTCCGTTCATCCGCGATCGTCGTCGCCGGACCATGCCCCGGATACACCAGCGTCTCTCCCGGCAGCGTCGCGAACCGCTCGAGCGAGGAATCCATGTCGAATGGATTACACAGCGGAAGATCCGTGCGGCCGATCGAGCCCCGGAACAGCAGGTCGCCGGACAGGGCGACACCTTCGCCGTTGAAGCTCACGAGCCCAGGGGCATGCCCGGGCACATGCATGACGGTGAACCGCAGCGCACCGCAGGAGAGCATGTCCCCCTCGGCAAGCTCGCGGTGCGGGCCATCCGGCTGCTCGAACGGAACGCCATACATCTCGGCGGCACGGGCAGACAGTTGCGTGTAGAAGGGCAGATCGAGCGGATGCAGGTGCACCGGCACGTCGTACACGCGGCGGACGGCCGCAATGCCGCCGATGTGATCGATATGCGCATGCGTCAGCCAGATCGCGTCGAGTGCGGCTCCCGAGTCGCGGACCATGCGTACGAGTACGTCGCCCTCCGCGCCGGGATCGACGAGCACGGCGCGCGCGCTACCCTCGTCGACGACGAGATAGGAATTTTCCTCGAATGGGCCGACCGTCCGGACGTCGATCTTCACACGGCGTACCCACCGCTACCGTGCGGATCGATGGCGTGTCCGCCCTCGGCTCGCGCCTTCAGGTACTTCTCTACCGCGATCGCCGCCGTCGTCGCGTCACCCACTGCGGTCGTCACCTGCCGGGTGAGTTGCGAGCGAAGGTCGCCGGCGGCGAAGAGGCCCTTGATCGACGTCTGCATGCTGGTGTCGGTCAGGACGTAGCCCATGTCGTCGTGATCGAAATGCGCGTCGATGATGCCCGTGTTCGGCCGGAAGCCGACGAAGACGAAGCAACCGGTCGCATCCAGCGTGCGCACCGCGTCAGTCTTGACGTCCCGCAGCACGATGCCGGACATCAGCCCCTGCCCATCTCCCACGATTTCCACCGGCACCGTGCTCCAGAGCACTTCCACCTTGGGATTCGCGCGGAGCCGCTCCTGGAGAATTCTCGACGCGCGAAATTCGTCCCGGCGGTGGATGACGTACACCTTGGACGCGTAGCGCGTGAGGAAGTCCGCCTCCTCCACCGCGGCATCGCCGCCTCCGACCACCACGATCACCTGCTGCTTGAAGAAGGCGCCGTCGCAGATCGCGCAGTAGGACACACCCTTGCCGGCGAACTCCAACTCGCCCGGAATGCCGAGCTTCACCGGAGTGCCGCCGGCCGTCACGATCACCGCGGGCGACCGGTAGACGTCATCGCCGTCGGTGACCGTGTCGAACAGGCCGTCCTCGCGGCGCGTCACGCGGGTCACGTTCGCCGTGACGTACTCGGCACCGAACTCCCGCGAGTGCTCCTCGAACTTCTTGGCGAGCTCCCAGCCGAGAATCGACTTCTCTCCGATCCAGTCGTCGAGCTTTTCCGTGTTGAGCAGTTCGCCACCGGGAATTCCGCGTTCCAGCACCGCGGTCTTCAGCATCGAGCGTCCGGTATAGAGCGCGGCGCACATGCCCGCCGGTCCTGCGCCGACGATGACGACGTCGTACGTATGCGTGAGTCCCAAACGATCCTCGTGCGGTGAGGCGCGCTTGTGCGCGCGTGCGAAATCTCACCAGAGGAAGGCCTCGAGGGAACCGTTGCGTTCCCCATCTCGGGCGCTACCGCACCACGATCCGCCGGAGCGCGCCGTGGCAGTGCGAAGTCGTCCCGACGAGGAACGCGAGCTCGCCCACCGACCCGTCACGGGCCGCCATCGCCCGATCCGCCGCGAGCACATCGCGCACGTCGATCATGCCGACGCCATAGGCACGATGCGCGCAGTGGAAGATGAACGGCCCGTCCATCGGGCGCCCTGCCTCGCGCTCAGCCGTCACGTAGCGCACCATCGCAGGTGGAAGGCTCCAGGTCCGCTCGCCCCGCGTATGGGGGCAGCGCTCAGGTTCGATGCAGTTGATGGGGCACATCCACTCTGCGTAGCTCACATAGTGGGTACCATCGTCACCCGCCCGTTGCCACGGAACATCGGGAGCGTGCACGAGCGGTTCCGCCGAGATGGTGCGCGACGGCCAGCGCTCCCGGGCGCGGCCAGACAGCCAATCGGCCATCAGATGCGGCATGAGCGGCGAGGGCACGATCGCGTCTGCCGCGGATCGCTCTGGGTCGAGCGCGGCCTGAGCGAGGTACCTCGCGAAGAACTCACTCCATTCCGCGACCTCGAGCCGGAGCCCAGGCGGTGTGTCTCCTGGGGCAAGATTCCCGACGGCACAGGCGGCGTCACGGTCTACCACCACGAGTGCGCCCCACTCCACGGCGCCCGCGCGCTCGGCCCGCGCGAGTTGCCGCACGTAGTACCGGCCGTAGCATCCTCCGCCGACGACGACGATCGTGTCGAACCGCTGGACTGCACGCTCGGTGCGGCGCTCGGGATCAGGTTCTGACGTGTCGACCGCCATCGACCTTGATTACCTCGCCGGTGATGTAGTCCGCGTCGATCAGGAAGACCACCGCTCCGGCAACATCTTCGGGCGTGCCAAGCCGTCGCAGTGGCGTCGTCGAGCGCAGGCGCTCGGCGTCGGCATCGGACCACCCGTCCGGGAGCAGCACGACGCCCGGTGCCACCGCATTCACGCGCACCTCGGGTGCGAGCGCATGCGCGAGTCCACGCGTCATCTGCACGATCGCTGCCTTCGTCACGCCATGGGGCACGTACGCTGGCCAGGTCTCGTACGCGGCGAGATCGGCAATGTTCACGACACTGCCACGGCTCGCGCGTAGTGCGGGCGCCGCGCGCTGCGCGAGGAAATATGGTGCTCGCACGTTGAGGGAAAACATCGCGTCCCACTCCGCCGCCGACGTTTCGCCGACCGGCGTCCGGAGCATGACGGCGGCCGAGTTCACGAGCGCGTCCAGCCTCCCCGCGGTCTCGATCGAGCGATCGATGAGCGAGTCGCCGCCAGAGACGTCACGGAGGTCGGCCTGAATCCCATCCGCGGTTCCACCCAACTGCCGAATGAGCCGCACGGTTTCATCCGCGCCCTCCGACGAGCCGTGGTAGTGGACAACGACGTGCATGCCGCGCGCGGCGAGCGCCAGCGCGATGGCCCGCCCCACACGCCGTCCCGCGCCCGTGACGAGCGCCACACGACTGTCCGTTGGCGTCAGGGACATGCGCTCAGGCTGCCGGCGCGCGGCCGCGCGCCTCGAGTTGCGCGTCCTGGCGCGCCAGCCAGTCCGACGGAACCTGCATCATCCCGATCGTCCGCGGACCGTCCGCTGCGCCGTGCCAATCGGATCCACCGCTCATCACGAGCCCGAACTGTTCGCAGAGCCCGCGCAAGCGCGTCGTGTCCGATGACGAATGGCTCGGATGCTTCACCTCGATGCCGTCGAGGCCGATGGCACGCATGGCGTCGATGCGATCGCGCGTCCCTCCGCTCCCTGGATGCGCGAGTACGGCGAGTCCGCCGGCGTCGTGAATCATCGAGATGGCGGCTCGCAAGCTCAGCTGTTCCTTCGCCACGAACGCCGGGCGATTCGCGCCGAGGTAGCGATCGAAGGCATCACGCGCGTCCGTCGCCCAACCTTCGGCGATCATGGCGCGGGCGACGTGCGGACGGCCAACGACGCCCACGCCCGCCTGCGCCAGCACATCCTCGAAGGCGAGCGTAACGCCGAGCTCGTTGAGGCGATCGACGATCTGCCGCGCGCGCTGGTGGCGCATCTCGCGCAGGTCGACCAGTCCGCGATCCAGGATGGTGGTATCGCGAAGATGAAGACCGAGGACGTGCGTCTCGACTTCACCCTCCACGGCGCTCAGCTCGATGCCGCGCACGACGCGCACACCGAGCTCCAACCCCGCCGCCTGCGCTTCCGTCAGACCGGCGACGGAATCGTGGTCGGTGAGCGCAATCGCGACGAGCGATGCTTTCCTCGCGGCGCGTACGACGTCAGTGGGTGAGCGGGACCCGTCGGACGCGGTGGAGTGCATGTGCAGGTCGACGAACGACGCTCCCGTCGGCCCTGCTGGCGACGTCACAGGATGTATCCCGCCTCGGGTGACATCTCACTCGACTGCGATTGCTCGAACAGCCGCACGAGATCGGCGTCGCTCATCTCGGACAGCGCCTGCTCGCGCGACCGCGTACCGTGGGGGGAGTAGCGTGTAACGCGCACTTCGCGGTCGGCACCGGTACCGGCGCTGAACAGCAACGCGAACTCGTCGCGGTCATACTGCGTGACGCGGCCAGAGGGCAGCACGCTCCAGATGCGGCCAGCGTGCGTGAGTGATCGGATCGGCATTACGGTAGCTCCACTTCATGATAGATGCGGGCGGGATCGAGCACACGCTCCGGCGCGGAGGCGTGCGCCTTCGCCAGGGTCTTGGCGTCCGGCGCATCGAAGAACTCGAGAAAGGCGCCGGGAAGGCCCGTCTCCTCGAACACCCAGTACCGACAACCCGCCTGCGCGTAGTGTGCGTGCTTCTTCTGCAGCCGGACAGCAAACTTCTCCCGATCCGGTGGCGTGACGAGCGTCCGCTGGATCGACAGGCAGCGCGGCGAGCTCACGAGACGGTGTCGGGGCATGACTCGAGACTTTTCTTGACCGTCGCGAGAAACCGGTCGGCGTCCGCGCCGTCCACGATGCGATGGTCGAACGACAGAGAGAAGTAGGCGCACGTGCGAATCGCGATCGTGTCCTCGCCATCCGGCCCCGCCATGACCTTTGGTCGCTTCTCGATCGCGCCGAGACCGAGGATCGCGGACGTGCCGAGTGGAATGATCGGCGTACCCATCAGCGAACCGAAGACGCCGGGATTGGTGATGGTGAACGTCGCCTGCTGCACTTCGTCCGGCTTCAACTTCTTCGTGCGCGCTCGATCCGCCAGGTCGTTGAGTGCCTTGGCGATTCCGGACAGCGACAGATCGCCCGCCCCCTTGATCACGGGCACGATGAGTCCCCAATCGAGCGCGACGGCGATGCCGATGTTGTACGGCTTCCGAAGAATGACGTTGGTGCCCGACACGGCGGCGTTGAGCATGGGGAACTGCCGCAACGTCTCGACGACGGATCGGATGATGAAGGGCAAAAACGTGAGCTTCTGACCCGACTGCGCCTCGAATGCCGCCCGGTGCTTCTGCCGGATGCGGGCGACACGGGTGAGGTCGACCTCGAAGAAGGACGTGACGTGCGCGTTCGTGCGTCGCGACGCCACCATGTGGTCGCTCGTGAGCAGCCGCATCTTGCTCATCGCTTCGACCCGGTCGCCCGTCCACGGCTCAGGCACGGGACCGTGCGACGCCGCCCCGGCGGGCGCGTGCATCGACAAGCGCGACGCGGCGCCGCTCGCCGCGCCGCCGGCGGCGATGTACTGCTCGATGTCGCGCCTGGTGACACGTCCCTGAATGCCCGACCCGCGCATCTCGGCGATCTCGATGCCATGTTCGGCTGCGATCTTCCGGACGAGTGGCGACGACTTCGTGCGCAGGCGCTCATCGAGTCCATTCGCGCCCACCGGCATCCCGGCACTCACGTGCGCTGCGACGGCCTGCCCACGGGGGCTCGACGCGACGTGCATCGGCGCTGCGGTGCGTCCCGCCGTTCCCGCGGACTGCGTTTCCGCGGAAGCACCTTGCCCAGCCGACGCCGGGGCAGATGCTCCGATTGCCGCGCCCTTCTCGGTTTCGATGCGCGCGACGAGTGTCTGCACGGGCACCGTCTGTCCTTCAGTCACGAGAATCTCGGCGAGCACGCCCGCCGACGGCGCAGGTATCTCGGCGTCGACCTTGTCGGTCGAGATCTCGAAGATCGGCTCGTCGCGCTTGACCTCGTCGCCGACCTTCTTCAACCACTTCGACAGCGTCCCCTCGGCGATGGATTCACCCATCTGGGGCATGATGACGTCAACGCGAGACACTGCGATAGCCTCTCACTCGGAGTTCTTGTGTGCGGTGCGCGCCTTCCGCATCCGCCAGATGACAAAGGTCGGAACGACGATGAGCCCCACCACGGCGCCGCGAAGCCAGAACGTCAGCCAGTTGCACGGCGCGCCGGTCTCCACATCCGCCGCGCAGTTGCCGGCCCATCCCACGCCCTTCGCGAGCAACACGGCGATCACGCCGAACGCCATCATCCCGCTCACCGCGGTCAGACAGCCCACTCCAAGATAAGGCCAAACACCCTCGCTCGTCTCCCCGGAGCCCGTCGCGCCCAGATTGTCGGTATCGCGCACCTCAGTACGCCGCCAGACGGCGGGCCGCCAGCACGATGTCCGGCGTCTGCGGGAGAACGAAATCCTCCAGCGACGGCGCGTAGGGGAGCGGAACATCGTGCGCGGTGACGCGCAGGATGGGCGCGTCGAGCCACTCGAAGCAGCTCTCGCTGATTCGCGCCGTCAACTCTCCGGCGATGCCGCCCGTGCGAGTGTCCTCATGGACGATGAGGACGCGGTTCGTCTTCTTCACCGTGGCGAAGATCGCGTCATCGTCGAGCGGAGCGAGCGTGCGGAGATCCAGCACCTCGACGCGCAGTCCGTCCTCGCGTTCGAGCTGCTCAGCCGCCTCGAGCGCCTTGTAGACGGTCGCCGCATACGTAATGATGGACAGATCGGTACCCTCGCGAGCGATTCGCGCCTTGCCGATCGGCACGACGACATCGCCCGACGGCATTTCGCCCTTGATACGGCGATACAGGTACTTGTGCTCGAAAAACAGCACACAGTCGTCATCCCGAATGGCGGCCTTCATGAGGCCTTTCGCGTCGGCCGCCGTGCTCGGATACACCACCTTCAGTCCCGGTGTGTGGATGAACCCCGCTTCCGGATTCTGCGAGTGAAATGGTCCGCCACGCACGTAACCACCGCTCGGGCCGCGTACCACCATCGGGGTGGGTAGGAAGGCGCGATAACGCGCCGTCGCGACGTAGTTGGTCAGCATGTCGTAGGCATTGGCGATGAAGTCGATGAACTGCATCTCGACCACCGGCCGCATGCCCATGTGCGCCGCACCCGCCGCGGCGCCGACGATGCCGATCTCGGAGATGGGCGAATCGATGACGCGGGCCTCGCCGAATTTCGCCTGCAGGCCCTCGGTGACCTTGAACGCGCCTCCGAATCCGCCGATGTCCTCTCCGATCATGAACACATCGGGATCGCGGTCCATCTCCTCGAACAACGCTTCCCGAATTGCCTCGAGATAGGTGATCTCAGCCATCAGTCCGCACCCTTCGCCGGCGCATCGAACGTCCCCCAGCTGGACGGCCGCTCGCTCGATTGCACGACCGATGCCCCGCCCTCGCGAAACCAGAGCGGTCGCTCCGACGGCGGATCGGCGTAGATTCCCGTGAGCGCGTCGAGCGGCTGTGGCACGCCGGACGCCTCGGCAGCGTCGGTCGCCTCGTCGATCTCGCGCCGGATCCTCGCATCGACCGCCCGGAGCTCGTCTGCCGGCACGCCTTCCGACGACAGGCGAGCGACGTAGCGGTCGATCGGGTCGTTCTCCGCCGCCCAGCGTTCGAGTTCGCCTGGCGGCACGTACGACTGGTTATCGTGCTCGGCGTGGCCTTTCCGGCGGAACGTCATCAGTTCGACGATCGAGGTGCCCTCGCCCCGGCGTGCGCGATCGACGGCGCGCTTCGTCGCCTCGTAGGTTGCCACGACGTCGTTGCCATCGGCCGTCTCGCCGGGAATCCCGTAGCCGATCGCCTTGTCGGCGAACTGCTTCACGAGGCTCTGCTTCGCCGTCGGCGTCGAGTACGCGTATCCGTTGTTCTCGATCACGACGACAAGTGGACACCGCTGCACCGCGGCGAAGTTGACGCCCTCATGAAACGCGCCGGTCGACGTCGCTCCGTCGCCGACGTACACCAGGCCGACACGTGCTTCCCCGCGCATCTTGAAGCTGAGGGTCACGCCAGCCATCACCGGCACCATGTCGCCGAGGGGCGAGATCTGCCCGATGAAACCACGCTCGGTGTCACCGAAGTGGATATTCAGTTCGCGCCCACGGGTGGGCGAATCGCCGCGGGCCATGTACTGCTTGAGGATCTCGACCGGGGTCGCACCCTTCACGAGCATGGACCCGAGATTTCGAATCAGTGGCGAGAGGATGTCGCCCCGCTGCAACGCGTACGCGCTCCCCACCGCATCGGCCTCCTGGCCAAGGGAGCGAAACAATCCACCCACGACCTTGGTCTGGCGGTAGAGGTTCACCAGCCGCTCCTCGAGCGATCGGGTGAGCCGCATCCAGTAATAGAGCTCAAGCCGCTGTTCGCGGGTGAGCCCCGCCTCACCGCCGCTGCCCGTTTCGGCGGCGGGACGGGCACCCCGCACGCCCGTTCGTTCCGCGCCGCGCGACTTGGCCGACCCGCCCATCAGTACGATGCGTCGAGGGCGTGTGACGGGTCGTCGGCGCGGTGGAGCGCGACGAAGAACTTCTTGACGTTGCGATCCAGGCGACTCTCGCCCATCTGGTCGGTACTGACCTCGACGAAGGTGTAATGGCCGCCTTCCGCTTTCACGCTGAGCTTGAGTGCGCCGAGCGCACCGCCGAACGCGCGCGCACGCGCGGCGGACGAGACGAGACTCAACCCGAGTTCGGGAAAGAAGCGATCCGCGACGAGGAGGACGTCCGCTGGCGTGGTCTGGCTGCGATAGAAATGGCGCATGTTACGGGGTCCCGCTCCGCTCGAGGAGCACGTCCTGCATCCACTCGGTTTTTTCGAGCGGCTTGAGGGAATCGCTGTGAAACTGGATGCCAACGGCCCACTGTCCCGACGTGACGTAGTTCAGCCGCGCCGAATACACGCCCACGCCGGGCGCCTTGACGAAACCATCGTAGGTGCGCGCACCATCTCGCGTATTCGCGAAGATGCGTCCCTCGCCCGCATCGATGGGCTGCTTGGTGTCGCGATCCTTCACCGTGATGGTGTAGATCACGTCCTCGCGCGCGCGCGGGGGGATGGGGTCGGAGGTGATGGTGAACAGGTAGCTTTTCGAGCCTTGCCGAAGCTCGGGACGGCGCGGCGGTCCGCAGCTCGCGCCCACGAGGAGCGCCAGGCTTCCCGCGAACACGGCGGCGAACCGCGCGGCCGAGCGACTCACGACTGGTAGTACTCCAGCCCCAGGTGCGTGATCTGCTCCTCGCCCATGAGATGACGCAGCGTGTTCTTGAGCTTCGTCTGCTGGATGAAGAGATCGTGCTCGGGCTGGAGTCCGGCGGCGCTCATGGGGCTCTTGTAGTAGAACGACAGCCATTCCTGGATGCCCTTCATGCCGGCGCGTTGCGCGAAGTCGCTGAACAAGGCCAGGTCGAGCACGAGCGGCGCGGCCAGGATGGAGTCCCGACAGAGGAAGTTCACCTTGATCTGCATCGGGTAGCCCATCCACCCGACGATGTCGATGTTGTCCCACCCTTCCTTGGTGTCGCCGCGTGGCGGGTAATAATTGATGCGGACGACATGCGTGAAATCCTTGTACAGGTCGGGATACTTCTCCGGCTGCAGGATGGTGTGCAACACCGAAAGCTTCGACTCCTCCTTCGTCTTGAACGACGCCGGATCGTCGAGCACCTCACCGTCGCGATTGCCGAGGATGTTCGTCGAATACCAGCCCGCCAGGCCGAGCATGCGCGCCTTGAGGCCAGGCGCGATGATCGTCTTCATCCATGTCTGGCCCGTCTTGAAATCCTTGCCGGAAATCGGCACGCCACGTTCGGTGGCCAGTTGCACGAGCGCCGGCAGGTCGACGGACAGATTCGGCGCGCCGTTGCAGAACGCGACGCCTTCCATGATCGCGGCGTACGCATAGAGCATCGACGGGGCGATCGCTTCGTCATTGTTCTCCATCGCCCGCTCGAACTGCTCGAGCGTCGCGTGCTGCGGGCCGGGCTTGATGAAGATCTCCGTGGACGCGCACCAGACGATGACGACGCGGTCGCACTTGTTCTTCGCCTTGAAATCACGGATGTCCTGGCGAAGCTGCTCGGCGAGATCGCGTTTGGTCTTTCCCTTCTTGACGTTCTTGCCGTTGATGCGCGTGACGTACTTGTTCTCGAACACGGCGGACATCGGCTTGATGGCCGAGAGGAAGTCCTTCAACGGTTCAAGATCCCGCTCTTCGAGCACGCCGGCCTTCTTGGCAGCGGTGTAGGCGTCATCGGCGATCGGATCCCAGGCGCCGAACACGATGTCCTTCAAGTCGGCGAGCGGTACGAAGTCCTTGATCAGCGGCGACCGATTCTCCGTGCGCTTGCCCAGGCGGATCGTCGCCATCTGCGTGAGCGAGCCGATCGGCTTGCTGCGTCCCTGACGAATGCTCTCGACGCCGGCCATGAACGTGGTGGCGACGGCGCCGAGTCCTGGCGTGATGATGCCGAGCCGACCGGTGGCGGGCTTGGGAACCGATGGTGCGTCCTTGGCGGAACCTTTCACGAACTTATTCTCCTTTGAGCATGGGCCGCGGGGTGCGGCTGCGCGACCAGAAACCGGGGCGCACTTCGCTTTCGGTGCGCGCTTCCGCGGCATCCGCTCGCGTGGTGGCAGTGTACACGTAGGCGACGCGCTGGATCACCGTGATCCATGCCGTCGCCGCCAGAATGACGACAATGATGGCGAGCACCCACCCATCGAGCACCAGACCGAACAGCGCCTGCGGTGCCGACAGGAGCACGACGCGCTCGGGACGCTGCAGCAAGCCAACTTTCGCGTCGAGTCCCAGTGACTCGGCGCGGGCCCGCGTGTACGACGTGAGGAACGCACCGACGAGACCGAGGAGCGCGGTGATCATGAGCGGCACACTGCCGTGGATCTGGCTGGTGGCATAGAAGACGGCCAATCCACCGAGGACGAACCCGTCCGCCAGCCGATCCAGTGTGGAATCGAGAAACGCGCCGAACATGGAGCTCTTGTTGGATCGTCGCGCCACTGTCCCGTCCAGGACATCGAACAGGGCGGTGATCCCCAGGAAGAATCCACCGGTCCGGATGTGCCCCGTGCCGTAGATGATGCCGCCGGTCACGGTGCAAAGCGTCCCCACGATCGTGATCGTGTTCGGGTGCACCCCTCGTTTCACCAACCAGTTCGCCACCGGGTCGATGAGTCGCAGATAACCGTTTGTGATCCAATCGGGCAGAAGCTTCATGCGGCTCCATGGCGCATGGAAATCCCGCGGCCGCACGGTCGAGCGGCGGTGGCGATGGCGGTGGGCGAAACAGCAACGGGCCGGAGCGCGGGCTCCGACCCGTTCAAGCTATTCGGGGTGCAAGCGTCCAGCAACCAGCGTACGGCGACGCCGCCGCGATCGTGTCAGGGCACTCCCCAGACGAACAGACCGGTGAGTGCCACACTTCTGCTCTGGTACGTGCGCGCTCCGTCGACGGTCACCGCCTTGAACGTGACGTTGGTGCCGCCCGACACACCCTGCACTGGCACCTTCTCCACTGTATTCGCCGGGATCTGCCTCAAGAAGATTTCACCGCTCCCGGTCGCCGTGACATACACGTTCACGGCCTGGCTCAGGTTGTTCGTGATCTGGACGGACTGCTCGGCGCCGCTCGTCGTGGGCGCGGTACGCACCTCGACCTGACGTGGGCCGCACGCCGTCGTGACGGCGAGCGCAAGCGCGAGCAACGGGACCTTGACGGATGCTATCATGTTGAAATGATTCCTCGGTCGTGATCGGATGCGAAGACTCGGACAGGCGTGTTCAGTGCAAGAGACATGCGCGCCGCCGCGCTCGCCAGCGCGTCAGCAGCACCCGATGTCAGCGATACAGGCGATGGGGCGCCAGGTCGCGCGTCCACGTCGCCACCGCGTCGGCATCGCGCGCCACGACGACATCGGGATCTTCGCCCAGCAGCAACGCCGTCCGCATCGCGGGACGACCGAAGCGATCGTCGAACGCGCTTGCGCGCACGATCAGCGAGTCCGGCGAAGTGCGACCGAGCGCCCACAGCACCGCGGCGCTCGTCCGCCCGGCGTCGAATCGGTTCCGATCGGTCAGCACGATGCGCACGCCGGCAATTGGTCGGCCCCCGTACTTCCCGTCCGTGGGGGAGAGCGGCGTGAAGTCGCTTCGCTCGAAGCGGACACCGGGAAGGCGTCGGTCCTCGAGCAGTCGAACCACGGTATCGGCGCGCATCCAGGGAGCGCCGAAGCGCTGGAACGCATCGGGTGTTCCGCGACCCACGCTCACGTTGGTGGCCTCGAAGGGGACGAGCGACGGATACGTCGTCGCGCTCGCCAGCGTGGGCAGATTCGGTGAGGGCCTCACCCACGGCAGACCCGTCTGGTCGTACCACATGGTGCGCCGCCACCCATCCATCGGCACGACCGTCAGCCTGGCTCCGATTTCCAGTCGAGCATTGAAGAACCGTGCGAGCTCTCCCATCGTCATTCCGTGCCGCAGTGGCGCGGGATATAATGCGTGGGCACGGCCGGGCCTCGTGGCCGTGTGCTCGTGCGGGTTCGCCAACTCGGGATCCAGCAACGGACCGTTCACGACCGTGCCACCCAACGGATTCGGGCGGTCGAGCACGATGATCGGGATCTGGCGGCGCGCTGCCGCGCGCATCGCATACAGCATGGAGCCGACGTATGTCCACGTGCGCGTGCCGATATCCTGCAGGTCGACGACCAGCACGTCGACGTCGCGCAATGTGCTGTCGGGTGGCGCAATGGTCGTGTTCGTGTACAGCGAGTGCACGGTGAGCCCACTCTGTGCGTCGATCCCGCTGGCGAGATTCTCCCGGTCTTCCGTGCCGCGGATGCCGTGCTCCGGGGAGAACAGTGTCACGAGGCGGACGCCGGCAGCACGCGCGATGTCGCCACGGAAGCGGTCGATGTCCGAGACACCATGTTCGTCGATGCCCGTCTGATTGGTGACCAACCCGACGCGCCGACCCCGTACGAGTCCGAGACTGTCGGTCAGCAGCACGCTGATGCCCGGCCTAATCCGCACGGGCGTGGTCCCGTCACCACGGGGCGTCGTCCCCTCGCCACGAGTCGTCGTCGACGGTCTCCCGACGGTACAGGCCGCGAGAAGATACGCCGCTGCACTCGCACGGATCGCCGCCCCCACCCAGGTCCTCTTCAAAAGATGATGCATCATTTGTCTCCTCGTCTGCTACTGTCGTCGTTGCTCGTGGCCGCACTCATCGCGTGCACGGGTACGGCCGGTGCCGTGGTGCCGGATGTCGTGCAAGCTGCCGTGCCGGCGCCCGATGAGCCAGTTCGGCCAACGCCGCCCTTGCTCGTGGCGTTGCACGGCGCGATCCAGTCGATTCTCGATCGGGCCGTTGCGGACAGCGCCTTCCCGGGAGCGATCGCGGTGATCGGGACGCGCTCCGGCCCACTGGTGAGCGTCGCCGCAGGCCACATCGACTGGGCACCCTCGCCCGCTCCCGATGCAGGAACCATCTGGGACCTCGCATCCCTGACGAAGGTCGTGGGGATGACGTCGGCGATGATGCAACTGGTCGAGCGCGGCGCCGTCAGCCTCGACGCGCCCGTGCAGCGGTACCTGCCGGAGTGGACGGGCAGGTTCAAGGAGCGCGTCACCGTTCGACACCTCATCACGCATCAGTCGGGTCTGCCGGCATTCAAGCAGTACTTCAAGCTCAACGTCTCGCCGGATTCCATCCGGCGACTCTTCTTCCAGACGCCGCTGGATACGCTGCCGGGGGCCCGGATGGTGTACAGCGACATCGGCGCGATCCTGCTGGGGCAGGTCATCGAGCGCGTGAGTGGCGAGTCGTTGGACGTCTACCTCGCGCGCCACGTGTTCGAGCCGCTGGGGATGATCGACACGCGATACCGCCCGGCTGCCGCGCTCCTGCCGCGAATCGCGCCGACCGAGCAGGATCCATGGCGCGGACGTCACCTGCGTGGCGAGGTGCATGACGAGAATGCCGCCGCCCTCGGCGGCAACTCCGCGCACGCGGGGCTGTTCAGCACCGCGCACGACCTCGATCGCTTCGCCCGCGCCTACTTGAATGATGGAGTACTGGATGGGGCGCGACTCGCCTCCGCATCCACGATCCGCGCCTTCACCACTGTCGCGGACTCCCTGTTCTCCAGCCGCGCGCTCGGGTGGGATACGCCGGCGGCGAGCAGCTCCGGAGGCCACTTCATCAGGCGCCCCGCATTCGGGCACACGGGCTACACCGGCACCTCACTCTGGATTGCGCCGCAGCACGACCTGTACGTTATGCTCCTCACGAACCGCGTGAATCCGACGCGGGAGCACAGCAGGATCGCACCAGTTCGCGTCGCCGTGGCCGACGCGGCCATGCGTGCACTCTTCCCGGCGACCGTGCAGGCCATCGAGGCGCAGGCGGCATCGGCCTCTCCTTCTTCCACTTCGCGTCCATGAATCTCTCGGCAATCGACTGGACCATCGTCGTCGCCTATTTCGCGCTGTCGATGGGGATCGGCCTGTTCTTCACGAAGAAGGGCGGCGAGAACATCGAGGAGTACTTCCTCTCCGGGCGGAACGTGCCGTGGTGGCTCGCCGGGGCGAGCATGGTGGCGACGACGTTCGCCGCCGACACACCACTGGTGGTGACGGGCCTGGTCGCCGCGCACGGCGTGGCGGGCAACTGGCTGTGGTGGAACATGCTGATGAGCGGAATGCTCACCGTGTTCTTCTTCGCTCGACTGTGGCGGCGTGCCGGTGTGATGACGGACGTGGAGTTCGCCGAATTGCGGTACAGCGGCCGGCCGGCGGCGGCGCTACGCGGATTCCGGGCGCTCTACCTCGCCATTCCAATCAACCTGATCATCCTTGGTTGGGTCACGCGCGCGATGATCAAGATCCTGACGATCTCGCTCGGACTCCGCGACATCGACGTCGCGGGCGTGACCGTCTCCGGCGAGATCATCGCCGTCGGCATCTGCTTCGTCATCACGGTGGCGTATTCGGCCGGCGCCGGCATGTGGGCCGTGCTCTGGACCGACCTCGTGCAGTTCGTCATCAAGATGGCCGCCGTGATCGTGCTTGCCGTCTTCGCCGTGCGCGCCGTGGGGGGCATCGATGCACTCAAGGCCGGGCTGGCGACGAAGTTCGGCAGTGCCGACGCGGCGATCTCCGTGCTCCCCGTGAGCTGGACCGCGAGTGGCCTTGCGGCCTACGCCTGGATGCCCCTGCTCGCGCTGTTCGTGTTCCTGTCGGTGCAATGGTGGGCCGCCTGGTACCCCGGGGCGGAACCAGGCGGCGGCGGCTACATCGCACAGCGCATCTTCTCGGCGAAAACGGAGCGCGATGGCGTGCTGGCGACGCTGTTCTTCCAGGTGGCCCACTACGCCATCCGCCCGTGGCCATGGATCATCACCGGTCTGTGCACGGTGTTGCTCTATCCCAACGGCATCGGGCCCACGCAGGATCGGGAAGCGGCGTTCGTCCAGGCGTTCGTCGACCTTCTGCCGACACCGTGGGCGGGCTTCATGATGGCCGGCATGGCCGCCGCCTACATGTCCACGGTCGGGACACAGCTCAACTGGGGTGCGTCCTATCTCGTCAACGACTTCTACAAGCGGTTCGTCAACAAGTCGGCGAGTGACAAGCACTACGTGTCCGTGTCTCGCTGGGCGACGGTCTTCCTGTTCCTCGCGTCGATCTTCGTCACCATGCAACTCGACACGGTGGAAGGCGCGTGGAAGTTCCTGCTCGCCCTCGGGTCTGGGACGGGCCTCGTGCTCATCCTGCGCTGGTACTGGTGGCGTATCAACGCGTGGAGCGAAATCAGCGCGATGATCGCGTCGTTCGTGATCTCGCTGCTGGCGATCGTCGGGATGCGCGGCCGATTCCCTGCCGGCGACCTGCGTACCGACGCGTGGGTGATGCTCATCACCGTGGTCTCCAGCACCATCATCTGGGTCTCGGTGACCTATCTCACCTCACCCGAACCCGACAGCAAGCTGGAGTCGTTCTACCAGCGTGTGCGTCCCGGCGGTCCCGGCTGGCGTCGCATCTCGGAGAAGCTGGGGTACGGGCGCGAGCCCATCCCGGGTGGCGCGCTGGCCTGGACCAACTGGTTGGCCGGCATTGTCGCCGTATACGCCTCGCTGTTCGGCATCGGCAAGCTGATCTTCGGCGAATACCTCACCGGGGCCATCATGCTGATCGTGGCCGCGCTGGCCTTCGGCTGGATCGCGAAGGCATTCCGAGAGGAGGATGCGAGCGAGCGTGGACAGCGTGACGTCGTGAAGCCGGCCGTAGTCCGGTGAGGAGTGGGCGGGAACCGGGTCGCGGCCGGCAGTACTTCTGGAGTGCGCGGCGTGGCTCCGGCAAGCGGAACGCTTGAACCTCCGCTCGCTGCCGGGTATATAGGTAGGGAGTGGATGACCGCGCGGTCGTGAGGCTTGCGCCACACACTGGAGGACCTGTGAGCACCACCAATCAGCCTGAAGTCCTGATGACCGTCACGCCCGTTGCGGGCGAAGAGGTCAAGAAGTTCATGTCGCAGGAGGGTGTCGATCCCGCGATCGGTGGACTGCGCGTGAGCGTGCAGCCCGGCGGATGCAGCGGATTCAAGTACGGCCTCCTGATCGAGGATGCCGCGGCGGAAGACGATCTCATCGTGGATCAGGGTGAGTACCGCGTCTTCGTCGATCCGTTTTCGGCGCAGTACATCGGCGGCGTGGTGATCGACTACACGTCGTCCATGCAGGGGTCCGGCTTCACCTTCAAGAATCCGAGCGCGACCGGCGGGTGCGGTTGCGGAAGCTCGTTCTCGGCCTGAGCACTCGACCCACATGACAGGACCGGTCACTGGCGCCCACGCGGACGTCGGCGCCGGGCACGAGGCCCGCGATCGCAGTGCGATTCGCGGGCCTTCGCCTGTCCATGCTGCGCCGCTCGCGACCAACCTCGAGCGCATGCGGACGGTGGTCGTCGACGAGCACGAGGATCTCGCCCATCTCGTCGCGACGCGTATCGCCACCGTGATCCGCGAGCGGAACGCGGCCGGCAAGGCGGCCGTCCTCGGACTGGCTACCGGTTCGACGCCGATCGGCGTGTATCGGGAGCTGATCCGCATGCACCGTGAGGAGGGATTGAGCTTCGCCAATGTCGTGACGTTCAATCTCGACGAGTACTTTCCGATGGCGACGGACACGATCCACTCGTACCATCGGTTCATGTGGGAGAACCTGTTCTCTCACGTCGACGTGCGTCCCGATCAGGTGCACATCCCGCGCGGCGACGTGCGGCGCGAGGACGTGGGCGCGATGTGCGCGGAGTACGAGCGGCAGATCGAGCGGGCGGGCGGGATCGATTTCCAGATCCTCGGCGTCGGCAAGACCGGTCACATCGGCTTTAACGAGCCGGGCTCCGGTGTGGAAAGCCGGACGCGTGTAGTTCACCTGGATGCCGTGACGCGCCGAGACGCGGCGGCGGATTTCTTTGGTGAGGAGTTCGTTCCGAAAGAAGCGGTGACGATGGGTGTGGCGACGATCATGGGCGCGCGGGAGATCGCCATTCTCGCCACTGGCGAGCACAAGGCCGCCATCGTGCGACGCGCGGTCGAGGGCGAGATCAGCCTGTCGGTGGCGGCGACGTTTCTGCAGCGCCATCCGGACACGACCTTCTACGTCGACAAGGCAGCGGGCGCGGCGCTCACGCGAATCGCGACTCCGTGGCTGATCGACGAGGTGGACTGGACGCCCGACCTCATGCTGCGCGCCGTGGTCTGGCTGTCGCAACGAACCGGCTGTGCCATCCTCAAGCTGACCGAGCGCGACTACGCGGAGCATGGCATGTCGTCGCTCGTGGCAGCTCGCGGGTCGCCGGGCGCGGTGAACGGGGAAGTATTCAACGCACTCGGTGCGAAGATCCGCGGAAAGAGCAAGTTGCCGACGCTCCGCCGGACAATCTGCTTCTCGCCGCACCCCGACGACGACGTCATCTCGATGGGCGGCATCCTGCGCAAGTTCGTGCAGAACGGCAACGAGATGCTGATCGCGTACATGACGAGTGGCAACATCGCCGTGTTCGACCACGACGTGCGCCGTTACGTGGACTTCCTGCGCCGGCTGGCGACGGAGAGCGGGATCGGCGACAGGATGGTCAATGCCCTTGCCGACCGGATCAATGCATTCCTCACGAGCAAGGAAGCCGGCGATGTCGACATCGCCGAGATCCAGGACATCAAGCGCATCATTCGGGAAAGCGAGGCCGTCGCGGGGATCGAGGTGATGGGCCTGACGAGCGAGAACGCGCGATTCCTCAACCTGCCTTTCTATCAGACTGGCAAGGTGAAGAAGGATCCCATCGGGCCCGCCGACGTCGCCATCGTGCGGGACCTGCTCAATGAGTACCAGCCCGAGATCATCTTTGTCGCCGGCGACCTGTCCGATCCGCACGGTACACATCGCATGTGCAAGGAAGCGATCGACCTCGCCCTGAGGGAGATCACCTTTCCGCATCCGGAAGTGTGGCTCTATCGGGGTGCGTGGCAGGAGTGGGACGTCACCGATGCGACATGGCTGGTGCCGATGTCGCAGGAGGAACTGCGGCTCAAGATCCAGGCGATCTTCAAGCATCAGTCGCAGAAGGACTCGGCACCCTTCCCCGGTCAGGACGATCGCGAATTCTGGCAGCGCGTCGATGCGCGCAACAAGGACACGGCCAGCCTGCTCGACAAGCTGGGACTCGCCGAGTATTTCGCCATGGAAGCCTACGTCGTGGAATAGAGGAAGCGCATGCCCCGGTTTACCACGCTCGATGCGATCGTGCTCGTGCTGTACCTCGCCGGCACCACGGCGCTCGGCCTGTACGTCGGGCGCCGACAGCGGGATGCCAAGGACTACTTCGTCGCGGACGGAGCGATCCCCTGGTGGGCGGTCATGTTCTCGATCGTCGCGAGTGAGACGAGCGCACTGACCTTCATCAGCACGCCGGGACTCGCCTACGGGGGTGCTCCAGGGATCGGCGACCTCGGGTTCCTCCAGATCGTCGCCGGATACATCATCGGCCGATTCGTCGTGGCCGCCGTGCTCCTGCCCCGCTACTTCCAGGGCCAACTCGTCACGGCGTATGCGTTGCTCGAGACACGATTCGGTCTCGCCACGCGACGTTTCGCTTCGATCATCTTCATGGTGACCCGTGGTCTCGCCGACTCGGTACGCGTCTTCGCCACCGCGATCCCGGTGGCGCTGATCATCGGGCCGTCGGTGGAGAACAAGGCGCTCGTGATGCCGCTCGCCGTCCTCATCCTCGGCTTCCTGACGGTGCTCTACACGTACAAGGGCGGCATGAAGGCGGTGGTGTGGACGGAGCTTCTCCAGGCGTCGATCTACATCAGCGGCGGGCTCGCGGCGGTATTCATCCTCGGCCGGCTCGTGCCGGGCGGCTGGTCGACGATCTGGGATACCGCGTCGGCGGCGGGGAAAACGAGGGTGATCGATACCTACATTGGACTCGACCGCCCGCACACGATCTGGGCAGGGTTGATCGGTGGGGCATTCCTGGCCATGGCGTCGCACGGCACCGATCAGCTGATCGTACAGCGACTGATGACGTCGCGCTCGCTCAAGCACGCGCAGCGGGCGATCATCGGATCGGGCTTCGTGGTCATCTGCCAGTTCTTCCTCTTCCTGTCCATCGGACTGGGGCTGTGGGTGTTCTACCGCGGTCGGGTCTTCACACCTACGGACACCATCTTCCCGACCTTCATTCTCGAACAGATGCCGGCAGGGCTCGTGGGACTGATCGTCGCCGCCATCGTCGCGGCGACAATGAGCACACATTCCGGCGCGATCAACTCGCTCGCCGCAGCCACGACGCACGACATCTACCTGCCTCTCAGCAAGCGGTCGGCGGATGATCCGGAAACGCTGAAGATGGGTCGGCGATTCGCGCTCATCTGGGGCGTCGTGCTCACGCTGGGTGCGCTGCTCTTTCCACAGGACACCAAGACACCGGTCGTCGTCGTCGCGCTGGGTATCGCGTCGTTCACCTACGGAGGCCTGCTCGGCGGATTTGCGCTCGGCATCTTCTGGCGGCGCGCGCTCCAGCGCGACGCGATCCTCGGCATGTCCATCGCCATCGCGACGATGGCGTTCATCGTCTTCGCGAAGCCGATCTCGGCCGCGGTCCCTTCCCTGGCCGATACGCTCGCACCGTTCGGCAGAATCGCATGGCCGTGGTACGTTCTCATCGGCACCTCGATTACGCTGCTGGTGGGCATCCTGTCCAGCTTGACCCACCCCATGCCAGCGTACGATCCGCTCACGTCGTTGACGAAGAGCAACCCGTCGCGCACCTCATGACGTTCCTCGTGGTCGGCGTCGATGGCGGCGGCTCGAAGACGCGCGTCATCGTCGCCGACTCGTTCGGTGCGCAACTGGGCGAGGCCGTCGGGCCGGGCAGCGCAGTGCGACCGGGGCAGTCGGAACATTCCGCCGACGTCATCGCCGCTACCGTCGGCGACGCGCTCGCGTCGTGCGGGATGACGCACGTGGTGCCCAAGGTGCTGTGCGTCGGCGTGGCGGGTGCGGGTCGGGAAACGGAGCGCGACGCGCTCTGGCAAGCCCTGGTCGCGCGTGAGCTCGCGGATGATACGGTCGTGCATCCCGACTTCGCCATCGCGCTCGACGACGCATTCGGCGATGGCCCGGGAGTGCTCCTGATCAGCGGGACCGGCTCCGCGGCGTTCGGGCGCGGCCCGGCAGGCGCGATCGCGCGGTGTGGCGGCTGGGGACCGGTCATGGGTGACGAAGGGAGCGGTGCGTGGATCGGTCGCCGCGTACTCAGCATCGTCACGGCGTCGGCGGATGGACGGGAACCTGACACCGCCCTCATCGGCGCCGTGCTCACTGCCGCGCAGGTGAACGAGCCACAGCAACTCGTCGCATGGGCGGCACAGGCGACGCCGGCGTTGCTCGCGACGCTCGCGCCGGTGGTGACCAGCGTGGCCGACACCGGAGACCTGCGCGCGAACGCAT
>JBDSSY010000127.1:0-31465 GCA_039928585.1 Gemmatimonadaceae bacterium | reverse complement strand
CAGCATGAGAATTCGATCTACATCCCCGAGGCGCTGCTGCGAGAGCATGGCAGCAGTCACGCGGAGATCCTGGATGCCGAGCGTGCAGGAGGAACGAGAGCGGCCATCGTGACGCTTGTCGCGTTGGCGCATCGCGACCTGGAAGGCGCGCGCACGTACCTGCTGCTCATTCCTCGCCGCGCCGTCGCCATCCGGCTGTTCTGCGTACTGCCGTTGCTCTTCGCCTGCGCCACCCTGCGCGACCTGACGCGAGCGCCGTATTCGCTGGCCCGGCGCGACGTGGTGAAGATCTCGCGCCGAGAGGTGAAGTCGCTCACCGTGATCGGCTTCATGCTGATCCTGAGCAATCGCGCGCTTGGATGGCTGGCCGATCGCGCGATGCGACGCCCGTTCGTCGTCGCGGGCATCCGGTAGCGCGCGCGTTACGGCCGACGCGACACCGCGGCGGCGAGCATGGAGAGCAATGTCGGGGGCCGGCCTGCTTCGCCACGCTCCAACCGATCGAGCACTTGTTCCAGTGCGAGTTGCGCGCGCGATACCGTGCGCTGATGTGAGGCGCGCCCGGCGGCAAACGCGGCCGGGGCAAGGAGGAGCACAGGCGCGGCGGCGGCGAGGAGGGGAAAGCTGAGCACCGTGAGTACGCCGCCTACCACCACGCCAGCACCTGCCACGGTGACATTCTGGCTCAGCATGAGGCTGCGATAGCCGGCCAGTCGCGCATCGAGCCGCACGAGCACGTGCGTGGAATCGACAGCGATGGCGGTGGCCGACACGTCGGTCGCACGCGCGAGCGCGAGACCCTGGCCGCTTACCACGCGACGCAGGCTGCCCATCATCCCGCGCCGCGCCTCCCACACCACGCGCTCCGTGCTGAAATAACGCTGCACGGCGAGACATTCCTGCCGTTGCATCCAGTCGTCGAGCGCCTTGAGCACCTGTGCGGGCGTTCCCCCCATCGTCCGCTGCGCGCTCGCCGCCGCGCCACCGTACAGCGAGGCGAGGAGTCCCCGTTCCTCGGGCACCGCGATGCGCGTGCGCTCTTCGGCCAGCGCCTGCTGGAGGTTCGTGGGATCGAGTCCCACCTCCTTCGCGAGATCGAGCAACTGCGCTTCCGTGAGCTGGCCCTGGCCATCGGACGGAATGTCAGCCTGGAGCTCCAGCGCGCGCGCCAGGATGCGATCGACCGCTGCACGGTCGATCCGGGCGGGCAGGTTGGAACGAGACTCGGGCATTCACGAAAGCTAATGCGCGAGAATCGTCAGATCCCGCCGAGGATGACCTCGAGCTGCCGAGTGATCGCGTCGCGCACCGACTCCGGCACGGCGAACACCTGTGCGAACAACGTCCGCGGGTCCGAGGGCGGCGTGCGTCCCGTCTGCTGGAGGTAGTACCGCATGTACCCCGGGACGACGGCCGGAATTGTTCGCTCCAGCAACAGCGCGCCGGCGCGAACGGCAGCGGACTGCTCGTAGCGGGAGGTCGTGCCGCTGCGGCGATCAGCTGGCGTCGTGTTGTCGTCGATCGCCGCGTTGGCGACCGCGCCCGCGATCTCGTGCGCGAACACATACAGGACCACGTCCGCCTGGTCGCGTGCCTCGGGAAAAGGCACGGCGACCGCATTCTGCTGCTTCCCGAAGTGAATCGTCCGGCCTTCACCGCCGAGCGGGAGCGAGAGATACAACTCGCCGCTCTGCTGCTGCGTGTTGTTGAGGAAACGCGTCAGCGCCGGTCGCCACTGCCGCTGCCAGAGCGTGTCGACGCGCCCGCCGACGGATGCACGTGCACGTGTCTCGGCCGTCCAGTAGTCGTGATAGAAGCGGCGGCTCTCATCGTCCACGCTCGCGGAGAAGAGCCGAAGCCACTCGCGATCGGCGATGGTCGGAAACATGCCGCCGAGCAGCGCGAGGTAGCTCCGGGCGCTCGGATCGGTCGCCGCGCCGGGATTGCCGCCCGCGCGAATGAACCGCTCGATCTCCACTCGCATCTGTTCCCACGACTCGAAATACAGAGGCAGAAACTGGCCACTCGTCGCGAGCGACGGATTCACTCCGAAGCGATCCACGAGTGTCGACCGGTTGGCGTCGAGTTGCGTCGTCACGTTGCGCTGTCGCCGCACCCCGGCGACGCGCTCGGCATAGCCTCGGCGGAAGTACGGCACCAGCGTCGTATCCGGCGTCAGCACGGCGTATGCGTGCAGCCACAGATCCACGTGCTCTCGCATACGGGTCGGCCAGGCCGCATCGACGAGTGGCATCGAGCCCGACGGCGACGAGCGAGGTGTCCCCGTGGGATCCGGAGCCGGCGTGGAGGAGGGTGCAACACCACCGGCACATGCGCCGGCCAGCACGAGCGCCGCGAGCGCGAGACGCGGAAGCCGGAGATGACGCAGGAAGGAGCGATCCATTGATGTCGGGACGAAGTACGTGAGGACTGCGGGTCGGGGCTGACTGTCGCAAGCGACGCGCCGCTGTGCGCCGTCCGTGGTCACCTGTCGCCGGAAGATCGCCCGCAGGTGACGCAAAACTTCCATTCTCGCTCCAGCTCGCTGCCACAGGCAGGGCAATGCACCACGGTGAGATCCTGGCCGCAATGCGGACAGAAGCTGATGTCGCGCCCAAGTGGCAGCTCGCCATTGCAGAAGGTGCAGAGATCACCCTCGGCAACGGGCACGGGCTTGGCCGTGCGGCGCGGACCCGTCTCGAAGGGCGTAGGGGCACTTGCTGCCGGTACGCCGGCCGTGGGAAACGATCCGCTCCCGGTGCGGTGCAACACTGGCGACCGAGCGGGCGTGGGCGTCCCCACCGTGCCCTGCGCCCCGGATGCGCGGGCCTGTGATTCGAGCAGGTGCAGCCATTCCGGCGCGAGCGCCACGTGTGCGGTGGCGAACTCACGGATCACCGAGGGGTCGGGCACCGGCGCGGCCAACTGCGCCGCGAGGGCATCGCGCATCCGGTCGTCGACCACGAGATAGCCGCGCGAGCCGCCGAGCAGCTCCAGCAGGGCCAGCTCGTAGTCCTGATTCGACTGCAGGCCCAGCTCGCGACGGTGCAGTCTGTACGGAAGTATGGTCTGGAACAGCTCACCCACCTCGAACGGCTGCGACAACATCGGAGTGAATTTCGTCCGTATGATGTGCACCAGATGCCGGTACATCCGCTCGACGTCATCCATCACTGATCCTCGAAACGCACGTGATGTCCGCCAACTTATCGAACCTGGCCGTCGATCGAGTCCATCCGTGCCGCACGAGGAATGACAGGACGGGACGCAGATAGTCAAGCTGGTCGGTCATGTCGCTGGATGTTGTCGATGGAAGATGCCGTTCACGCGCGAAACAGTCGCTGTGCCGGCGTGAATGGGCGCCCTGACGGGAAGGCGGCGGGTTCGATCGTCACGCGCAGTTTCGCACGCTGCGCCTCCAGCCATGCGTCGAAGCCCGATGTGCGTGCGCCGTCCGAGCGCGACTGCGCCTTCGCCGCGCCGACGGCGAGATCGTTGGCATACTCGTTCTGTGGATGACCGGCGTGGCCTCGAACCCACTGCCACTGGACGCGATGCACGTCGGCCTCGTCGACCAGCTCCTGCCACAACTCCAGATTCTCGATGGCACCGCCCGTGCGACGCCAACCTCGCTTCGCCCAGCCGTGTACCCACTCGCTCATTCCCTTCACGAGATACTGCGAGTCGCTCGTGAACAGCACGCGGAACCGTCCCCCTTTCCGTCCGACGACCCGCATCGCTTCGATCGCGCTGCGCAGTGCCATCCGGTTGTTGGTCGTGCCGGGCTCGGAGATCCAGTAGTCCCATCGCGTGAGACGGTCCGTCGCGGGATTGAGATACTCGATGACACCCGCAGCGCCTCCTGGGTTTGCACCCTCGCGGCCATTGCCGAGACACGATTCATCGGCGTACACCGCGACGAGCGGAAGGGTGTGGAGCACGGGGTCACGTTCGCTCACCCCACGACCTCGATGCCCTCGAGCTCGTCGATGTACAGCGTGAGCCGGTCGCCCGTCGTGGGATGATGCGCCTCGAGCGCCTCGCGACCACCGGTCACGCGCAGCCGGTCCACCACGATGAGAAACTCGCTACCCCGCCGCCACACCGACAGTCGCCGTCGATCAGCGATCGCCCGTTCGAGCGCATCGTACTGCGCGGCACTGAGCTGCGTGACTCGTTGAGGTCGTGGCATCGGGCGACTCGGAGGAGCAGGGGCAGTCAGGCGCACCAGCGCCCGGCGAACGACGCGAGCACGGCGGTCGCGCGATCGATCTCGTCCAGCGGAATGTACTCCTCAGCCGCGTGCGCGAGCGAAATGTCACCCGGTCCGAAGCACACGGCGGGAATACCCGCCTCGTTCAGTAGAGCGGCGTCCGTCCAGGCCGACATTCCCTCTACGGCGACGGCCTCTCCCCTCGCGCGCAGTGCGTCGCTGAGCGTCACCACTACTGGCGTGTCGACAGCGACGTCACTCGGTCCCTGGCTCACGAGCAATCGCACCTCAGCCGAAAAGGTGGAGCGACGGGCCTGAATGCGATCGCAGGCCTGACGAACTTCGCGCACGGCGTCCTGGGCCGATTCGCCCGGGATGGTGCGCCGCTCGAGTTTGAGGATGCAGCGATCGGGATACGTGGACATCCCGATCCCGCCCTCGATGAGCGAGGCGTGCAGCGAACCGCGTCCCAGCAGCGCATGGGTGCGTGTCGGCAGGACGGTGGCGTCGTAGGAGTCCAGTTCCGCGAGGAGAAGACCGGCATGCCGGATGGCGTCGACGCCGATGTCCCACCGGCTGCCGTGCGCCGCGCGTCCGTTGATTTCCACCTCCAGCCACACGAACCCGCGATGCGCCGGCATGATCGCCAACCGCGTGGGCTCGGTGACGATGCACGCGTCGGCGCGAACGCCGCGCTCGATGAGCACGCGCGTGCCCACGCTCTCGTACTCTTCGTCGGCCACGGCAGCGATGATGATCTCGCCAGGGGCACCGGCCATCGAGGCCTGCAGTGCCGCGGCGCACATTGCCGCGATGCCACCCTTCATGTCGGCCGAGCCACGGCCGTACAGTTGTCCGTCACGTTGGTCGCCGGCAAACGGCGGATGCACCATGCCCTCGACGCCGACGACGTCGAGGTGTCCGTTGAACATGAGCGAGCGGCTGCTCGCGCCGGCGCTGCCGCCTCCGATGCGCGCCACGAGGTTGGGCCGGCCAGGCGCTGCGTCCTGTAGTTCCGTGCGGAAGCCCCACGCATCGAGCACGGCTCGCAGCACCACGGCGCAGGCATGCTCACCCGGCGCATTCGCGACGAGGGACGGATTGCGTGAGTCGATACGCACGAGCGCACGAGCGAGCGCCCGGGCATCACCTGCGTCGATCGCGGTGGTCATGCCTCCGGCCCGCCCGGCGGCATCAGTGCCGGCACGAGGTCGAAGCCCACATGATCGATCGTGAAGTGCAAACGCTCCCCGAACGGCGCAATGGCGCGTGCCACCTCCGCTTCACGACCGTCCCGGGCAATCACGAGCACGCATCCGCCAGCGGATGCGCCAAGCGCCTTCATGCCCAATGCGCCAGCGCCTGCGGCGGCGTGACCGATCGCCTCGATGCGTTCCGTGGTGATGGTGGGATGCAATGTGCGCTGGTGTACCCAATGCTCCGCGACTTGCGCGCCCAGCGCATCCACGTCGCCAGCCCGAAGCGACGCCGCCATGGCGACGGCGAGCGACTTCATGCGCATGAGCGCGGCGCAGACGTCATGATCGCGCGCCCGGTAGGCGTCGGACACCGCGGCGATGGTGCTGGCCGAGATGCGTGAGACACCCGTGTAGAGCAACACGCCGCGTCGCGCGATTGCCTCGCACGTCGCGACCGACGGCGCGAGCGACTCGACGCCGATGCAACCATCGTAGGTCAGGAGGAGTGCCCCCCCGAAGGACGCGGCGTAGTGATCCTGGAATCCGCCCGCCAATCCCAGGTCCTCCACCTCGGTCCGTCGGCTTCGCTCCGCAAGCGCGGCAGGGTCGAGTGGCGTTCCCGCGAGCGCGGCCAATGTGCCGGCGAGCGCCACGCCTGCAGCCGAGGATCCGCCGAGACCGGAACCGATGGGCACGTCGCTCGACACGGTCGCCGTCGCCGTGGTGATTCCGGCGCGCACGAGCGCGGCGCGGACAAGCGGATCATGCGCGTCGAGCGGTGTGGTCGTGAGACCGATGGCAACGTTCGCGGTTGCGTATCGCGCGATCGCGATGTTGCAGACGGCGCCTCCCTCTTCATCGCAGTAGGGCGACACGTCGGTCCATCCGCCGCCAAAGTCGAGGCGGGTGGGAGCGCGTCCGGTCAACTGCCGGACGACACCGCGTGCGGCCGGCTGCCGCACGCCGCTACCGCTTCTTTTTGGCGGCGGGCTTGCTCTTGCTCGTCGCGGCCGGCCTGGACGGCGACTTCGCCCCGGAGCGTGCCGATCCCGACTTGGCCGCTGGCTTGGTGGCCTTGCCCTTGGCGGGCGACTTCGCTGCCGGCCTGGCGGCAACTCTGGGGGCCGGCTTGCCACCGACTTTCCGTGCGGGAGCCGCCGCCTTCATCGGGGGCTTCGGTGTCGGCTTGCCGGACGGCTTCGAAGACACGCCGGCCGAAGCGCTTGCGGCCTTGACCGGTGCGGCTGGCGTGGGGGTGAAGGACGCAGCAGGCGCGTCGACAGGCTTGACGACCGGACGTGGTCCTCCGGTGCGGAGAGAGAAGGCACCGGGACGCTGCGGAGGTGCGATCAACGCGGCGGCTGCATTGGCTGCGTCCCGCGCCGCCTTGTCGACCGCAGCCTTGTCGGCGGCGATTTTCGATGCCGTGGGGCGGATCTTCTCGCTCGCGGGCTTCTTGCCGTGCGCATCCTCCGCCTCGCGGATCAGCTTGTCGGCTTCCTCCTGCGTCATCTGTCCACGACGCACCATGTACTGCACCAGGTCCCGAGCGCTTTCAATGGCGAATCCGGCCAGCCCGGCCGCGGCGCTGATGACGTCCTTCATGGCGGCAGAGACCTTGCTGCCAGCCTCCTGACTGATCAGCTGCGCGCGCTCGGCCATTTCAGCCACCGTGTCGCGCATGTCCGCACCGCGATGACCCGGTCCGCGACGTGGCGCGGGGGCGGCCGGAGCGGCCGGCGTTTCCTCGGTCGTCTCGTCCTTGTCCACCATGCCCGGTCCGTTCCCGTGCTCCAGGGGAGGGACTCCCCGTTCTATTGAAGGCCGCGCCGCGACGCGCTAACTTGGCCAGCCGGGACATTGCGCCCGGTTTGTGGCGGCAAGTATATGATTTTTCAGCAGCTACGCAAGGCGCATCACGCGTTGCGAGAGCGTTTCAGCCGGCTTTCGGTAATGCTGCCAGGATACCGAGCTCCACGCAATAGCAGGATTACCGGTCAGTAACTCGACATTACAAAGACACTTTATGCTGAGTGGGGTCAAAGTTCTCGATTTGAGCCGAGTTCTGGCCGGACCACTCTGCGGAATGATGCTGGGTGATCTGGGCGCGTCAGTGATCAAGGTGGAGCGGACTCATGAAGGAGACGAGACCCGCGGGTGGGGTCCTCCGTTCGACGAACGAGGAGTGAGCGCCTACTATCTGAGCGTCAATCGGAACAAGCTTGGACTGACGGCAGACCTCGACCTGCCGTCCGACGTGGCGGTGCTTCGTTCCCTTGCAGTCGAGGCAGACGTGGTGGTGGAGAATTTCCGGCCGGGTTCGCTCCGGCGTCGAGGTCTCGATCCGGCAGCACTGTGCCTCGCAAATCCATCGTTGATCTGGTGCACCATCAGCGGATTCGGTCTCGCGTCGACTCGCCCGGGTTACGATTTCGTCGTGCAGGCCGAGTCCGGGTGGATGTCGATCACTGGCGAGCCTGGTGGAGTGCCGATGAAACATGGAATCGCGCTCGCCGACGTGATCGCCGGCAAGGACGCGGCCATCGCCGTGCTCGGGGCACTCGTCGCGCGGGCGCGCACCGGCTCGGGTCGACAGGTCCATGTGTCGCTCCAGGGCAGTGCGGAGGCTGCATTGCTGAACGTCGCACAGAATACGCTCGTCTCGGGGCACGCGCCGTCGCGGTGGGGCAACGCGCACGCGAACCTCGTTCCCTATCAGCTGTTCCACGCGGCGGACCGGACGCTCGTGATCGCCGTCGGGAGCGACCGACAGTGGGTGGCATGCGCCACCGCATTGGGACTCGGATCGCTTGCAGCGGACGCTGCGCTCCGCACGAATCCTGGTCGGCTGGCCGAGCGAGATCGTATCGTGCGCATCATGGGCGAACGCATTTCGGAACGCACGGCTGGCGTGTGGGTCGGTGCGCTCGAGCGCGTGGGTGTTCCGTGTGGTGTAGTCCGCTCCGTGCCCGAGGTGCTCGAATCCACGCACGGGTCGGCGCTCACCGGCATGCCGCCCAGCATTCCTGGAACGGTGAATCGTGCGCCGCCGCAACTTGGCGAGCACTCGGCGCTCGTGCGTGCGCGTGGGTGGGCCGCGTTCGACGACGGTCCGCGGGGTCCCCGTACGACGGGGTGAGTGCGGTCGCGCCCGGCTGTTACCGCGCCACGCGCCGACTCGTCTTTCCAACGTGAGACACGGGGTCGAACCAACTCGCGTGGCAGGTACCCTGTCCCGCGCGCGCACTACGCGTTACTCTATCGTCGTGAGGACGACGGAGCCAGAACAGCTCGTTGATCAGGACGACTCCGATCAACGCATCATTCAGCGCGTGCTCGCGGGCAACCGCGACGATTTCACCATGCTGATCACTCGATACAGTGATCCGCTGTACCGACATGCGCTCTGCATGACGGGAAGCCCGGATGTCGCGGAAGACATCCTGCAGCTGTCCTTCATCAAGGCGTACCAGCATCTCGCGGAAGTGCGGGGCCGATTCGATGCCTGGGTGTTCCGGATCGTGGCGAATGGGTGCAAGGATTGGCTCAAGAATATTCGTCGCTCGCATCTCAGCTACGATGAAGACGATCAGCCGTCGGGCTTCGCGACGCCCGAGGAAGAGCTCGACCGAACTGAACTGCGAAGCGATCTCGATGTGGCGCTCTCGTCGCTTCCTGCCTCGCTTCGCGAGGCGTTCGTGATGAAGCACGTGGAAGGACGGTCGTACGAAGAGATGGCAGACCTGCTCGGCACAACGGTTGGTGCGCTGAAGATGCGCGTGCATCGCGCCCGGGAAGCGCTCCAGGCCCTACTCGAGGAGAAATACGCCTGATGCTCGACGAACTCGATTCCAATGGCCTCGGCCACGGCAATTCGCGGGGACGCAATGATGAGTCGTCGCGTCCGCTGTCCGATCGTGAAGTCCCCATCGGCTCCCCGCGCCCCGCGATGGCTGCTTCCGTCCATGCCTGGCTCGATGGTGAGGCGACGGAAAGCCAGGCTCGTCGTACCGGTTCCAGCCGCGACGTCGATTTCTGGAAGCGGCTCGACGAAGATCTGGCTACGCGTCGTCGGCTCCGCACGCCCGCGCATCTGCATGCGCAGATCATGAACGCGCTCCCGATGCACGCCCCGACGCTCATCACCCCGTGGTGGCGGCGCGAGTTCGTGATCACGCCGTCCAGCGCGATCGTCGTCGGTACGACGCTGGTCGTCATGGCGGCGGCCGCGACGGCGCTGGTGTTCCGGACACCGCTCTAGCCGACCTTCGCGCCTCGAGTCGAGACGGCCGGTCCCCTGTGGGCCGGCCGTTTGTACGTCGGGGCCCGCGGGCGGAACGTCATGCGGGTCCGCGTCGTTCATTGCACATGCCAGATCACGTCCTCCGCTGCACGCTGCGGCTGTCCCTGCCTCGCGTCAGGGTGTTCGCCTTCTTCGCCGATGCGGAAAATCTCGCGCGCATCACGCCACCGGAACTGGCGTTCCGGATCCGCACGCCGCTTCCGATCACGCTTCGGGAAGGCGCGCTCATCGACTACACGATCGGTCTGCGGGGGATTCCGATGCGTTGGCGCACGCGGATCAATCGATGGGCGCCGGGCGTGGAGTTCATCGACGAACAACTTCGCGGTCCCTACGCCCTCTGGATTCACCGCCACTCGTTTCGGGATGATGACGCGGGAGGAACGATCGTCGAAGACGAGGTGCGCTACCGCTTGCCGTTCGGATGGCTGGGCGACCTCGCGCATCCCCTGGTTCGCCTGCAGCTGCGCCGCATCTTCAGCTTCCGCACGACGAGAGTGCGGGAGCTGCTCGGCGATTCGTCCCTACCCTCTGCGGACGAAACGGTAAGGTTCGGCTGAGGCCGTGCGCTGCCTCTATCTGTCGTTGCCCGAGGCCAGCGCGCGTACCTTGCCGCGCAGTGTGTCCAACCGCGTGCGAAGCTCGGTGTACCGCTGCATCGCGTCGCGGCTCACGACCTGATCTGCGTCTAGCGTCATGCCGTACAGATAAGTGATGTGGGACAGCAGTCCGGGGCGGCTGTAGCGCACGGGGGGTGTAAGCAACTCCGTTTCCAGCGCGGCAATTGCCGCTGGAACCATTGCTGCGCTATCTCCGCTGGTCGCTCGCTTCCTGAGCGCGCGTAGATCGGCCGCTGTACCGTTCGCGTCGCTCACGAGATCGCGCACGCGCAGGTTGTGCGCGAGTTGCGCGTCCATGACCGCCTGCGAAATCCCATCGCGCAGGACACGCGGATCAGCGCGCAGCTGGAGCGGCTGCGTGGAGCTCCGACCGCCCGTCGTCAGGCGCACCGTGTATTGCCCCGGTGCCGCCATCGGTCCGTTGCGACCGCGCTGCGAGACGTTGGAACTCAACGGCCCGGCGTACAGCATGTCCCAGACGAAACGATTCAACCCCGCGCGTGACGGCAACCGCGCGCCGCCGCCGGCCGTCGCGGTGGTATCGCGAACGCTGTCGCTGCTGAAGCTGCGGACGACCGCTCCGCCTGGCAGCAGCACCTCGAGACTCACCGGCGTTCCGGCGGCCGGGAGCCAGTAGTCGATCATCGCGCCGGCAGTGGGATACTGCGGGGTGTCCTCGCTCGCGCCGCGGTCGCCTTCGATGCCGCCGAAGCCAGCGCGATACCGGTAGCGAATCGCTGGCCGCGGCGCGAAGAGGGTGGCGCGCGCATCGGCACTCGCGTCGCGCAGTTGGTGCAGCGGCGTGAGATCATCGAGAATCCAGAACGATCGCCCTTGTGTGGAGAGCACGAGGTCCTGCCGGTGCACTTTGATGTCGGTGATGGGGACGACGGGGAGGTTGAGCTGAAACGAATGCCACCGGCCCCCATCGTCGAACGACACGTACATGCCGAATTCGGTGCCCGCGTAGAGCAGGCCCGCCCGGTCCGGATCCTCTCGCACCACGCGCGTCGGCTCGTCGGCCGGAATGCCGTTGCGTCCGTCGGTCAGCCGGGTCCAGCTCTGGCCATAATTCTCGGTTTTGTAGAGATACGGCTGGAAGTCGCCGAGGAGATAGCGGTGCACGGCGACGTACGCGGCACCCGCCCGTCGCGGAGACGGCTCGATGTTCTGCACGCGCCCCCCGGTCGGGAGTCCGGCGGGGGTCACGTTGGTCCAGGTCCGGCCGTTGTTGCGCGTCACGTGAATGGGACCGTCGTTCGATCCGGCCCAGATGACACCGGCCGTGACGGGCGACTCCCGAATCGCGTACAGCGTGGGGTACATCTCCTCGCCCGTGACGTCGATCGTGATTGGCTCACCCGAAATGACACCGCGATAGCGCGGATCGTTCGCCGTGAGGTCGGGACTGATGCGCTCCCACGTCACGCCCTCGTCGCGCGTGCGATGCACGTGCTGTGATCCGTAATAGAGGATCCGTGCGTCGTGCGGCGACACCTCCATGGGCGAGACACGTTGAAAGCGATAGAGCAGGTCGCTGGCGGCATTGCCGTAGAGCGACTGTGCGCCGACCCATGACTGCTGCTCCTGCCCGGAGCGCAGACTCATCCGGCTGAACTGTCCCTTGCAGCTTCCGAAGACGGTGTCCGGATTCGTGCGATGCGGAATGATCGGACCGGTTTCGCAGCCGGGCCCCTGCCGCCAGCTCTGGATGGGATCGTCGAGACCGGCCGAGCCGACGGGCAGGCTCGGGACAATGAGGGTGCTGTTGTCCTGCTGCGCGCCGTACACCCGATACGGATACTGATCGTCGACGGCCACCTGATAAAGTTCCGCCGTCGGCTGATTCTGCTGCGTGCTCCAGTTGAGGCCACCGTCGAGGGTGACGTTCGCGCCGCCGTCGTTGGCCTGGATGAAGAGCCGTCCGTCGCGCGGATTGATCCAGATGTCGTGATTGTCGCCGTGCGGCGTGCGCATCGTGCGGAAGGTGCGTCCGCCGTCCGCAGACTTGTAGAATCCCTCGGTGCCTACGTACACGATGTCGGCATTGGTGGGATCCGCATCCACATTCGTGTAATAGAATGGCCGGGTGATGAGCCCCGGCGTGGTGTTCACGAGCGTGAAACGCTCGCCCGCGTCGTCCGAGCGATAGAGACCGCCGCCGACCTTCGCTTCGACAAGGACGTACAGGCGTTGCGGCGCCGCGGCGGAGACGGCGAGATCGCTCTTTCCAACGATGCCGGTGGGCAGTCCACCGCCGAGTTTGTTCCAGGTGGCGCCCGCATCACGGCTTCGGTACACGGCATCCTCTCCGCCACCACTGATGACTGTCCACGGCCGGCGGGCGCCGCGCCACATCGATGCGTAGACGATCTCGGGGTTGCCGGGCTGCAGCTCGATGTCGACGGCGCCCGTGCTATCGGACAGGAAGAGCATCTGCTGCCAGGTCGTGCCACCATCGCGACTGCGATAGATGCCGCGGGTGCGGGAGTTCGCGAATGGATTGCCCACCACCGCCGCGTAGACCACGTCGGGATTGGTGGGATGTACGACGACCGCGCCGATCTGTCCGCCGTCGCGCAAGCCCGCGTATCGCCAGGTACGCCCTGCATCGCTCGACTTGTAGATGCCCTTGCCGATGGACACGTTGCTCCGGATGGCCTCGGACCCTGTGCCGACGTACAGGACGTTCGGGTCGGAGTCGGCGACATCCATCGCGCCGATGGAGCCGGTGGCGAAGGCGTTGTCCGAGACATTGCGCCAACTGGCACCGGCGTTCGTCGTCTTCCACACCCCGCCGCCCGTGGCACCGAGGTAGAAGGTGTGCGGTTCCTGATTCACGCCAGTCACCGCCGTCACGCGTCCGCCCCGTGCGGGGCCGATCATGCGGTAGCGCATTCCGGCCATTCGCCGCTGGTCGAACGAGCCGACGTCCATCATTCCCCGCACCTGGGCGCCGGCGACGGTGGTGATGGACGACAGCAGGACGACGCACAGCGCAATGCGGCGGCACGAGCGACGGACGAAGCGTGCGATCATGGGGCGGCGTGTTGTAGGGGAGAGTCCGATCATGGCGCGAGCCGAGCGACGTGCGAAGGTGGTGGCGCGCGCTCCGGGTGCCAAGTTAACGCGGAGCGTGGGCCGTACGCTGACGAGGCGCCCTGCGCCACGTGTCGCCCGTCACACTGCGTGAACGTCCGTCGCGGCCAGCAGGGCGAGCTTGCGCACCGTGGTCACGTTGCGAAAGGTCGCGGGAGCCGCGAGCGCCTTCTCGAGCCGGGCGCCGGAGAGAGTCGAGTCGGTGCTCCGTGCACGGCACATCCAGAAAATCTCACGATCGCGGACGCATACCTCGTCGAGCTCGCTCCGCAACGCGAGGGCGCGCTCGCGTCGCTCGTCGGGTGGCGCCGACTTCAGGAAACCCACGTACAGCGATGCCGAGTCGAGGCGGTCGCTGTACGGCTCGTTGACGACCAGCATCGCGAGTTGCGCCGGCGAGCGGAGAAATGTGGCGACCGGATAACCAAGCGCCTGTTCCAGGCGCCGTTCGATGCGATGCTCGAGCGCGACAGCATCGTCGGAGCCCGCCGCGAACAGGACGTTGCCGCTGGCAATGAACGTTCGGACATCCTCGAAGCCCAGTGCGTCGAACTCCGTGCGCAGCCGGTCCATTTTCACAACGTGCCCGCCGACGTTGATGGCACGGAGGAGTGCGACATACCGATGCGCTGACCGATGCTTCCGCGATGTCATTCGTCGCGCGTCGCCGGTGCGAGCTGCGCCAGTCGGCCTCGGACCCAGGGAAGTAGACCCACCGCCGCCACCGCCCCCACGACGGCGCCGATGCCGGCAGCAAGCGCGAACTGCGTCACCCAGAATGCCACCGGCGAGACGTCGACACCCGGAGGTGTCACGATCCTTCCACGCACGGCGAGGATGACGACGCCGAGGAGCGCGAGAAAGACGAGGGCCATGGCGCCCGTCGCTGCACCGGCGCGGATCGCCGCACCCGTGGTGAGCCGCGCGGGGGCGAGTCCGCGAGCCGCACGGTCCGGATATCCACGGTAGTACAGCACGATCGCGAGGACGGGAAGCAGAAGCGAGACGAGGAACGACACGCTGGAGACCTCCAGTCACGGGTATTCGAAACGTGCCGCTCGACCGTTCGTCCCGCCAGCGCAGCCCCGCTCGCTGGACGACCTCGCTGGCGGACGGTATGATTCGCGCCCCTCCCATCAGCGAGCCTACCGATGCCTTCCCGCCCGATCCTGATTCATGCTCTCGCGCTCCTGCTCAGCGCATCCGCGGTCGCGACGGCACAGACCGGCGCCGGCGCGTCCGCCACCGGCGTGCGAAAGGATCTGATCGGCCAGGTTGCGGAAGCGGAGCAGAAGTTCATCGCGCTGGCCGAAGCGATGCCGGCTGAGAAGTACGGGTGGCGGCCAGCCGCGGGGGTCCGTTCGGTGAGCGAAGTCTTCATGCATATGGTGGGAACCAACTACATGCTCCCCGGCATGGCGGGCGCGAAGAGAAAGCCCGACGTCGCCATCACGCCCGACATGGAAAAGAAGGTCGTCGACAAGGCGCAGGTCGTCGAGCTGCTCCGCAAATCGTTCGCATTCACGAAGCAGGCCATGCTCGACGTGCCGGATGACCAGTTGGATACCGCAGCGGAGTTCTTCGGCACCAAGTCGACGAACCGCGCGGTGCTGGTCCTCATCGCGACGCACGCGCACGAACATCTCGGTCAGTCGATCGCCTACGCGCGGATGAATGGCGTCATTCCGCCGTGGAGCCGTGCGGCCAGCGGCGGCGACCGATAGCGTCGACCGGCTGTCCTGCGCGCCTCTCTGCGTCCTCCGCGGTCGTGCTCTCGTTCGTTGCTATCGAAACTTCGCTTACCGTTCACGCGTCGACGACCAACGTGTGCACGAGCAGGCGCAAGGCCACGCCGTCAGTCACGAAGTCGGGGACGCGACCCGCTTCAACGAACCCGCTCGCGTCGAGGGCGTCCGCCGCCTCCGTCAGCGGAGTGTCGTCGGGCAGTTCGCACACGATCATGCGTTCGCCGGAGTGCTCGCTCGTCGCCCGCACCGCCCCGAGCAGGGCGACGGCGGTTTCGACCCCCCGGCCGACGAGCACATGTACCTTCACGACGCCCCTCGCGCCAGCGACGGTGCCGAACAGGACGAGTCCCCGCAGCGCGACGTCGTCTCCGCTCGAGGCGAGCAGGGCCATGTACTCGGGATCGTCGAACTGCAGCGCGATGTCGAGCTGCTCGAGTGCACGGACCTCGTAACGCGTGCCGGCGAACTGCGCCGATATGCAAATGCGCGCGTCGCCAACATCATCCGGCATCAGCGGGCGGAGCACCAGCGCCATCCTGTGCTCCGTCAGAAGTGCAGCGCGCGCCCCAGCACTGCGAGCGCCGCTTCTTTCGTCGTCTCCGACAGCGTGGGATGGGCGTGCACGGTAATGCCGATGTCTTCAGAGGATCCGCGGTACTCCATCGCGAGCACAACTTCCGCCATCAACTCGGAGACGCTGGGGCCGAGCATGTGACAGCCGAGGATCTCGTCGGTCGTGGCGTCCGCGATGAACTTGACGAAGCCGGTCGTCTCGCCCGCCGTGCGTGCGCGGCCATTGGCCGAGAAGGGGAACTTGCCAACCTTGATCTCGCGGCCGCTCGCCCGCGCTTCACGCTCCGTGATGCCGACGACCGCGATCTCGGGCCAGGTGTAGACCACGCCCGGCACAGTGCGATGGTGCATGTGCACGGGCTTGCCCGCGATCACTTCGGCGGCGACGACCCCTTCCTCCTCCGCCTTGTGGGCGAGCATCGGGCCCGGCGTGCAATCGCCAATGGCGTAGACGCCGGGAATGCTGGTGCGCTGCTGATCATCGACGAGCACTTCGCCGCGCCGCCCGAGCGCGAGCCCGAGCGCCTCGGCATCGATGCCGGTGGTCACCGGGCGTCGGCCGACGGACACGAGCACGTAGTCGCCGTCGAGTCGCTCGGTCGAGCCGTCCTTCTCGACCGTGACGAATGCGCCGTCGGCGCTTCGTCCCCCGCCGGTGACTCTGGTGCCGGTGCGGATGTCGAGCCCTTGCTTCCGGAACATCTTGTCGGCGTCCTTCACGATGTCGTCATCCATGCCCGGCAGGATGGACGGCAGCAGCTCGACGACGGTGACCCGGGCGCCGAGCCGACGCCAGACCGAGCCCAGCTCGAGGCCGATGACGCCGCCACCAATGACGATGAGATGTTCAGGGACCGAGGGAATGGTCAGCGCTCCCACATTCGAGAGCACACGCTCCTCGTCGAACTTGAGAAACGGGAGCTCGATTGGTGCGGAGCCGGTGGCGATGATGACGTGCGCCGCCTGATACGTGGTGAGATTGTTTTCCGGGGGGGCCCCCCGCACCTCGACCACGTTGCCGGCCTTGAGCGTACCACGACCCCTCGCCCAGGTAATCTTGTTCTTCCGAAACAGGAACTCGATGCCCTTGGTATTCTGACCGACGACATCGTCCTTCCGCTTCAGCATCGCCGGCACGTCGATGGACAGGTTCGCCAGACCGATGCCGTGCTTCGCGGCGTCGTGCGCCATGAACTCGAAGTGGTGTGACGACTCGAGTAGCGCCTTGCTCGGAATGCATCCGACATTGACGCAGGTGCCGCCGAGTGTGCGGTCCATCTCGACGCAGACGGTGGAGAACCCGAGCTGGGCCGCTCGAATGGCAGCGACGTAGCCCCCAGGACCGCCCCCGATGACGACGACGTCGGCGGCAATGTGCGATTCGGCCATCTCAGTCCACCAGCATGGCCGCCGGATCTTCCATCAACTCCTTCACCTTCACCAGGAAGAGCACGGCCTGCTGTCCGTCGATGATGCGATGATCGTACGACAGCGCGACGTACATCATCGGACGGATGACGACCTGACCGTTGAGAGCAATCGGTCGGTCCTGGGTCTTGTGCAAGCCGAGAATGCCGGCCTGCGGATAGTTGATGATGGGTGTGGAGACGAGTGAGCCGAACACCCCGCCATTCGTGATGGTGAACGTGCCGCCGGTGAGGTCGTCCATCGTCAGCTTCCCGTCGCGCGCGCGCTTGGCCACGGCGGCGATATCGCGCGACACGTCGAGCATGCCCTTGCGGTCCGCGTCCTTCACGTTCGGGACCACGAGTCCGGCGTCGGAGGCGACGGCGATGCCCATGTTGACGTAGTGATGGTAGACAATGGCGTCGCCATCGATCGACGCGTTCACGATGGGCATCGCCTTCAGCGCCATCGACGCCGCCTTCACGAAAAAGGGCATGAAGCTGAGCTTCACACCGTGCTCCTTCTCGACTTTTTCCTTCATCCGCTCGCGCAGCGCGCTCACGACGGACATGTCGATCTCGTTGAAGGTCGTGAGATGCGCCGTATTGTGCTGTGAGAGCAGCAGATTCTCCGCGATGCGCTTCCGTCGCGTCGTCATCTTCTCTCGTGTCTCGCGCGTCCCTTTGGCTGGCGCGGGTCGCATGGCCCCGGCAGGCGCAGTGGTGCCAGCAGCGGACGGAGTGACTGGGGATGCCGAGGCCTTCGCGCTCGGCGGCGTCACCGCAGTTCGGCCGGATGTTGCGGCCTGCTCGATCACATCGGGCTTGCTCACGACACCGCCGCGTCCCGTACCCTTCACGGCGGCAAGATCCACCTGCTGTTCCGCCGCCACGCGCTGGGCTGCGGGCGAGACCTTGGTCGCGCCCCGCGCCGTCGCGGGCGCTTGTTCGGCGGCGGGGAACGCGACGGGACTGGCCGTCGCTGCACGCGGCGCCTGCGCATCGGGCGGCGCAGCGGCGGCGGGCGCCGAGCCGCCGGTCGCGGGCGCCGCCGTGGCACCGTCCTCGAGCTCGCCGAGCAGCTGATCGACGGTGACGACCTCGCCTTCCTTCACGATGTGCGTGCGCAGCACGCCCGCCGCGAGCGCCGGCACCTCGACGGTGATCTTGTCGGTCTCCAGCTCGACGAGCGTGTCGCCTGCCGCGACCTGATCGCCCTCGTTCTTGAGCCAACGCGAGACTGTCGCTTCGACGATCGACTCGCCGAGTTGCGGAACCTTGATTGCAGTCATGTCGGTGCGTCGTGACGGAACGAGGCCGGGACATTGCGGCGCCTTTCGCGTCCGCCTGCCGCCGCATAGCATTCGCGTCCAATATAACCCCACGTCAGAGGCATGCGAGGACTCACGATTTCCGCGCACGGCGGGATGGAGCGCATCGAGTATCGCGACGACCTCGCCGAGCCGATGCTGCGCGCCGATGGCGACGTCCGCGTTCGGATGCGCGCTGCGGCACTCAATCATCTCGACCTGTTCCTGATCGCCGGATTGCCGGGCGTGACGATCACGCCGGGTTGGGTGCTCGGGGCCGATGGCGTGGGCACCGTGGAGTCCGTCGGCGCGACGGTCACGAACGTGGCGGTAGGAGACCGCGTCGTCATCAACCCGGGGATCAGCGACCGCACGTGCGAGTACTGCCTGGACGGCGAGCAGCCGCTCTGCACGCGCTTCGGGATCCTCGGCGAGCATCGTCCGGGCACGATGGCCGAGTTGCTCGTGGTCCCTGCCGTGAACGTTGCCCGCGTCGACGGCGCGTCCGACGATGCAGAAGCGGCGGCGTTCACGCTCGCCACGCTCACGGCCTTTCGAATGATGGTGACGCGCGCGCGCGTGCAGCCGGGAGAGCGTGTACTGATCTGGGGCATCGGCGGCGGCGTCGCCATAGCCTGCCTGCAGATCGCCAAGCTCGTGGGCGCGCACGTCACCGTGACGTCAGGCAGCGATGCGAAGCTCGCGCGTGCGGCGCAGCTTGGAGCGGACGACGTGATCAATCACACCGGCGTGGATGTCGGTCGTGAGATTCGCGCCCGGACGGCCAAGCGCGGTGTGGATGTCGTGGTCGACTCCGTGGGAGAGGCCACCTGGTCGCAGTCGCTGGGCGCACTGGGCAGGCGCGGACGTCTCGTCACCTGTGGCGGCACCTCGGGGCCGATGGTGACCACCGATGTTCGTCGCCTGTTCTGGAATCAATGGAGCATCCTCGGTTCCACGATGGGCAACGACGATGAGTTCGCGGAGATCGTCCGACACTTCTCCGCTGGCCGGCTGCGCCCCCCGATCGACCGGGTGTACGCGCTCGCCGACGGACGCTCCGCCTTCGAGCGCCTCGGCCAGGGCGACCAGTTCGGCAAGATCGTGCTGCGGATCGACTGATGCGTTTCGCACTCGAGTCGCGCCTGAACGACTACGACGTGAAGGGCCACGTCAACAACGCCGTGTACCTGGCCTATTTCGAGATCGGCCGCGTTCGCGCGTGGCTCGCGGCGGGCGGGGACGTCGATGCAGGTTTCATCCTCGCCGAAGCGAAAATCTCCTATCGCAGTCCGGCCATGATGGGTGACCCGCTGGATCTCGAGATGACGACGGCGGAGATTCGAAACAAGGCGTGGGTCTGGCAGTACCGGATCCTCGACTCGCGCGACGACCGGCTAGTGGCCGAAGGGGAGACGGTGCAGGTGATGTTCGATTATTCGTCGCGCACGACGGTGCCGATCCCGGAGGCCATTCGGGAAGGGCTCACGCGCACGTGAACGCCGGCGCGCAGGCGCAGTTCGAGCCGGAGGAGCAGCGTGCGCTCCGCGAGCGGGTGACCGCAGGCGAGCCAGCCGTGTGTCCCCGGGATGGCACCGCCATGACCATGCGATCCATCGGTGGCGGGTCGTTCGGATTGGGGTACGCGCGCCGCCGCGAATGGCTGATCTGCCCGACCTGCCGCCGCAGCGTGATCTTCGACCTCAAGCGCGGCACACGGAACTGAGAGACGGTGGCCGGCGCGTGGCGACGGACAGCAGTCGACGGCTCACAATCAGGAGAGCAATCAGCTAGCTTTTTCCGCGACGCGCCACCGTCGGCGCCTCCAGCTCTCGAGATCATGCTTCTTCAGGACAGCTCGAACTTCGGCGACCGTCTCCAGGCGAGCTTCGCGCAGGTGTTCGGCGACATCGTGCCCGCGCTGCTCGGCGCCCTCGTCATCCTCTTCGCGGGCTACCTGCTCGCGAAGGTGCTCGAGAAGCTGATCGAGCGCTTTCTCCGCCGCATCCGGCTCAATCGGATGCTCGAGCGCGGCGGCGTGATGCAGGCGGTGGAGCGCTCGGGCTCGCACGTCAACCCCGTTCGCGTGCTGGCGAACCTGGTGTTCTGGCTCGTCATGTTCGCCGTGATTCTCATCGCGGCCAACGCGCTGGGCCTCGAGTCGCTGGCGAACGTGTTTTCGGAACTGGTGAGCTACATCCCCAGCGTGATCGCGGCGATCGTGATCATCCTCGTCGGCATCGTGCTCGGCGGATTCGTCGGCGGCCTCATCTCGGCGTCGGCCGGCGCGCTGCACGGTGGGCGGGCGCTGGCCCGCGTGGGACGCAGCGGCGTGATCCTGCTCGCGATCTTCATGGCGCTGCAGGAGCTTGGCATCGCGACGGACATCGTGACGACCGCGTTCGCCATCCTGTTCGGGGCGATCGCCCTCGCGATGGCGCTCGCGTTCGGGCTGGGTAACCGCGAGCTCGCGGGCGAGGTGACGCGCGAGTGGTACGACGCGTATCGCGTCGAGCGCGACGAAGGGCTGCGGCGCGAGCGCGAGATCGCGGCGCAGGAGGACGACGAGATGGCCAAGGAATATCCCGACACGGTGGAATATCCGGAGTCGGCACCCACCGAATCGGAAGGCAAGGAGTAGGATCATGCTCTGGTCGCGCGCGCTCGTGCTCGTTCCTCTGGGGGCGATCACCGCCTCGCTGACCGCCACCCAACCGCCGGCAGTGTCCGCGTCTCGACGCCCGGCGATGGCATCGATCGACAGCAGCCTGCTGCGCTCGTATCGCTGGCGCAACATCGGCCCCGACCGCGGAGGCCGATCCATCGCCGTCAGCGGCGTACGCGGCCGACCACGCGAGGCGTACTTCGGTGCCGTCGGCGGCGGGCTCTGGAAGACGACCGACGCCGGGGAACACTGGGCCCCCATCACCGACGGTCGGATCGGCAGCGCATCGGTCGGTGCGGTGGCCGTGAGCGAGTCCAGCCCCGATGTGGTGTTCATCGGCACGGGTGAGACCTGCATTCGCGGCAACATCATGCCCGGCGATGGCGTGTACCGCAGCGGCGACGCCGGAAAAACGTGGACGCATGTCGGATTCCGGGAGTCGCACGGCATCTCGAAGATCCGCATTCATCCCACGAACCCGGATATCATCTTCGTCGCCGCGTTCGGGAAATACAGCGCGCCGAGCGCCGAGCGGGGCGTGTTCAAGAGCACGGACGGTGGCCGGAGCTGGCGGAAGGTGCTCTACCGCGACGAGCGCACTGCCGCCATCGACATCACGATGGACCGCACCGATCCGAACATCATGTATGCGGCGATGTGGGAGGCCTACCGCACCGAGTCGCACATGTCGAGCGGTGGAGCCGGGAGTGGTCTGTTCCGGAGTACCGACGCCGGCGAAACGTGGACGGAGATCACGCGGGCGCCGGGAATGCCGTCTGGCGTGATCGGACGAATCGGCGTGGCCATCTCGGGCGCAAATGCGCGTCGCGTGTACGCGCTCGTGGAGAACGAGAAGGGCGGCCTGTTCCGCAGCGACGACGCGGGCGCGAACTGGACACTGGTGAACGAGGACCGCGCGATCCGGCAGCGCGCCTTCTACTACACGCACGTCTTCGCCGATCCGCGTGACACGGGCGTGGTTTATCTGCAGAACACGTCCATGTTCCGCTCGACGGACGGTGGCAGGAAGACCGGCGCGATCGACAACGGCACGCACGGGGACTTTCACGACCTGTGGATCGATCCTGACGACCCCACGCACCTGGTGGTCGGCAACGACGGTGGCGGCGCCGTGTCGTTCAACACGGGCGGTCGGTGGACGGATCAGGACTTTCCCACCGGACAGTTCTATCACGTCGTGACGACGAAGCACGTGCCGTATCACGTGTGCGGATCGCAGCAGGACAACAGCACGTTGTGCACGCCGTACAACTGGAATGCGGCAGCGTTCGGGCTCGGCGGGGCGGGACGCCGTCGCGGAGGTGGTGCGCGCCCCGACAGCGGCGACATCACGGCCGGCGGGATGGCGGTGTCGTATGTCGCGGGTGGCGGCGAGCCGGGCTATATCGCGCCCGATCCGCGCAATACCGATGTGTTCTACTCGGGCACGAACAACGGCGCCTATGTCGACCGATACGATCGCAAGACCGGCACGTCGCGCGAGGTGAATCCGTACCCATGGTTCTATTCCGGCGAGCCCGCGAGTGCGATCAGGGAGCGGTGGCAGTGGACCTTCCCGATCATCTTCAGCCCGGTGGATCCGGCGACACTCTATGTGTCCTCGCAGCGCCTGTGGAAGACGTCGGACGCAGGACAAACGTGGGCAGCATTGAGCGGCGACCTCACCCGCCACGATCCCGCGACGATGGGCCATTCGGGCGGTCCGATCACCGGCGACATGAACGGACCCGAAGTCTACGGCACGATCTTCAGCGTCGCCCCGGGGAAGCGCGATGTGCGCGTGATCTGGACAGGCTCGGACGACGGACTGGTGCACGTGACGCGCGACGGAGGCCGCCGCTGGGCCAACGTCACGCCGCCGGACATGCCGGCATTTGGACGCGTGAGCCAGATCGACGCGTCGCCGTTCGACGGGGCCTCGGCCTATGTGAGCGTTCGGCGACCGCTGCTCGACGACATGGCGCCGTACATCTTCCGGACGACCGACTACGGGCGCTCGTGGACGAAGATCGTGACCGGCATTCGCGCCGACGCGTACGTGCACGCGGTGCGCGCCGATCCCACGCGACGCGGTCTGCTTTACGCGGCCACGCAGCATGGGGTCTACCTGTCGTATGACGATGGCGCGACGTGGCAGTCGCTGTCGCTGAACATGCCGGACCTGCCGGTCGTGGATCTGGTGGTGGAAGGGAACGAGCTCGTGATCGCCACGCATGGCCGCGGCTTCTGGGTGCTGGACGACGTCGCCGCGCTCCGGCAGGCGACGCCGGCGGTCCTCGCCGGGCCCGCGCATCTCTTCACTCCGCCGGCCGGGGTGCGAACCGGTCCCGGCGTCGCGATCAGCTGGTGGCTCGCGAAGGCGCCGACCGCGCTTCGGCTCGAGATCGTCGATTCCGCCGGCACGGTGCTCCGCACCTTCGAGCCCGATACCGCAAAAGTCGATAGCGCAGCGAGCGCGGCGAGTCGTCGCGATCGCGAGACGTTCCTGCCCGCCGCGGAGGGCGTCAATCGCATCATCTGGGATCTCCGCGCGCAGGGCATCACGCGTTTTCCCAAGATGATCCTGTGGGGCGCGGGCACGAGCGGGCCGGCCGTGCCGCCAGGTCGCTATACGGCGCGCCTCGTCGCCGATGGACGGACGGTGACTGCGCCGCTCACCGTGACGCGCAATCCGTGGCTCACGGCCACGGACGCGGATCTGCGGGCGCAGTATGCGTTCTCTCGCCGCGTCCGCGACCGCGCGAGCGCCGCCAATGCGTCGGTGATCGAGATCCGGCGGGTGAAAGAGCAACTCGACAGCCGGCTCGCCACCTCGAAGGACAGCGCGCTGGCAGCGCGGGCCGCGACGCTCCGTGCTCGTGCCTCGGCCATCGAGGAGGTGGTGTACCAGGTGCGCAATCAGAGCGGTCAGGATCCGCTCAACTTCCCGATCAGGGTGAACAACCGCCTCGCGAACCTGCTGTCGATGGCCGAGCGTGGCGACGGACGTCCGACAAGCAACCTGCCCGAGATCTTCGGCATTCTCTCAACGGAGCTGGCGGGGTACGAGGCGCGGCTGGCGCAGGTCTGGAAGACGGATCTGGCCGACGCGAACGTGGAGCTCGCGCGACTCGGCATGCCGCTGATCGATCCTGCGTGCACGCGTGCGGCGGGGTGCCCGGCACGACCATAGGACGATGGTCGGGTGCGCGGTGACGCGCCCCGCTGCGGTGCGTGCCGCGCGCGTGGCCGGGCGGAGAAATCAGGGTTGCGTGAGGCCAGATAAACCGTTGTAGCACAATGAGTTGTCTGGCCTTCGTGAAGTTGCAATTCGGAGGGTGTTCGGCTACATTGCGAACTCGGTCGTCACCGTGTGTCGAGTCCCGCAATTATCCGCGTACATGACTGCTCCGAATAACCGCGAACGCATTCTTCCGCGCCTGATCGACGACGAGATCCGTGAGTCGTTCATCAACTACTCGATGAGCGTCATCGTCTCGCGCGCGCTGCCCGATGTGCGCGACGGACTGAAGCCGGTGCATCGCCGCGTACTGTTCGCGATGAACGAGCTGGGGCTGGTGCCCGGCCGTCCGTTCAAGAAGTGCGCGACCGTGGTCGGCGACGTGCTCGGCAAGTATCACCCGCATGGCGACCAGAGCGTGTACGATGCGCTCGTCCGCATGGTGCAGAGTTTCTCGCTGCGCTATCCGCTCGTGGATGGGCAGGGAAACTTCGGGTCGGTGGAAGGTGATCCGGCGGCGGCGTACCGGTACACGGAGGCCAAGCTCTCGCCCATCGCGATGGAGCTGTTGTCGGACATCGACAAGAACACGGTCGATTTCGTCCCGAACTTCGATGACCGGCTCACGGAGCCGGGTGTCATGCCGGCGGGCATCCCGAACCTCGTGGTCAACGGGTCGTCGGGCATCGCGGTCGGCATGGCGACCAACATCCCGCCGCACAACCTGCGCGAAGTCGTCAATGCGATCGTCCACCTGATCGACAGTCCTGAGGCGACGCCGGGGGAAATTCGCAAGTTCATCAAGGGTCCGGACTTCCCCACCGGCGGCTACATCTACGGACGCGAGGGGATCAAGGATTACCAGGAGACCGGGCGTGGCCGCATCGTGATGCGTGCCCGCGCGGTGATCGAGGAGAAGGAAAGCTCGAACAAGTCGCAGATCGTCGTCACCGAGGTTCCCTACCAGGTCAACACCGCGCGCCTGCTGGAGAACATCGCGGAGCTGGTGCGCGACAAGAAACTCGAGGGGATCAGCGACCTGCGCAACGAGAGCGACCGCGACGGCCTGCGCATGGTGATCGAGCTGAAGCGCGATGCCATTCCGCGCGTGGTGCTCAACCAGCTCTACAAGCACACCCAGCTCCAGACGACGTTCGGCGTGATCATGCTCGCGCTCGTGCCTGACCCGACGACGCGCCGGTTGGTGCCGAAGATCATGGCGCTCAAGGAGGTGCTCGAGCACTACATCACGCACCGTCACGAAGTCATCGTGCGGCGCGCGCAGTTCGAGTTGGACAAGGCGCTCGAGCGCGAGCACATCCTCGAGGGACTCAAGATCGCCGTCGACAACATCGACGAGGTGATCAAGATCATCCGTGCGGCCGAGGACACGCCCACGGCGAACGCGCAGCTCCAGGCGCGGTTCACGCTGAGCGATCGCCAGACTGAAGCGATTCTCAACATGCGCCTCGCGAAGCTCACCGGCCTCGAGATCGAGAAGCTCGAGGACGAGCTCAAGGAAGTGCGTGGCATCGTGAAGGATCTGCGCGCGCTGCTCGCCTCGAAGGACAAGCGCAGCGCGTTGCTCAAGAGCGAGCTCGTGTACATCTCCACGAAGTACGGCGATGAGCGGCGCAGCGAGATCACGAGCGACGAAGGCGAGTTCACGATCGAGGACCTGATCGCCGATGAGGAGATGGTCGTCACCATCTCGCACTCCGGCTACATCAAGCGCACCTCCGTGTCCACGTACAAGAAGCAGCGTCGCGGCGGCCGCGGGCTCAACGGGCAGGCGCTGAAGGACGAGGACTTCATCGAGCACCTCTTCATCGCCAGCACGCACGAATATCTGCTCGTCTTCACCGACGACGGACGATGCTTCTGGCTCCGCGTGCACGAGATCCCGCAGGCCGGGCGCGCGGCCAAGGGCAAGCCGGTGGTCAACCTCATCAACGTCACCCCGGACACCAAGGTCCAGGCGATCCTGCCGGTCCGCGAGTTCCGGGACGACCAGTATCTGCTGTTCTCCACCAAGCAGGGGACGGTGAAGAAGACGGCGCTCTCGGCCTACGCCAATCCGCGCAGCAACGGCATCAAGGCGATCAAGATCGAGGACGGCGACGAGCTGATGGACGTCCAGATCACCAGCGGCACGAACGACATCGTACTCGCGACCCGGCATGGTCTGTCGATCCGATTCCACGAGCAGGACGTGCGCGAGATGGGTCGTGACACGACCGGCGTGAAGGGGATCGAGCTCGGAGCCCGCGACGTCGTGATCGGCATGGTGGTCATCAAGCGCGAGGCGACGCTGCTCGTCGTCGCGGAGAAGGGTATCGGCAAGTGCTCGCCGATCGACGACTATCGCGTGCAGCGCCGAGGCGGCAAGGGGATCATCACGATTCACCGCACGGACAAGACGGGCGATGCGGTCTCCATCATGGAGGTTCTGCCGGAGGACGAGCTGATGTTGATGACCAAGCAGGGCATCCTGATCCGGATGCCGGTGCGTGGCATCCGCGTCGCAGGGCGCAACACGCAGGGGGTGAAGCTCGTGAACCTCGACAGCAAGGACCTCGTGATGGCGGTTGCGCGCGTGGTCCCGGAGGAGGAGGGGGAGGCTGAAGTCGTGGGCGCCGATGGCACGAATCCCGACGACGACGAAGGCGACAGCGGGGACGAGTAGCCTTCGTCGTCCGACCGACAGTGAACGGCCCGGGTGCGTTTCGTCGCACCGGGGCCGTTTCCCTTCGCTGTCTTTCCGCAGTGCGGACGCCGCACTAGCTTAGCGAATTGTCGACATCGATCATGGGTACCCAGCCGTGAGCCGGCCCCCGGAGCCGGACACCGCGCGTGCGCCCGCGGCGGTGCAGCGCGGGGGCCACACGCTCGAGTATCCCGCCGCGACGTCCGAGATCGTCGAGGCGCTGCACGTCGACCGTCAGGCACTCGTCCGCGACGCGATCCTCTGGCAGCGCTGGATTCGCTACGTCGGCTTCGTGGCGCTCGTCGCGATCGCACTGACATTCGGTCGCGAGCGGGCGCGGATGCTGCTGCCCATGGCGAGCGTCGCGCTGGTCTACGTGCTGTGCGTGTCGCTTACCGCGACGATGGTGCGACGCGCGGCCACCGTGCACGAGCATCGCATTCCGGCGCTCCTGGTCACGGCGGACATCCTGACGCTCACGGCCATCGTCTGGCTGAGCGGCTCGCCCGCCGATGCGCCGCGCATCCTCATCGCGGGCTTGCTGGTGGTACAGCTCGCGGTCTTCTACTTCGGCCGCTGGCACGGCGCGTACTCGGCCGTTCTCTGCGCGGCGGGATTCGTGCTGGCGGCCAGGATCCTGCCGCAGCAGGTCGCCGGCGTTGCTACCTCGACGTCACAGCTGCTCGCCACGCTCGGCCTGTTCGCGTTGGTGAGCGGTGTACTCGTGACTGCCTACGGAAGCTTTCGTGCGCGGATGAATCAGCTTCGTCTCTTCTGCAAACTCGTCGAGCAGGGAGACCTCGCCCCGACGCTGTTGCTGGGCGTGGACAAGCGTCCCGACGACCTCACGCTGCTCGCGCGGAGCTTCGAGGCGATGCGCACGCGGCTCGCGGAGCAGATCGGCACTGATCCGTTGACCGGGTGCCTCAACCGTCGTGCACTGGAAACCCGCCTGCGTGCCGAATGGCGGCAGGCGAAGCGGCGCGGATCCACCGTCGCCGTGCTGGCCATTGACCTCGATCACTTCAAGAGCATCAACGACACGCGCGGACATCCGTTCGGCGACGTCGTGCTTCAGGAGATCGTCGGCATCATGAAGGCCACCGCTCGCGACACGGACGCCGTGGCGCGCGTGGGTGGTGACGAGTTCGTCGTCGTGCTGCCGGACACGGGCTGGCAAGGTGCGCTGACCTTCGCCGAGCGAATGCGGCGCAAGGTGGACGACTTCTCCTTCGCCTCTCCCGAGGGACCGCTTGGCGTCACGATCAGTGTCGGCGTAGCGCTGGCCCGGGGGACGGACCCGATGTCACCCGAGGCGCTGCTCCAGGACGCGGATCGGTCGCTGTACAAGGCGAAGACCGCCGGCCGAAATCGCATCTTTGCGTGAGTCCGCGGCCGCGGTCCTCACGGCCTCGGGCGGCTCCTGCGTCCTGACGCTCCACCTGTTACGCTTCCGCCCATGATCCCTCTCATCACTCTCGACGACCTCACTGCCGCTGCGGCGCGGATCGCACCGGTGGCGGTGCGCACTCCGCTCCTCCCGTTCGACGCTGCCTCCGAGCGACTGGATGCCGACATCTGGCTCAAGCCGGAGATGCTTCAGCGCGGTGGTGCCTTCAAGTTTCGCGGCGCGTACAACTTCGTCGCGCAACTCAGCGCGAGCGAGCGCGCCCGCGGGGTGATCGCGCCCTCGTCGGGCAATCATGCGCAGGCTGTCGCGCTCGCCGCAAAACTGTTCGGCATTCCGGCCGTCGTAGTGATGCCCACCACGGTCACGCCCGCCAAGCGTGGCGGTGCCGAGCGGCTGGGCGCGCGCATCGAACTCGCCGGGACGACGACGCAGGATCGAATGGAGCGGGCCGTGGAGCTGATGAATGCGGAAGGTTTCGTCATGGTGCCACCCTACGATCACGCATGGATCATCGCCGGACAGGGCACCGCGGGACTCGAGATCGCGGACGACATGTCCGACGTGGAGACGGTGCTGGTACCGGTGGGTGGGGGCGGACTGAGTGCGGGCGTGGCCACGGCCATCAAGTTGCGCGTACCGAATGCCCGGGTGATCGGCGTCGAGCCGGCCGGCGCGCCGAAGCTCTCGAAGGCACGCGACGCTGGACGCCCCGTTCGCATCCCGCCAAGCGCGGGCCTGGCCGACGGGCTGTTGGCGGTGGAAGTGGGAAGCATCACCTTCGCGCATCACGAACGTTATGTGGACGAGGTGGTGCAGGTGGAGGACGCGCCGCTGCGTTGCGCAATGCGGTTGCTGCTCGATCGCATGAAACTCGTGACGGAACCGAGTGGCGCGATCACGGTGGCGGCACTGATGGAGGGAATCGTCAAGCCGCGGGGGCGCACGGTCGCCCTGCTGAGCGGGGGCAATATCGAGTGGGGCGGACTCGCGCCGCTGGTTGCCGACGCATGACGCGATGAATCGCTGTCCCACATGCGGCACCGACTACCCCGCGGAGGCGCGCTTCTGCACCCGCGATGGGTCACGGCTCGTACCGCGTGCCACACTGAACATCACGTCGTCACCGCGCGAGGCGTCGAACGCGCGCGCCGAGTCGCCCGTGCCAGCCACGCCGGTCAGGCCAGCCACGCACGTCACGCTCGTGGGGCAAACGCTGGACGGCCGATACGCCGTCGAGCGAAAAATCGGACAGGGCGGGATGTCGTTCGTCTATCTGGCGACGGACGTCGTGTCGAACGAGCGGTATGCGATCAAGATCTTGTCGGCGGCGCTCTCCCGAGATCCGAATGCGATGGCGAGGCTGAAGCGTGAGGCCACGCTCGGCATGCGCCTCGCGCATCCGAACGTGTGCCACATCATCCGGCTCGGCGAGACGCAGGATGGGCTGGTGTACGTCGTCATGCCGTTCGTGACGGGAGAGATCCTGTCCGATCGCAACATTCGGGTTGGAACGCTCGCCCTCGACGAAGTCGGGCGATTCGTGCGGGACATCGCCGCTGGACTGCACGTCGCCCACGAACTCGGCATCGTGCATCGTGATCTCAAGCCGGAAAACGTGATGATCCGTACCGATGCCGACGGCACGGAGCACGCCGTAGTGATGGACTTCGGGCTCGCGAAGGAACGGCATGCCGACGCCGAGCTGCAGAAGCTCACAGCGACGGGCATCATTCTCGGCACGCCGGAGTTCATGAGCCCCGAGCAACTGCGCGGCAAGGCGCTCGACGCGCGCACCGACGTGTATTCACTTGCGCTGATGACCTTCGAGATGCTGACCGGCGAGCTGCCCTTTACCGGGCGCACGCAGCAGGAGACGATGATCGCGCGGCTGCGCGACGATCCGATGCCGCTGCGCCAGGCCGGTCAGCCGGGCACGTTTCCGGAAGCGGTCGAGCGCGTGTTGCTCAAGGCGATGAGCCGCGACCCGGATGGACGTCACGCTTCGGCGCCCGCATTCGCGATCGCGTTCGAGGAGGCGGTGGCGAGCAGGGTATCCAAGCCGGGTGTGTTCAGCCGTATGTTCCACCAGTGAGTCGCCCGCGATCGCGTGCGCTCCTCCGCTTGACACCATGACACGTATGCTCAGCGCCACACGTATTTCCGCACTGCTCGTCATTCTGGCCCTGGCACCGGCGCGTGCACAGGGACCGGGGGGTACGGTCGCCACTTCCGGCTACCAGCCCGGCATCGATGTGCGCGACTACGACATCAGGATCGAGCTGCCGGACACCGGCGCGTTCATTCGCGGCGACGTGACGGTGACGGCGCGACGCGCGGCAGGAGTATCCACGCTCCGCCTGGATCTCGTGGATGCGCTCACCGTGCGCGGCATCGAGGTAAATGGACGAGCGGTGGGGCCGGTGCACGCGAATGGGAAAGTCGAGGTGCCGCTGGGCGGTGCCACCGGAGACAGCGTGAGCGTGCGCGTGCGCTACGACGGACGCGTGACGGATGGACTCGTGGTCCTGAAGGACGCGCAGGGGCGCTGGACCTGGTTCGGCGACAACTGGCCCGATCGCGCACGACAGTGGCTGCCCACGGTAGACCATCCGAGCGACAAGGCGACGGTGAGCTGGACGGTACGAGCGCCCGTCAATCGCACGATCGTGGCGAACGGTACGTTGCTCGGCGTCCGCGACGTTGGAGGTCCGCGAGAGCGCCGGAGCGAGACGCGGTGGCGGGAGGCACTTCCGATCCCCACGTACCTGATGGTCATCGGGGCCGGCCCACTGGTGAATGTGCCGCTCGCGACGACCGGATGTACGCAGCCCGACCCCGCGCGCTGCCTTCCGCAGTCGGTGTATGTGATGCCGGAGCATCGCGAGTGGCTGCCCGGCCCGTTCGCGGCCGCGGCGCCCATCGTCTCGTATTTCGAGACGCTCGTCGGACCCTTTCCCTACGAGAAGCTGG
>JBDSSY010000126.1:0-14573 GCA_039928585.1 Gemmatimonadaceae bacterium | reverse complement strand
GCGCCATATTCGCGGCGCGCGTCGCCGCTCCTTCAACTGCCGGCACCGCCGGTTCGAGCTCTCCCGCCCATGGCCACCGACCTTCGACTGCCGACCGATAGAATCGTCATGCCGGACAAGGACCGCTTCCTGAACGAGGAGAATCCGTTCGAGGCGATGATGTCACGATTCGATCGAGCCGCGCAGCTGCTCGATCTCGAACCGGGATTGTACAAGGTGCTTCGGCACCCCGAGAAGCAGATCATCGTGTCCGTGCCCGTCATGATGGACAACGGCGAAGTCGAGGTGTACACCGGCTACCGCGTGCTCTACAACACGTCGCGCTGGCCGGCGAAGGGTGGCATCCGGTTCGACATGCAGGTCAACCTGGACGAAGTGCAGGCGCTCGCCGCGTGGATGACCTGGAAGTGCGCCGTCGTGAATCTTCCGTTTGGCGGCGCCAAGGGTGGCGTGATCTGCGATCCGCTGAAGATGAGCGCGGGAGAACTCGAGCGGCTCACGCGCCGGTACACGGCGGCCATCATCCACACGCTCGGTCCCGATTCCGACGTGCCCGCGCCGGACGTCAACACGAACGAGCGGGTGATGGCGTGGATCATGGATACCTACTCCATGCATGTGCGACACACCGTCACGGCCGTGGTCACCGGCAAGCCGGTGGAAATGGGCGGCTCGCTCGGCCGTCGTGAGGCGACTGGACGCGGCTGCATGATCGTCACGAAGCAGGCGCTGAAGCACCTGGGCATGAAGGTGAAGGGGACGACGCTCGCGGTGCAGGGGTTCGGCAACGTCGGCTCCGTCGCGGCCGATCTTCTGGCGAAGGAAGGCTGCGTCGTCCGCGGCATCAGCGATCGGACGGGCGCCTACTGGAACGCGAAAGGCATCGACATTCCGGAGGCGATCCGGTACGTGCAGGAGCACAAGACGCTCGAGGGCTTCACGGGCGGCCAGCCGATCACCAATGAAGAGCTCCTGACGGCCGACGTGGACGTCCTGCTGCCCGCGGCGCTCGAGAACGTCATCACGAGCAAGAACGCCGGGAAGATTCGCGCGAAGATCATCTGCGAGGGAGCGAATGGGCCTACCACGGCCGGCGCGGACTCCATCCTGGCGGAGAAGGATATCTTCGTGATACCCGACATTCTGGCCAACGCAGGCGGCGTGACGGTGTCGTATTTCGAGTGGGTTCAGGATCGTGGCGGATACTTCTGGTCGGAGGAGTCGGTGAACGAACGTCTGACCGACATCATGACGCGCAGCTTCGGCGACGTGCTCAAGCTGTCCGTGCAGCACAAGGTGGACATGCGCACCGCTGCATACATGCTGGCGATCAGCCGGGTGGCGACCGTTCATCGGTTGCGTGGTATTTACGCGTAGCGACGGGTGCGACTCGTGGTCGCCGTCGTGGGCAAGCCACGCGATCGGCACCTCGCGGCGGCGATCGCCGACTACGAAGTCCGGGCCGCGAGATACTGGCCGCTCGAGGTGGTCGAGGTGCGGGAGGCGAGCGGACGCGGGGTGGCGGCATCTGATGCGCGAGCGCGCGAGGGGGCTCGCTTGCTCGAGCGTCTGCCGCCCGGTGCCCTCGTCGTCGCGTGCGATGAACGGGGTGAGCGACTCACATCCACCCAGTTCGCCACGCTCCTCTCGACGGAGCGCGATCGCGCCCGGGACGTGGCTTTCGTGATTGGCGGTGCGTTCGGCCTCAGCGACGACGTGCGCCAGCAGGCGGCTCGCGCGATCCAGATGGCGCCATGGACGCTGCCGCACGAGGTGGCCCGCGTCGTACTGGCGGAGCAGCTCTACCGGGCGGGCACGATCGCGCGCGGCGAACCGTATCACAAGGCATGAGCACGATGCACGGCACCTCCCGCGCGCGCACGCGTGCCTGACGACTGGTTCGAGGACTGGTTCGGTGCGGAGTATCTTGCGCTCTACGAGCATCGAGATCATCACGAGGCGCGCGAAGTCGTCACGCTGATGGCGGAGCGCATGGGCGCCACGATGGACGCGCCCGTGCTGGACCTGGCCTGTGGAGCCGGGCGCCACCAGCGCATGCTGTGCGAGCGCGGCTGGTGGACCGTCGGACTCGACCTGTCCCCGTCGCTGCTGCGCGCGGCCCGCGGCGAGGATCGGACCGCGCCGCTCGTGCGCGCCGACATGCGCGAGCTTCCGTTCGCCGATGGCAGCTTCGCGCTCGTCGTCAACCTGTTCACGAGCTTTGGATATTTCCGCGACGATGCGCAGCATCTCCGCGTCCTGGTCGACGTGGCGCGGGTCGTGCGGCCGGGCGGCTGGTTCGTGCTCGATTATCTTCACGCCGACGAGGTACGCCGGTCGCTGGTGCCTCGCGACGAGCGCACGGCCGGCACCCTGACCGTGGAGCAGGAGCGCGAGATTTCGGCCGACGGGCGATTCGTGCGCAAGACGATCACCATTGAGGAGCTGGGGCGGACTTTCGTGGAACGGGTGCGGTTGTTCGAGCCGTCGGAGCTCGTGGCGCTGTGTACGCAGGCAGGCTTCGTGGTCGATGCCGTTCTCGGCGATTACGATGGCACGGCCATGCGACCCGAAGCGCCGCGCACCATCCTCTTCGCACGCCGCTCGTGACCGACGTCCGAATCCTCACCGAACCACTTGGCGGATCACGCCTCTCCATGCTGCTCCAGCGCGAAGACGCTCCTGCGGCGTGGGTGGGTACGCGGCCACGGTCGATTGCGGAATGGCATAGGCTCGCGGGCGCGCGCGCCAGTGAAGCCGGATGGTCGAATCGCTGGGACGCACTGCTGCCCGCGATCATGCCGACCGGTGCCGCCGCCGCGCGACTGGAGCGGGTGACTCGCCACGGCGGCGTCGTCGTCACGACGGGGCAGCAGCCGGGGCTGTTCGGCGGGCCTCTGTACACGTGGAGCAAGGCGATGAGCGCGCTCGCGCTGGCCGACGAGTTGGAGGCGCGCACGGGCATCCCGACGGCGGCAATGTTCTGGGCTGCCACGGACGATGCTGACTTCGCCGAAGCGGCTGTCACGGTCGTCGCGCGAACCGGGGGCGTGGAAGAGCTTCGGGCCGCGCTCGCACCACGACCCGGTACGCCCATGTCGCGCGCTCCGCTGGGAGACCTTCGCGATGCGGCTCGTCGGCTGGAGGAATCCAGCGGAAGCGCCGCCGACCCGCGCGCCTTGCTCGCGGCGATCGACGCGTACGGGGTTTCGGCGCGCAGCCATGGCGAGGCGTTCGTCATGTTGCTGCGCACGATGCTGGCGCCGCTCGGTATGCCGGTGCTGGACGCATCGCACGACGCCGTGCGCCAGGCGGGCGAGTCCACGATCCGGGTGGCGCTCGATCGGGCGTCGGATATCGAAGCCGCGCTCTCCAACCGCGCGAATGAGATTCGAGGCATCGGTCTCGAGCCGCAGGTTGACGACGTGGCGGGACTCGCGCTGGTTTTCGCGCAACAAGGCAGCGGCAAGCGGCGCCTCACCATCGCCGAAGCGGGGACGCCGCACGAGTCGCTCACACCGAATGTCCTGCTTCGGCCGATCGTCGAACGCGCGATCCTCCCCACCGTGGCCTACGTCGCGGGACCGGGCGAGCTGGCGTACTTCGCCCAGGTTACCGCCGTGGCGGCGGCCATGGGTGTACCGAGTCCGGTCGTCGTGCCGCGCTGGTCATGTACGATCGTCGAGGCGCGCGTGCAAGCGCTCCTCGACCGCGTCGGCATCACGATTGCTGACCTCGACGAGGTCGATGCGGTGGAAGGGCGACTCGCGCGGGACGCCATGCGCGACGATGCGCGTCGCGCACTCGACGGGATGCGTGCAGCGATCACGTCGTTGTCAAACGGGGTGGGAGTCGAGAGCGAGGCCCTCGGGTTGACTTCCGCAGTCGAGGGAGCGACCCGCTCACTCGGACATCGTCTCGACCGTCTCGAGCGCCGGATCGTCGCGGCGATCAAGCGGCGCGACGCGGCGCGAATGCGCGACGTGGCCACGTTGCGTGCTGCGCTGCGACCGAACGGCAGGCGACAGGAGCGGGTCCTCAACGCCATCCCGCTGCTGACCCGTAGCGGGTGCGAATTGCTCGCGGACATGCGCCGTGCCGCGGGTCCGCACGCCGCGCGACTCATCGACCCAGCGCTGGGCGAGCGCTCACCAGGGACAGCCACGTGATCTCTCCAGTGCAGCCGACGTCGGCACGCAGTTCCAGCCGCAATTCGGCGCTCATCGCGGCCGGCATCTTTCTGTCACGGCTCCTCGGACTGCTGCGCCAGAGTCTGATCGCGAAGTACCTCGGCGCCGGACTGGTGTCGGATGCGTTCAACGGCGCGTTCAAGCTGACGAACTTCCTTCAGAACCTGTTCGGCGAGGGCGCGCTCTCCGCGTCGTTCATTCCGGTGTACGCCTCGGCGCTGTCTCGCGGTGACGAAAAGGAGGCCGACCGAATCGCCGGCGCCGTGGCCGCCATTCTCGCACTCGTCACTGCGCTCATCGTCGCACTGGGGATTCTGCTCGCGCCGTTCGTGGTGGAGTTGGTGGTCGGGGGATTCACGGGAGAGAAGTTGTCCCTGGCTATTCGCCTCACGCGGATTCTCTTTCCGGGCGCCGGCATCTTCGTCATGAGTGCGTGGTGCCTGGGCATCTTGAACAGCCACCGGCGCTTCTTTCTCTCGTACGCCGCGCCCGTGTTCTGGAACGTGGCGATGATCGCTGCGCTGCTGTTCTACGGTCCGCGTCGCGGGGAAGTCGATCTGGCCGTCATGCTGGCGTGGGCGTCGGTGCTCGGCGCGGCGCTGCAGATGGCAGTTCAGCTTCCATCGGTGTTCAAGCTGTTGCGCCACCCGCACTTCCGCCCGGACTTCGGCTTTGCGCCGGTCCGGGAGGTCGTGCGCAACTTCGTGCCGGCATTCGTCAGCCGCGGCGTGGTGCAGCTCAGCGCGTTCATCGATACGCGCCTCGCGAGTCACATCGCTGCTGATGGCGTGGTGACGCTGCTCCAGAATGCGCAGACCATCTACATGCTTCCTATCAGTCTCTTCGGCATGTCCGTCTCAGCAGCCGAGTTGCCGGAGATGTCACGAGATGGGGGAGGCGGCGCCGAAGCGTTCGCACGTGTGCGAGCGCGCCTGAACGCGGCATTGCCGCGCGTCGCGTTCTTCGTCGTGCCGTCGGCCATCGGATTTCTGGTACTCGGCGAAGCGATCGCCGGCGTGTTGCTGGAGCACGGGAAGTTCACGCGGGCCGACACCATCCGCACCTGGGCCATACTCGCCGGTTCGGCCATCGGGTTGCTGGCGAGCGCCCTCGGCCGCCTTTACTCCTCTACGTTCTACGCGCTACGGGACACCAGGACGCCGCTCTGGTTCGCGGTCGCGCGCATCGTGATCGCCGCGTTGCTCGGCTACCTGTTGGCCTTTCCGGTGCCGCGGCTGCTCGGATTGCCGGCGTGGACCGGTGCGGTCGGCCTCTCCATCTCGTCCGGCCTGTCCGGCTGGGTGGAGTTCCTGTTGCTCAAGCGGGCGTTGAGCGCGCGGATCGGTCAGACGGGGATCCCGATGCTGGCACTCGCGCGTCTGTGGGGAGCAGGCGCGCTGGGCGCCGCGGGTGGATGGGGTGCGATGTACCTGCTGGGAGGGCGGCATCAGACCCTTCGCGGGACGATCGCATTGCTCGTCTTCGCGGCCGTATACGGAGCGGCAACGCTCGCCTTCGGCGTGCCCGAGGCGCGCGCCCTCGCGGCCAGACTACGTCGCCGATGACGCGAACGCGTGCCCGTCGGGCGGGGTAGTATTCACCATGCCCGTCGCGCAGTCGATCCTCGACAAGGTGCCGCATCTGCCCGAGTCACCCGGCGTCTATCTCTGGAGGGATGCCGGCGGGCATGTGCTGTACGTTGGAAAGGCCAAGCGGTTGCGGTCGCGCGTGCGCAGCTACGTCACCAGCGACCATCGCGAGAGTGTCAAGACCCGCGCCCTGATGCTGCAGGTGGAATCGCTCGACACCATTGTCGTCCCGACCGAGGCGCATGCGCTCGTGCTCGAGGCCAACCTCATCAAGGAGTACAAGCCGCGCTTCAACATCGCGTTGCGTGACGACAAGTCGTATCCGTACATCAAGGTCACGGTGCAGGAACCGTTTCCACGAGTGTGGGTGACGCGACGATTGCAGAACGATGGGGCGCGCTACTTCGGCCCCTACACCGATGTGGGCGCGATGCGCCGAGCGCTTGACGTGGTCAAGCGCCTGTTCACGGTGCGCTCGTGCAACTACGACATGCCGGCACAGATGCCTGAGCGGCCGTGTCTGGACTATCACATTGGCCGTTGCAAGGCACCGTGCGTGCTCGCGCAGACGCAGGCGGAGTACGGCGCGATGATCGACGAAGTGGTCGACTTCCTCGGCGGCCGGCCGGACGAAGTCGTCCGAAAAGTGCGTGAGCGGATGGAGTTGGCGGCCGAATCGCTCGACTTCGAGCGGGCGGCGCAGTTTCGAGATGCGCTGGCGCATCTGGAGACGATGGGCGAGCCGACGATCGTGATGGAAGTTGAGGGAGGCGATCGCGACGTCGTCGGTTACGCCCGTGATGGCGACGATGCGGTCATCGCGCTGATGCGCATTCGTGGCGGTCGACTCCTCGCGCGCGACCATCAGTTCGTGGCCAACGTGGATGGTGAGGCCGACGCCGATGTTTTGGAGACCTACCTCGCTGGACCCTATCGCCTGCTGGAAGAGCGGGCGCACGAGCTTATCCTGCCATTTGACGTCGCGGAGCGGTCGGTGCTCGAGGAGTCGCTGGAGCGAACGCGTATCCACGTTCCGCAGCGCGGCCCGCGGCGCGAGCTTGTTGAACATGCGCAACAGAATGCCCGGCACCTGCTCGAGGAAGCGCGTCTCACGGGCGACGACCCGGCGAACGATGAACGTGCGGGCGATCCGGTCTACGAGCTCCAGCGGCAGCTGGGACTCGCGACCGTGCCACGCGCATTCGTCTGCTTCGACATCTCGCACGCACAAGGGACAGACACCGTGGCATCGATGGTCTGGTTCCAGAACGGCCGCCCCTATCGGAACGAATATCGGAAGTTCAAGGTGCGAACGGTGCAGGGCATCGACGATTTCGCGTCGATGCACGAGGTCGTCGACCGCTATTTCGCGCGTCGCGTCGCGGAGGAGAAGCCGCTACCCGATTTGGTGGTCATCGATGGCGGCAAGGGCCAGCTGAACGCGGCCGCAGACGCGTTGCGCGCACTCGGACTGGCCTCGCTACCCATCGTCAGCCTCGCGAAGCGCGAGGAGGAGATCTTCGTCCTCGGACGAACCGACTCCATCCGTCTCTCCCGACGATCGCCATCACTGCGCATGTTGCAGCAGGCGCGAGACGAGGCGCACCGGTTCGCGATCACGTTTCAGCGAAAGCGGCGCGCCGTCCGGACGATCACATCCGAACTGCTTCGCATTCCCGGAATCGGTGACAGCCGACGCCGGCTGCTGCTGACGACCTTCGGCAGTGTCCAGGCGATTCGTGACGCGACGGCCGAGCAGATCGCCGCCGTTCCCGGCTTCTCCGTGCAGGGGGCCCGTCGCGTGCTCGACGCGCTTCGTGCGAGCGATGCCGTTGCGGGTCCAGTAGTGTCGACCAGTGAGCCCGCAGTGTACGAGTCGGCCGTGACCGAGCCAGTAGCACCCCACACGACCTCGATAGAGCCCCGGGCGCCCGAGGTAAGGGCGGCAGAAACAGTAGCGCCCGTTCAAACATCCGACCCCGACGATTCGTGAGCGAATGGCATCTTGACTGCTCGGCCTGCGATCATGCACAGCCGGGCGACACACTGGCATCGATCTGTCCGCGCTGCGGCCAACCGCTCCTGGTAAACTACGATTCGCCATGGCCGTCGCGTGACGCCATTTCCGCGCGCTGGGACATGTGGCGCTATGCCGCCGTTCTCCCAGTGCGCAGCGGGGAGCGACCCGTCGGACTGGGTGAAGGTGCTACCCCCATGCACGAGGTCCCCGCACTTGCACGCGAGCTTGGAATCGCCCGGCTCTGGGTGAAGGACGAGGGGCTTAACCCCACGGCGTCATTCAAGGCACGCGGCATGAGCGCCGCGGTGACACGCGCCAAGGCGTTGGGCGTGCCCGGACTCGTCGTGCCGACGGCAGGAAATGCGGGAGCGGCGCTGGCTGCGTATGGCGCTGCGGCGGGCATCTCGGTGCGAGTCTACGCGCCGGCCAGCACCCCGACGCCGATACTCGCCACGATCCGTGCGTTGGGTGCCGACCTGCAGCTCGTGGACGGACACATCGGCGATGCGGGAAGGCAGTCCCGCGCGTTCGCCGCAGAGCACGGATTCTTCGATGTCTCCACCCTGCGAGAGCCGTATCGGATCGAAGGGAAGAAGACGATGGGCCTGGAGCTCGCCGAGCAGCTCGGATGGACGTTACCGACCCACGTGATTTATCCGACGGGCGGGGGCACGGGACTCATCGGCATGTGGAAGGTGTTTCGCGAGATGCACGACGGTGGCTGGCTCGCGCGTGATGTGCGAATGCCGCGCATGGTGGTGGCGCAAGCGGATGGATGTGCGCCAATGGTTCGCGCTTTTCACGAGCGCGCGGACCGCGCCACGCCCTGGGAAGATCCGCAGACGCATGCCAGCGGACTCCGCGTGCCTGGACCGCTCGGCGATCGTCTGATCCTGCGCGCGCTCTACGAGAGCCAGGGCGACGCGGCGTCGGTGAGCGAGCAGGCGATCCGTGAGGACACGATGCGCTTGAGCCTCGCGTCGGGCGTCGATGCGGCGCCCGAGGGGGGCTGTGCACTCGCCGTCCTCGAGTTGCTCGTGCGTGCCGGCCGCATTGCCGCGGACGCCGAGGTGGTGCTGTTCAACACCGGGAGCGGCGCGTCGTATCGCTTCTGAGGCGGCGCGCGCATGGAAGTGCAGGCGATCCGTCGAGAACGCGACCGGCGGCCAAGCGTGGCCTCCAACGTGCACTAAACGCGGCGTCTCAGCGCTGCGGTGACCGATTGATCGCTTCCTACCTACTGGCCAGCGTCGCCGACGTGCGCATCGCCGTGCCGGTCTCTGTTGTGGAGGAGATCATTCGTGCCGTCGCTCTCACGCCGCTTCCGTCCGCCCCCGCGATCATCGAAGGGGCGGTCAACATGCGTGGTGTGCTCCTGCCGGTCATCAACCTTCGCGTGAGGCTTGGTCTCCCGCGTCGCGCCATCCTCCCTTCGGACTTTCTGATCGTGCTGCGATTGCCGACGCGCCGCGCCGTCATCCGTGTCGACGATACCGACGACGTGGCGCAGATCGATGACGCGTCGATTGCGACACCTGCGTCGCTCAGCGCATCGCTGGCGACTTCGGCGGTCCTGGCGGGCGTGGCCGCGACGGCCGACGGTGCACTGGTGATCTACGATCCTGCGGCGTTTCTCTCCCAGTCCGAGCTCGAGGCGACGGAAGAGGCGCTCTCGACATCGTCCTGATGTCAGCGAGGCGCGGCGAACCATCGATCGCACCAGTCTCTCAAGCGCTCGTCATCGGCTGGTCGCACGCGGACCTGGCTCGCGTCGCGGACGTCGCGACCGCTGTCGCGGGACTCGTGTTCTCCGTGAGCCGCCAGCCGTCGGCGGAGACCGCGATGCGCCGCGTCATGAGCGCGTATCGCCTGCTCGAGCCCGTGGACTTGTACAACGCCGTGAAAGTCGCTGGAGAAGTTCAGGATGCGCTGCTCGCTGAACTCACCGTCGGCGAGAGCTACTTTTTCCGGGACGAGGGGCAGTTGTCACTGCTCGGAGGAGAGATTCTTCCTGGATGGCGCGCCGAATCGTCCGATGCGCCGCGGCGCATCTGGAGCGCCGGTTGCGCGTCGGGCGAGGAGCCGTACACTCTGGCGATCCTCTTGCGCGAGCTCGGCTGGGGATCGCCAGTCTCCCTGCTCGGCACGGACATCGCCCTGCCTCGTCTGGATGCGGCACGACGTGGTCGCTACACGAAATGGGCGCTGCGCGGAATGGACGAGACGCGGCTCACTCGCTGGTTCCGCCGTCGGGGTCCACACTTCCTCCTTGATAACGATATCCTGCGCGCGGCGGATTTCCGGCAGCTCAATCTCGCCTCGGATGCGTACCCGTCGATCGCATCCGCGACGTCGGATCAGGATCTCATCCTGTGCCGCAACGTGCTCATCTACTTCGACCTGGACACCGTCGTTTCGATTGCCGAGCGTCTGCTGCGCGCGCTGCGACCGACTGGGTGGCTGGTGCTTGGTGCGTCGGACCCTCCGCTCGTCGACCTCGTCGAGTGCGAGGTGGTGATGACCGCCTCGGGCATCGCTTATCGGCCCCGCGCGAGTTCGCGCGGCTCTTCGCAACGGAGTCGATGGCTGTCCGCTACCGCCGCGCGGCCGGCGCGCCCGCCCGAGGATATGTCTGACTCCAGCATGCCGGAGTGGGCAGGCCGTCCGGCAGCGGTGCCACTCGCACCGGCGCGCATGTCCGTGTCGAGTAGTCAGGTCGCGCCTGACGTCGTGGCGCACGAATCGGCGGAGGATGCATACGCACGCGGCGACTACGCGACCGCCGAACGCCTGGCGCAGGACGCAGTGCTTCGTGATCCGGAGAATGTGACTGCGTGGATCGTTCGCGTCCGATCGGCTGCCAATTCGGGACAGCTCACCGAGGCCGGAGAAATCTGCGCGGTGGCGATCGATCGCCATCGGCTGGTGCCGGAACTCCACTATCTTCATGGAATACTGCAGATCGAGGCCGGTCGCAGCGCCGACGGCGCTCGTGATGCTCGTCGCGCGCTCTACCTCGATCGCACGCTCATCATGGGCCACATGCTCCTCGGTGCGGCGCTCACGAATCTCGACGATCGTGAGGGAGCGCGTCGCGCCTTCCAGAACGCGACGGATCTGCTCGCCGGCCATGCCGACACGGGCCTGATCACGGGCAGCGACGGCGTTCCGGTTGCGCGACTCCGGCAGATGGCCCAGCACCGGCTACGCGCATTGACCGCCGAGGATATTTGATGATCGAGAACGGGGAGACCCTTCGTCGTCGCGCCCGCGCACTGGCACGAGTACCCGTCGAGCGAGGCGAGGACGCCGTCGCCGACCAGATGCACCTGCTCGTGGTGTCGGTCGACGGCGAGCGCATGGCGCTGCCGATCGAGCGGATCGCCGCGATCAGTCGCGCGAGCGTGCCGGCTCCGCTGCCGCGCGCCGTCGCGCCAGTGTACGGCGTCGCCGTGTGGCGCGGTCGGCCTCTCACGGTGCTGAGCATCAGCGCTGCCGAGCCCGTCGTCGGTCCCGACTCCCGATTCGTCGTGCTCGGCGACGCCAGACGGGCGGACGTGGCGCTGCTGGTGGACGAGGTGGACGACGTCCACGTGGTCTCTCGAATGTCGATCACGGCCGCCAGTCCCAGCATGCGGCACGTGGCATTGCTCGGAATCACCGCGGACGCCATGCTCATCGTTGACGCGGCGTCGCTCGTGCGCGACCGTCGCGAGTCACCGCAGTACTCCCCTGACAGTACGAGGACCGCATGAAGTGGACGATCGCGCGACGAATAACGCTTGCCCTGGCCATCGAGCTGGGACTCGTAGCGGTGATCGCCCTGATTGGATCATCCGCGCTCAAGAACACGGCGGCGGCCTACGAACGCGCGATGGAACTCCGTCGGGGAACAGTCGGTCCCGCGACGCGCGCCGAGTCCGAGCTGCGCGGCGCGAGCATCGCGCAGTTGCGGTTCATGGTAGAGGGAGAGGAACGCTATCTCGCTGTGCGCGACAGCGTAGCCGGTGGCGCGCGCGCGTTGGTGGTGTCGCTGCAGCGCGACGTCACTAGCGTGGAAGAGCGCGAGCGGTGGCGCGTCGCGGAAGGCCTGATTGCCAATTGGCTCAGGGAGATGACCGCCATGTCGCAGGCTCAGCGTGCGGGACGGCGGGACGAGGCGCTGCAACTCCGGACAACGCGGGTGGAGCCGCATCAGCGTGCGATCGACTCGATCGTGCGCGTCGCAGTGCTCGACGCCACCATGCGAGGTGATTCTGTCGCGCGCGTCGGCAAGGCCAGCGCGGACGGTGCACGCGGAACCGTGCTGACCGCGATGCTGGCCGCGCTCGTGATCGGGGGGCTCGCGGCATGGCTCCTCAGTCGCGCCATCACTCGTCCGCTTCAGGAAACGGCAACCGTCATCGCCAGCAGTACAGCGCAGATCCTGGCGGCGACCACCCAGCAGGCGGCCGGCACGAATGAAACGATGGCGGCCGTCACCGAAACAGTCGCAACCGTCGACGAGGTGGCACAGACCGCAGCGCAGTCGGCACAGCGCGTCCGCTACGTCGCCGAAGCGGCACAGCGCGCGTCGGACACCGGCCGCGCCGGAAAGCAGGCCGTCGAGGAATCCATCAGCGGAATGCAGCTGCTGCAGACCCAGGTCGAGGCGATGGCGAGCAGCATCGTCGCGCTCGCACAGCAGGCGCAGGCCATCGGCGAGATCACGACGGCAGTGAGCGATATCGCCGAGCAGACGAAGCTGCTGGCACTGAACGCAGCGGTCGAGGCGACCCGCGCCGGAGAGCATGGGCGCGGCTTCGCGCTCGTGGCGGCGGAGATCAAGACGCTGGCAGGCGAAGCGAAGGAATCCACGGGTCAGGTGCGACGCTTGTTGGCTGAGATACAGCGCGCCACGAGTGCCGCCGTGATGTCGACGGAGCAGGGCACGAAGCAGACCGATGCGACGGTGCGGCAGGTGAAGCAAGCGGGGGTACTCCTCGCGCAACTTGCGGTCGTTGTCGACGATTCGGCGCAGGCCGCGGCGCAGATCGGTGCGTCGGCTGGTCAGCAGGCGCTCGGGATGGATCAGATCCGGCAGGCAATCGGCAACATCCACGAGGCCACGCATCAGAGTCTCACGGCAACGAGACAGTCGGAGCAGGCCGCGCAGAACCTGAATGAGTTGGGCACGCGGCTCGTCGATCTCGTCGGCGCGCGCCTGCGCGGATGAGGAGTCCCGATGGCCGGTGACGCGCTGGCCGTTCGGCTCCTCGCCATCTTCGTCGAGGAGCTCGACGAGCAGGTCGTGCAGATGGGGAACGACCTGACGGCGCTCAAGCGGACGCCCGGCGATGCCGAGCGTCTCCGCTCGATCTTTCGCGTGATGCATACCCTCAAGGGTGCCTCGCGCGCGGCGGGGGTGCCGCTGATCGAGCAGCTGTGCCACGTCCTTGAGGGAGGTCTGGCCCACGCGAAGGAACGCGCAACGCCTCTCTCGGCCGATCAGCTCACACTGCTCGTCGAATCGGTCGACGCGCTCGCCGAGGCGCGCGAGCGGCTCGCGGCAGGGTTGCCGCTGGCCGGCGCAACACTCGCCGCGCTGATCCAGCGCGCGCGTGGCGGAGCAGTCACCGGGCCACCGGCTGCGCAGGTGTCGTCCGCTGTGTCGCCCGCTGTGTCGCCGCCGCCGCCGTCGCCGCCGCCGCCTCCGCCGGCGACCGACCCGAGTGCACCACGCGACGAATCCATGCGAATCAGCGTGAGTAACGTCGAAGCGATCGCGTCGGCCACCGGGGAGCTCGCCGTGCTCGTCTCGTGCCTTGGCGAACACGCCGACGATGTGGCCATCGTCCGCACTCGTCTGCGCGAGCAGTTGCCACGCCTGACGTCGGAGGACGCGCGCATCGTCGACAGTGCGTTCGCCGCGCTGGCGCGGCGCGCCGGTGCAGACGCGCGATCGCTCGAGGCCATTCACGGCCGGCTCGACGGTGCCGTGCGGCACGTGCGCCAGCGACCCTTGCGCGAGCTCACGGACGTGGTGGAGCGCGTCGCGCGCGATGTCGCGCGAGAGCTGAACAAGCAGGTGCGCGTCACCACCACGGGCGGTGCCATCGAGGCGGATCGCGTCGTGCTTGAGGCGCTGCGCGAGCCCTTGCTGCATCTCGTGCGCAACGCGGTGGATCACGGACTCGAGTCGGCCGCGGGGCGGCGAGCCGCGGGCAAGGCGGAGCAAGGCGAGATCAGCATCGAGGCCAGCCTGCGAGGCGACCGGCTGCGGCTGCTCTTCGGCGATGACGGTGCCGGCATTGATGCCGACTCCATTCGACGCCGGTCAGGAGTCCGGCAGGGGATCCCGATACCCGCGGACGCAGAGGAGTTGTTGCGCATCATATTCGACGACGGCTTCTCGACCCGTGAATCGGCAACCACGTTGTCCGGACGTGGCGTCGGACTGAGCATCGTGCGCGTCGCGGTCGAGCGACTCGGAGGCACCGTCGACGTGACATCGACGGCGGGCAAGGGGATGACGTTTGTGCTCGATGTACCGCTCAGCGTCGCCACGATGCGCGCACTCCTCGTGCGAGTGGGCACCGTGACGATTGCCTTGCCGAGCGCGTTCGTCACCCGCGTGCAGCGCGTGCCGGCGTCGGCGATCGCGCGAGTGGACGGGCGCGACCTGCTCGTCACCGCCGGCGCGCCCATGCCGGTCCTGGCACTCGCGAGTCTGCTCGGTCCGCCGTATCGCGCCTCGCCATGGACGGAACACGTGCAGGTGGTGATTCTCGAGGT
>JBDSSY010000125.1:0-7467 GCA_039928585.1 Gemmatimonadaceae bacterium | reverse complement strand
CTGCGGATCACGTGATCCGCAGGCACCACGTATTACATGTCCGGACGTGTGGCCTTGACGGGCGCACTGAGCGGCGACACGCCGCTTTCGTCGAATGTCTCGATGGCGAACCAGTAGTCCTGGCCGGACGTGAGCGCACGGATCTCGAGTCGTGGCTCTCGGTCCGCCCACACCTGATAGGTCTGATAGAGCTTCGTCGGCTCAATGCCCCACCGCACGTTGTACCCGACGGCTCGCGGCACGGCACGCCACGCGACATGCGCATCGCGCGGGTCCGCGTCGCGACGCACCGAGAACTCCGCAGGCACGAGCGGCGCAGGCCCCCCCGCGGTGCCGAACACGCGAATGTCGCTGACCGCGAGGTTCGGCGCGCTCGCGTGCAGATGCTCCCACCGCACATGACGGGCTCGGACCGGTCGCGGCAGTTCGATGTACGCGTTCGGCCGATCGCGTCGTTCGCGGGAGAGGTCGGCGATCACGCGCCAGCGTTGTCCATCTCGCGAGGCATGCACGCGAAACCGGGTGTACACGCTCGAGTCGCTGACGAACATCGCCGCCTTGTGGTCGGCGTAGTTCACCTGCAGCGCGCGAAGCTCGCGCTCACCGCCGAGGTCGATCGTCAGCGTCGCACCCGGCGCGGTATCGCGCGCGACCCAGAACGTGCGCGGATTCTCGTCCGTCACGTTCGATGCGGGAAACGAATCGCGGGTGGATGACGCGATGATCGCCTTCCGATAAGACAACAGCATCCATCCGGTGAACAGTTCGTCCGGACTCTTCCATCGCGACGTGGGCGCGAAGTGCGGCAGGTCGCCGAAGCGAGTGCTGGCGAACATGTGACCCTCCGAATCGAATCCGGCGGGGAACATCGCGATGCGCCGCTCGAAGTTGCCGTTCACGCCGATCCAGGGTGTGCCCGTGCTCCAGAAGTTGCCGAGGCGGTCCTGAAAGGTGTTGCCGTGTCCGGCGCCCGTGACGAAGCCACCCGGCTTGTAGGACACCGGATTGTATGGCGCGTAGGTGAACGGTCCCAGTGGCGAGTCACCGACATAGGTGCCGGTAGCGTATGTGTTGAACTCGGTGCCAGGAGCGCCGTACTGGAGGTAGTAGCGGCCGGCGTGCTTCGTCATCCACGCGCCTTCGACATAGGGTCGAATCGTGTCGCGGTGATCCTGCCCGAATCGCTCCCAGCCATGCTGTTCGGGGTGCAGCGTCAGCAGCTTCGCGGGACGAGCGCCCGCGCGGTAGGCGAGTCGCCGCGCGGGATCGAGCTCGATGCCGTAGAGCGGATAGACGTTCGACGAGCCCCAGTACAGAAAGGTTCGGCCGTCGTCGTCGCGGAAGAGCGCCGGATCCCACGGGCCGGGCTGGATCGAATCGCGCGGCACCAGTTCACCCTGACGCTCGCTCCCTTGCGCGACCGCATACGGAAGTGGCGGCAGGATCCTGTTGTAGAACTCGAGGCGACCCTGCGCCGGATCCGTGGAGTAGAGGAGCGGGCGCGGCGCCGTGGCCGACTGCATGAGGAGCAGCGTGTCGCCGAACGACAGTGCCGCCGGGGCGACATTGTCGTCGAACGGCCACCGGCTGGGCGTCACGAACTTCCAGCGCATCAGGTCCGTCGAGCGCCAGTATCCGCCCGACACCGTGGAGAACAGATAGTACGCTCCACGATGGTTGACGATCACGGGATCGGCGCCCGAGCGGTACGACACTCCCTGATTCAGCCCTTCCCAGTTGTACTTGTAGTCGATGTCGATGGGGTTCGCGTACGTGCGCGCGCCGGACGACTGCGCCGGTGCGTTGCACGCGAGGCACGCGATCAGGACTGCCGCGACACGGACTGTCATGTTCACCGCCGCGGGGAAATCCTCCACAACTCGCCACTGGCATCGTCGGTCACGACGTACAGCGCCCCGTCCGGTCCCTGCTTCACATCGCGGATGCGGCGCCGGCGATCGGCGAGCAGGTGCTCCTCACCGGTGACGCGTCCGTTCTGGAAGGACAGGCGCACGAGACGCTGTTCCCTGAGCGCGCCGATGAACAGGTTGCCGCGCCACGCGGGAAAGGCGTCCCCAGTGTAAAACTGAGCGCCCGACGGCGCGATGACCGGATCCCAGTAGTAGACCGGCTGTTCGGTGCCGGCGCGAGCGGTCGGCCCAGGCAGCGGACTGCCCGAGTACTCCACGCCGTAACCGACATCGGCCCATCCATAGTTCTTGCCCTTCTCGATGCGATTCAGTTCGTCGCCACCACGCGTGCCGTGCTCGATCTCCCACAACTGCCCGTTCGCGTCGAAGGCCGCTGCCTGAATGTTCCGGTGGCCCACCGACCAGATCTCGGGCCGCGCGTTGCCTTGACCGACGAATGGATTATCGGTTGGCACGGATCCGTCGGGCCGGATTCGCACGATCTTGCCGAGGTGGCTGTCGAGCCGCTGCGCGTAGGGTCGCGTCTCGTTGTCCGAGCGTTCGCCGAAGGTGGCGTACAGCATGCCATCCGGCCCGAAGGCGAGCCGCGATCCGTAGTGCATGTTGTTGGCGTACGCGGGCAGCACGCGGAAAATGACGCGGACATCGCCGAGCGAGCGACGGTCATCCGAGAGGACGCCCCGGGCGATGCTTGTGCCGTTGCCTCCATCGCGCGGCTCGGTGAAGCTCCAGAACACGGTGCGATCGGCGTCGAAGCCCGGGCTCAACGCCACGTCGAGGAGGCCACCCTGACCGCGGGAGTCGACGGTTGGCAGGCCTGTGATGGGAGCGCCGATGGTGCCGGTGGCGGAGACGATACGGAGCTGGCCAGCCTTCTCGGTCACGAGAAAATCACCGCTGGCGAGCGGCTCCACGGCCCACGGTTTTGCGATGCCGGTGGCCACGACGGCAACGTCGTAGGCAGCGACGGACTCTGCGGCGCACGCGCGCGTCTGGCCAGCGAAGGCGGGCCGCTGGTTCGGCGCGTTCGCTGCGCGGCTTTCGAGCGGCGCGCACGCGTTGTCGGTGGAGGGTCCGCCAGACGGCACGGTAGTGGAAGTGCCGGACGTCGTCTCCGACGTGCGTGGCGTGCAGGCAGCGCTTACGGCGCTGACGCACAGAGTGATGAGCAATGTCGCGCGAGTCGTATGCATTCGGCTGTGTCGGAGTGCGTGAGAAGAAGATTTATCGATTGCGGCTGACTGATTGTGGAGCAATTGGCAGACCGGTGCGGCGGCGAACCGCGCGCGCAGAAGGGAGTCAGCCATCCCCTGTATCGTACGGGTTGCCGGGACCGGGCGGTGGGGGCGGCCGATCGGGCCGCCACCAGGTGTCGGGCGCAACCGGCTCCGCCTGGCGCGGTCCCACGTCGGCGGCCGCGACCTGCGCGAAGATGAAGTTCTCGGATGCGATGGGCGAACCGGCGAGACGTCGCAGCATCGCGAGCTGGCCGGCGTGTGTCATGGCATCGGAGAGCGGACCCTGCAGGAACTGCTCGTCCGTGATGCGGCTCGTCGCGATCTCGTCGGCGAAATCGTCGCGGAGCGCGGCGAGCAGTTCGTGAAACCGTTCAACCTCCGCCGTGAACGACTCCAGCCGCTGCGGCGCGAAGTCGCCACCTCGGATCATCGTTCGCGCGTAACCGATCACCCCCGTCATGTGCCAGATCAGCTCGTGGGGCGTGCGCAGGTTGACGGCGGCCCGGAAATCGGGAAAGGCATCTGGTGCGCCGCGAAGCGCCTTCTGGGTACGGTAGGCGAGCGACGCGAGAAAATGCTGCAGGAGGCGGCGTGATTCCGTCATGGTACGTTTCGGCGCATGGCGGCTAAGATGACGAGTGCCATGGGGCGCCGCGAGCATCCCGCCCTTGCTCTCCGGTCATCCGCCCCGATAATTCCGCCGCTCGGCACCGACATCCCCCTCCCGCTCCGTCATGCGCATCCTCTCCTCACGCGTCGTCGTCACGCTGGTGGTCGCCGCCCTGCTCTCCCCCGTGCTCGCCGCGCAGGCGCAGGTGCGCCGCAACGAGCAGCAGCGTCCTCCGTCGATGACGCTCGAGGACTACGAGCCGACGTCCATGCTCAGGGTCGACGAGCATCCGGTGGCGCGTGCGAAGTTTCCCTTCGTCGACATTCACGGGCACCAGAATCTCGCGATGGACGACGCCGCGCTCGGCGCGCTGGTGGCACAGATGGACCGCATGGGGTTGCGCACGCTCGTCAATCTCAGCGGTGGCTCGGGCGAGCGGCTCAAGGCGCAGGTGAGCAACGCGCGCGCGAAATACCCGGGTCGCTTCGTGGTGTTCGCGAACGTCGACTGGTCGAAGGTGAACGAGCCCGGCTTCGCGACCGACGCTGCGGCCCAGCTGGAGCGCGACGTGAAGGAGGGTGGCGCCGTGGGTTTGAAGGTGTTCAAGAATCTTGGCATGGACACCTACTGGACGGACGGCACACGCGTGCGCACGGACGACCCGCGCCTCGGCGCGATCTGGGAGAAGGCGGGCGCGTTGCGGATTCCCGTGCTGATTCACACTGCCGAGCCGGCAGCGTTCTTTCTCCCGGTGGACAAGCACAATGAGCGATACCTGGAGCTCACGCAGTTTCCGGGTCGGACGCGACCGGCGGACAAGTATCCGCCGTTCGATTCGCTGATCGCCGAGCAGCATCGGATGTTCAAGCGCCATGCGAAGACGACGTTCATCAGCGCGCATCTGTCGTGGCTCGGACAGGACCTCGGCCGGCTCGGGCGCACGCTGGACAGCATCCCGAACATGAACGTCGAGGTCGCGGCCGCGTTGTACGAGATCGGACGGCAACCACGCGCGGGCCGTGCGTTCTTCCTGAAGTATCAGGATCGCATCCTGATGGGCAAGGATACGTTCGGTGGCCAGGACGAATTCGCCGTGTATTTCCGGATCTTCGAGACGAACGACGAGTATTTTCCCTGGTATCGCCGACGCCACGCGTTCTGGGGCATGTACGGGCTGGGACTTCCTGACTCCGTACTCCGCAAGGTGTACCACGGTAATGCGCTGCGAATCGTGCCCGGGCTGGATCGCGCGGCGTTCGCGAAGTAGCGCGTCAGACCGACGACGCGATCAGCATGACGACGTCGGACAGCCAGTCGCGCGCCGTCACGCCGTGCCCAAGCTGTCCGAACTCGAAGCCCGTCTCCACAAGGTACGACTCGAAGGCCCGGAGGTCCGTCTCGCTCGCGAGGATGGCACGCGCGTCGCTGAGCGTTTGCAGCAGGGTGCCGTGCGTTTCGGTAAGTACGAAGACCAGCACGGCGTCCTGATACCTCGCGCCCTCGCGGGTGCGCTCCAGGGTGAAATACGCGGCCAGCAGTCGGGCGAGATCGGGATACAGCTGAGGAATGGTCATCGGCGCCATGGGCGAATCTCGCTCTCCGGTCGCGTGAACGCATCCCCACTCGCCAACTCGATTGCGCAGGGTAATATTCGCCTCATGCAATAGGAGGACGCCTCCGCCGGCGTTCTCGCGTCCACGCGGTTCCTTCAACGCAGTGAGGCAACGGTGCAGGCTTCGGAGTACGATGCGATCGTGGTAGGGTCCGGGATCTCCGGCGGCTGGGCCGCGAAGGAGCTGACGGAAAAAGGGCTGAAGGTCCTGATGCTCGAGCGTGGACGAGATGTGGAGCACATCAAGGACTACGTGAATGCGACGAAGGCGCCCTGGGAGTATCTGCACCGTGGCGGTCGCACGAAGGCGATGGAGAAGGAGTATCAGGTGTTGAAGCGGGACTATCCGCTCAACGAGAAGAACCTGTCGTTCTGGGTGAACGACAAGGAGTCGCCGTACACCGAGACGAAGCGATTCGACTGGTATCGTGGATATCAGGTGGGCGGTCGGTCACTGATGTGGGGCCGGCAGAGCTACCGATGGAGCGATTTCGACTTCGACGCCAACGCCAAGGATGGAACGGCGATCGACTGGCCGATCCGCTACGCCGAACTGGCGCCATGGTACGACAAGGTGGAACGGCACGCGGGCATCGCCGGATCGCGCGATGGACTCGAACAGCTGCCGGACGGGCAGTTTCAGCCGGCAATGCCGTTGAACTGCGGCGAGGAGCTGGTGGCCGGACGCCTGAAGTCGAAGTTCGGCGGCCGCCGGATGATCATCCCGGGCCGCACCGCCAACTCAACCAAGGCGCTCGAGGGACGCGGCGCCTGCCAATACCGGAATGCCTGCTGGCTCGGCTGTCCGTACGGCGCCTATTTCAGCACGCAGTCATCCACGCTGCCCGCGGCGGTGAAGACCGGCCGGCTCACCCTCAAGCCGTGGTCGATCGTCACCGAAGTGCTGTATGACCGTGACAAGAAGCGCGCGACCGGCGTGCGCGTGATCGATGCCGTCAGCGAGCAGTCCACCGACTATTCGGCGAAGGTCGTCTTCGTCTGCGCCTCGACGCTGAACTCGACGTGGCTGCTGATGCGCTCGGCGACCGATGTCTGGCCGGGCGGCCTCGGCAGCAGTTCCGGAGAACTCGGCCACAACCTGATGGACCATCACTTCCGCTGCGGCGCCAACGGGACGATGGAGGGACTCGACGACAAGTATTACTTCGGTAGCCGGCCGACCGGGTTCTATATCCCGCGCTATCGCAACCTGTTCGGCGACACGCGAAACTACCTGCGCGGCTTCGGTTATCAGGGTGGTGCGAGCCGCACGGGCTGGTCGCGCGCGGTGGCCGAGCTCGGCGTGGGTGGCGCGTTCAAGGATACGATGGCGCAGCCGGGACCCTGGACCATCGGCGCGACGGCGTTCGGCGAGATGCTGCCGAATCACGCCAACAAGATCTCGCTCGATTCCACGAAGAAGGACAAGTGGGGTCTCAACGTGCTCAACATCGATTGCGCGACGGGCGAAAACGAACGCCTGATGCGCAAGGACATGGTCGCCGACATGGCCGACATGCTGGAGCAGACCGGCATGAAGAAGGTGTCGACGTACGACGCAGAATATTTCCCGGGCATGGGCATCCACGAGATGGGGACGGCCCGCATGGGTCGCGATCCGAAGACGTCCGTGCTCAACGCACACAATCAGGTATGGGATGCACCGAACGTGTTCGTCACCGACGGCTCATGCATGGCATCGGCCGCGTGCGTGAATCCTTCGCTCACGTACATGGCGCTCACGGCCCGCGCTGCGGATTTCGCGGTGAACGAGCTCAATCGCCGCAACCTCTGACCGGACGACACGACGATGCCAACGGACACGGAAGTATCCGTCGCGATTGATCGCGGCGACGAAAGCGCGATGATCGACCGGCGTGAAGCGATTCGCCGCGTGACGGCGCTGCTGGGCGGCATGGCGCTCGTGGGTGGCGGCGCGCTCCTGACCGGTTGTCGCGACCGCTCCGAACTCGCGCGTGCCACGACCTTCTCGGCGGACGACGTGGCGTTCCTGGACGAGGTGGCGGACACCATCCTGCCCGAGACGAAGACGCCCGGAGCAAAGGCGGCCAAGGT
>JBDSSY010000124.1:0-3276 GCA_039928585.1 Gemmatimonadaceae bacterium | reverse complement strand
CGCTGCGGACTCCGGCGGAGCGCGACGGTGAGGAACGAAACGCATTCCTCGCGGGCCCTGGTGTGCGGATCTCGAGCCCCATGGACGGCGCGATCCTGGCCACGAACAAGGTGTACGTCGGTGTGAAGGGAGAAGCCGGCACCACGGTGACGCTCTACGAAGGTACGCGGCAAATCGGCGCCGGCGTACTGCGTCCCGATGGCGTGCAGGATTTCATCGGCGTGGAGCTCACACCGGGCCCGCACCGATTGCGCGCGCGCATCGTGAACTCGTGGAAGAACGAGCGGTGGGACAGCGTCAGCGTGCACCGCTCCGGCAACCCCGCGGCGATCCAGGTGATCGACGCCGATACGACGAAGGCGCTGGTGCTGCGCGTCGATGCCGACACCGCCACCGGCGTGCGGGTCCGCGTTCTCGATGCGTGGAAGATTCCGGTGTCGACGATGCCCGACCTCACCGTGGATGTCACCGCCGCCACGCTGGACGGCGAGGACAGCGATGGCGGCTCGCTCGGCCAGCAGCGGCGCGCTGACGCGAATGGTGTCGTGACGGTGAACCTGCGCGCCGGGCACATCGTAGGCGACGGACAGCTGGTCGTGCGCGCGGGCGAGAAGATGGTCGCGCGTCGCGCGCTTCGCGTGCTGCCCACGTTGCGCACACTCACAGCCGTCGGCGCGGGGCAGGTCGGCGTCGGTGCGGCGACCGAAAGCTTCGGCGCCGCGACGGTCCGCGGGGCGGTCGGACACGAGACGTCGCTGACCATGAGCTACGATTCGCGTCGCGGGAATGCGACCGACTTCTTCGGTCGCGGGTACGATCCGCTCGACGAGGCGCGCTACGCCACCTACGGCGACGGCAGCACGCAGCGCGTCGTGTCCGGCGCCACGCAACGCTTCTCGGCGCGACTCGAGCGCGGACTGGACTGGGTGGAGCTGGGAGACGTGGTCGCCCGGCCGGCCGGCGATCGCGATGCCCTGCTGTCCGGGTACCAGCGTTCTCTCTCCGGCGTGAGCACGCGACTGAGCGCTGGCGCGCTCACCATGCGCGGCTTCGGCAGCCTGACGCGCCAGTCGCTCGCGCAGCAGCAGCTTCGTGGTGACGGAGGCTCGGGTCCGTACGTCTTCGGCGCTGGCACCCGCCCCGGAACCGACCGCATCACGATCGAGGTCCGTGCCCGTGACAACGCCGCGCGCGTGATCGCGCGCGAAACACTGACGCGCTTCTCCGACTACGAGATCGACTACGTCACGGGCGCCGTCCTGCTGCGCCGCCCGGTGCCCGCCAACGACGCGTACGGCAATCCGGTCTACGTCGTCGCCGCGCTCGAGCGCGAGACGGAAGGCGCACAACACTTCGTCGGTGGTGGCCGCGTGGAGGCGGATGTCGCGCGTCTGCTGCGCGTTCCGTCCCTGGATACCATCGTCTTCGCGGTCACCGGTGTCCGCGATGGCGGTGCCGGTGGCGCCTCCACAACGACGAATGGTGCCACGGACATCGTGGGCGCCGACGTGCGCATCCGCACCGGGACCATCACACTGGGCGGCGAGCTGCTGCGCACCACGTCGACGGATTCGTCCGGCCGCGCCGCCCGCGCGAGCGCTCGTTGGGCGCTGCCGAGCGAGCGCGTCTCCATCGGTGGGCACTGGATGCAAGTCGGCGAGGGCATGTCGGGCACGCTCGATCCGCGGCTCGGCGCCGGGGTGAGTGAGATGCACGTGGACGGTGCACTCAAGCTCAGCGATTCCACCCGGCTGCAGCTCGCGCACGATCGCCAGCACTTCGCGCAGTATGACATCGACCGTCAGGTCACGACCGGCAGTGCGAAGACGAACGTCGCTGGGCGCGCCGTGACACAGGAACTCGGATTCGCTTCCGATGTCCAGGGTGCGGGCTCCGCCACGGCGTCCGCGCTCACCGGCAAGACGACCGTGTCGGTCATCAGCCGCGTCGACGCGTGGATCGAGGGCAGTCGCGCGGTGCGGGAGCCCACGACGTCCATCGCGACACCGACGCGCATCGCCCGCCCCGACCACATGGGCGGTGGACTCGCATTTCGTGTCACGCCGGCCCTGCGCCTGGAAGCCACGCATCGCATCGCTACCCTGCCCGACAGCGTGGGCGGCGAGTCGACTCGCTACGCCGTGTCCGCGGTCAATCTCCGCACCTCGGCGCTGTTCGGCGGCGAAGCATGGGGCGGCGTGGAGCGGGCTGGTGCCACGCGCGCCTCACACGCTGCAGTGCTGGGCTGGAACCAGCGCCTCGCGGTCGGCGGCGGCTGGGCCGTACGTACGCTGTACGAGCGTCGCGTGGGCCTCAGTCGCGCCTCGCTCGTGGATCCGGCGCGCGCACTTCCCTTCGCGCGCACGGAAGGCGATCGGTGGTCGGTGGGCGGCGGCCTCGAGTGGCTGCCCGCGAGCGATCACTCCCGATTCTCGCTCAATGGCGAGGCACGCGACGGCGATGGCCGCCGAGGCAATCGCATCACGCTTGGCGGTGACGCGCCGCTGGGTGCCGGCGCCGCCCTGATCACCCTGCACGACTGGTCGCGGTACACGGTGACGACGCCCACCCTCGCCGGCCAGCAGAGCCGGCAGGACCGCTCGCTCGTCGGCATGGCGATCCGTCCGGTGACGGCGAACTCGCTCAACCTGCTCGGGAAGCTCGAGTGGCGTCGCACGCTCAATCCGCTGAGCGGCGCGACCGGCGCGAGCACCGTGCTCGGCACCACCGGCGAGGACAAGCGACTGCTCGGCGCCGCCGACGCCATCTGGGCTGCCACCAGGCTGACGGAGGTTGCTGCACGCTACGCAGTGCGCTGGTCGGCGAACGATCGGGTGATCGGCGCCACCGGTTACGCGGTCGGCATCCGCTCGCAGTACATCGGTGGCCGCCTTCAGCAGGCGCTGCGACGCGATGGCGTCCTCGCACTTCGGACGGACGCGCGCATGCTCGTCGAACAGGCCAGTGGCGCGTCGCCATGGAGCATCGCGCCGTCGCTCGCCCTTCGCGTCGGGCCGCGGCTCGAGGTCGAGGGTGGATACCGAATGGGAGACCTGCTCGACCGCGACTTTGCCGCCAATGGCGGCAGCGGCGCGTTCGCCACGTTCGGGGTGCGCCTCACCGAACAGCTCGTCCGCAGCCCCGCCGCCTTCTGGCGTGAGCGCGTCACCGAGGACCGCTGACCATGTCCATGCCGACCGATCGACGCGTACGACGCACCGACCTCTCATGCAAGGGCACGACACTCATGTCACATCGCTCTCGTCAGGTGGGACT
>JBDSSY010000123.1:0-4043 GCA_039928585.1 Gemmatimonadaceae bacterium | reverse complement strand
CCGATGCGCTGCGCTTCGCCGCCGGACAATGTGCGCGAGGCGCGATTCAGCGAGAGATAATTGAGCCCCACGTCGCAGAGAAACTGCACGCGGTCTCGCGCTTCCTTCAGGATGTGCGCCGCGATCTGCTGTTCCATCGGCGACAGCTGCAGCGCGCCGAGCCAGTCGATCAGCTGACCGACGGGCAGATCGCTCACCTCGGCGATGTTCCGGCCGCCGATGCGCACCTGCAGCGCGTCGGGCATGAGCTTCGTGCCGTGGCAGGTCGGGCACTCCTGTGCCGTCTGGTACTGACGCAGGAAGATGCGGATGTACTGCTTGTACTTCTTCTCCTCGAGGCCGCGCAGGAAGGGAAAGATGCCCGTGTAGCCTCGTCCGGTCGCGTTGAGCAGCCGATCACGCTTGGAGGTGGGAAGCGTGCGCCAGGAGGCGTCGAGACTGATCGCTTCCTTCTTTGCGAACTCCGCGAGCGCCCGACGCTTGGTTTCGTACCGGGGCTTCGTCCACGGGTCGATTGCGCCGTCGCGGAGCGAACGATCCGGGTACGGGATGACGAGCGACTCATCGTACTCGAGCACCGCGCCGAAGCCGTTGCATTGCGCGCAGGCGCCGCGCGGCGAGTTGAACGAGAAGAGTTGCGGCGTCGGTGCCGGCATCGTGGTGCCGTCGTTCGGGCACTCGAACCGCTCCGTGAATCGGAGTCGCGTCACGGGCCGCCCGTCGAACGGCGACTCCACCGGCTCGGTGAACAACACGACGGCGTCACCGTCTCCCTCGCGAAATGCCGTCGAGACGGCGTCGGCGAGCCGGCTGCGCGCGTCCTCACCGACCATCAGTCGGTCGACGACGACGAGCAGCTCGTCCGCCCGCGTCACATCGTCGTGATCGGCCGCGAGCTCGTCGAGATGCCGGATGACGCCGTCGAGACTGACCCGCACAAAGCCTTGCGCACGAAGATTCTCCACGATCACGTCGTGCGTGACCGCGATGGAACGCGGAACGGGCGCCGCGACGTGGAAGCGTCGGCCGGCGGGAAGCGCGAGCACCTCATCAGTGACCGATTGCACCGTATCCGGCTTCAGCGCGCGGCCGCAGACCGGGCAGATCGTGTGCCCGATTCGCGCCCACAGCAGCCGAAGGTAATCGTAGATCTCGGTGGCCGTGCCGACGGTGGAGCGCGAGGTCTTGGTGGGATTCTTCTGCTCGATCGCGACGGCGGGAGACAGTCCGTCAATCAGGTCGACGTCCGGCTTCTCCATGCGCTCGAGGAACTGACGTGCGTACGCGCTGAGCGACTCGACGTACCGTCGCTGCCCCTCGGCATAAATGGTGTCGAAGGCGAGTGACGATTTCCCCGAGCCCGACGGTCCCGTGATGACGGTGTAGGACCGTCGCGGGATCTCGACGTCGAATCCCTTCAGATTATGCTGCCGCGCGCCGCGGACGATGAGCTTGTCCTTCATGCAGCGAGGAATCTAGCGGACGGTCCCCCGAATAAACACCGCATCCGCAGGGCGCGACGCAGTCGAGCCCCGCGTCCTCGACCTGAGGAAGCGGGGCTCGATCGTCCTACGGACTCGACCGTTACAGCGTGCTGCGGTTGCGCGTGGTGAGTCGATAGATCCAGAGAAGCAGCATGGCGCCGACGACGGCGAGGACGATGCTCCACAACGAGAAGCCGTTCAGGCCCGAGCCGGTGACGGCGTTGCCGAGAAAGCCACCGAGAAACGCGCCGACGACGCCGATGATCATGGTGACGATGATGCCACCCGGATCCTTCCCCGGCATGAGTGCCTTGGCGATCGCGCCTGCGATCAGGCCGAGCACGACCCAAGCAATGATGCTCATAAGTACTGCCTCCAAAGATGGAAGTGGACGACGCTCGCCCTAACGCAACGGGCGTACCAGATGTGACCGCCGGAGGCAGGTAGACGATGAATCCGCTACCGCGCGTTAGGATTCCGGTGCATGACGGCCGCACTTTCCCCGCTCGGTGCCGACGAGGACGCGATCACGAAGCGCTACGACCGGCGTCTCGTGCGGCGACTGCTGGCCTACGTGCGACCCTACACGCTGCTCGCCGCGGGAGCGCTGGTGCTCCTCATGATCGAGGGATTGCTGCAGCTCGTCGGTCCGCTGCTCACGGCGCGGGTGATCGATGTCGCCATTCCGCTCCGCGACGGGCAGATGGCCGCGCAGGCGGCGATGCTGTATGCCGGCTCACTGGCCGTCGGGTTCGTCTGTTCCTACGGAGAAACGATGCTCACCGCGCTGCTCGGCCAGCGCGTCATGCACGATCTGCGTCAGGAACTGTTCGCCTACACGCAGCGGCTCTCGATCGCCTTCTACGATCGCACGCCAGTGGGCCGACTCGTGACGAGAGTCACGAGCGACGTCGAATCACTCAACGAGCTGTTCACGGCGGGTGTGGTGGCCGGGCTCGGCGACGTGTTCACCCTGCTTGCGATCGCCGGCCTGATGATCGCGACGGATTGGCGCCTCGCGCTCGCGGCGTTCGCCGTCATCCCCTTTGTCTATCTCACCTCGCATGTGTTTCAGGCGCGCGTCCGCGTCGCCTATCGTGACATCCGGACGCGGCTCGCGCGAATCAATGCGTACCTGCAGGAGCGCATCACCGGCGTCCGGATCGTGCAGCTGTTCGGTCGTGAAGCGGGAGAGGGCCATCGCTTCGCGGCACTCAACCGGGGACATCTCGACGCAAATCTCCGCTCCATCACGATCTACGCGCTGTATTTCCCGGCCATCGAGTTTCTCACTTCTGTCGCGCTCGCGGTTCTGCTCGTCGCCGGCGCGCATCGGCTGGGCTCGAACGCACTGACGGTCGGGGTCGTGGCCGCCTTCCTCCAGCTGCAGCGGCGATTCTACCAGCCGCTGCAGGATCTGGCCGACAAGTTCAACACGCTGCAGCAGGCGATGGCCGCGTCGGAACGCATCTTCCTGTTGCTCGACACCACGCACGCCGTGGATACTCCCGCGACGATCGAGGGTGAGCCGCAAGCGGCGCTCGACGGACCAGTGACGATCGGATTTGAGGACGTCTGGTTCCATTATGGGGCCGACGAGGTTCTGGAGCCCGACTGGGTGCTTCGTGGCGTGAGCTTCGAGGCGAGGCCGGGTGAGACGCTGGCACTCGTGGGGCATACTGGGGCCGGCAAGACGACGATCGTGAATCTCCTGCTGCGATTCTACGAGCCGCAGCGTGGCCGCATCACCGTGAATGGCGTGGACGTTCGCGTCCTGCCGGTGCATGCCTGGCGGCAGCTGATCGGGTATGTCCAGCAGGACATTTTCCTGTTCGCTGCCGACGTACGCGCCAATATCCGGCTTGACGCATCGATCGGCGACGCGGAGGTGATGGCTGCTGCGGCACGCGTTGGTGCGGACCGCGTCATCGAGCGACTGCCGGCGCGGCTGGACCAGGTGCTGGGTGAGCGCGGCACTTCCGTGAGCGTGGGAGAGCGACAGCTCCTCTCGTTCGCGCGCGCACTGGCCGCGGACCCCGCGGTGCTCGTGCTGGACGAGGCCACGAGTGCCGTCGACAGTGAGGCGGAGGCGGAGATCCAGCGCGGGCTCGCGGCGCTCGTGCGTGGCCGAACCACGATCGCCATCGCGCACCGACTGAGCACGATCGTCTCCGCGTCGCAGATTCTTGTCCTGCATCACGGCGAGGTCCGTGAACGCGGGACGCACGCACAACTGCGTGGGGGTCAAGGGATTTACGAGCGACTCTATCGCCTTCAGACGGGAGAGGGGGAGGGTGACGCCGCCCTCGCCGTCGCGCTTGCCAGCGTTCCGGGCGAGGGGTAGTTTCCGCCCTTCGGGTCCCAGGAGCTTTCGGCGCACGCATTTGCGTGCCGTCCCTGTCGTCGTTCGTCCGCGTTTCGCCCCGCCATGCCCGTTCTGCAGTTCAACGATCAGCAGTTTCCGCTTCAGGCGGGCACGACACGCGTAGGCGCGGGCGGGGATGCGGATATCCCGCTTCCCGCTGATCCGGAGCTGGGTATCCAGGCGATCATCGATCG
>JBDSSY010000122.1:0-7159 GCA_039928585.1 Gemmatimonadaceae bacterium | reverse complement strand
CATACAGGTCCACCGGCGTCGACGGTACTTCGCCCCCAGCGAGCACGATGATGAGCTGGGCGACGCGCTCGAGCGCGATCGGCGCCAGCGCGGTGTCGACTCCTCGCTCGAATCGATAGCTGGCATCAGTGGAGAGCCCGACGGCGCGCCGAGTGCGGCGCGTACGGGCGGCATTGAAGCTCGCCACCTCCACGAAGATGTCAGTCGTCGAGGGACCGACTTCGGTGTCGCGACCTCCCATCACCCCTGCGATGGCGATCGGCTTCACCGAGTCGGCAATGATCGTCATGTCCGGCGTAAGCGTGCGCGTCACGCCGTCCAGCGTGACGAGGGTCTCGCCCGCCTTCGCGGTTCGTACGACTACGGTTTTTTCTGGCAGCTGCGTGTCGAGATCGAGCGCGCCGAGGTCGAACGCATGCGTGGGTTGCCCCAACTCGTGCAGCACGTAATTCGTCGCGTCCACAACGTTGTTGATCGAGCGTGATCCAATGGCGGCGAGACGTGCGACGAGCCACGATGGGCTCGGGGCGACAGTGACCCCGCGGATCACGACCCCCATGTAGCGCGATGCGAGTGTCGCATCCTCGAGATGCAGCACCACGCCACCGGCATTTCCGGCGCGGCGGAATCGCTTCGGGTCGCGCACGCTGATGTCGTCGACGCCGATGTCGGGCAGCCGAAGGGGCCGCCCGGTGACGGCCGCGAGCTCGCGGGCCACTCCGAGGTGCGAGAGCAGATCGGGCCGGTTCGGCAGCACGTCGATCACGAGACGCGCGTCGCCGGTGGGGACTGCCTTCAAAAAGGGCGTGCCTGGCGCGACGTCGATATCCAGCTCCATGATGCCGTCGTGCTCTTCGCCGAGCCCAAGCTCGCGCGCCGAGCAGAGCATGCCGTTGGAGGTGTGTCCGCGAATCTTGCGCTTCTCGATCTTCAGTCCACCGGGCATCACCGTGCCGGTCGGCGCGAAGGGATAGAGCTTGCCCGCGCGCACATTCGGCGCGCCGCACACGACGTCGAGCAGTTCGCCGGTACCCATGTCCACCTTCGTGATATGCAGGTGGTCGGAGTCAGGGTGTGCGGCCTCCTCCACGACGCGGGCGACGACGATGGGCGCGAGGTCAGCGCGCAGCGCGACGACCTCATCCACCGTCGCGGTGTGCGCGGTGATCAGATCGCGTACGGCGGTGGCGGAGAGGCCGGTATCGACGAAGGCGGACAGCCATTCGACCGAGGCGTTCATTCGGCGACCTGCTGGAGGAATCGCACGTCGGAATCGTAGAGCAGTCGAATGTCGGGAAGTCCGTAGCGCAGCATCGCGATGCGTCCGGGCCCCATCCCGAAGGCCCATCCGGTGTATCGCTCGCTGTCCACGCCAGCGGATTCCAGCACCCGCGGGTGCACCATGCCCGAGCCCATGATCTCCATCCATCCGGTGCCCTTGCACGCCGCGCACCCGCTGCCGTGGCAGAGCTGGCACTCGACGTCCATCTCGGCCGACGGCTCCGTGAAGGGGAAGAAGCTGGGGCGGAAACGCGTACGCGTGTGCACGCCGAAGAACCGGCGGGCAAAATGCGTGAGTGTCGACTTGAGATCCACGAAGGAGATGCCTTCGTCAACCGCGAGCCCCTCGAGTTGTGCGAACGCGGGTGCGTGCGATGCGTCGAACGGGTCACGCCGGAACACGGTGCCCGGCGCGAGGATGCGGATGGGCGGCGCGTGGCGCTGGAGGGTGCGCACCTGCACAGGTGAGGTATGCGTGCGCAGCAGCGCGCCTTCGCCGAGGTACAGCGTGTCGTGCATGTCGAGCGCCGGGTGGTCCGGCGGGAAGTTGAGTGCGGTGAAGTTGTACCACTCCGACTCGCTCTCGGGGCCAAGGGCGACGGTGAAGCCGAGCTCGCGGAAGATTCCGACGATCTCGTCGATCACGAGCGTCACGGGATGATGCGCGCCACGCCAGCGGCGGCGGGCGGGCATGGTGAGATCGAGTTGTGGGCCCGCGACCGTCGCGTTCTTCACGGCCGCCTGTCGCAACGCGAGCGCTGCACCGAGGGAGTTCTTGGTGTCGTTGAACGCTCGTCCCGCATCGCGTCTCGCCTCGGGCGGCAGCGTGCCGAGCGCCTTCTGCAGCGTCAACAGCTCACCGCGCTTGTCGCCGAGGAACTGGATGCGCGCCTGCTCCAGCGCGTCGATGTCAGCCGATTGCGCAAAGGCGTCCGTGCCCCGCTCGACGAGTGCGGCCGCGTGCGTGAGGTACTGCTCGAGCGTGGGCGTATCAGGAAGCATGGCCGGTGCGCGTGGCGGTGTGCCGTCATCCCGCGGCAACGGGTGAGCAAACGGCTCGGCGGCGGCGTGACCCCAGGGTCGCGCCGCCGCCGAGTGCCTGCGGGAATCTACTTACGCAGCGTTCAGGGCGGCGCGCGCCTTCTCGGCGAGCGCGCCAAACGCCTCGGGATCACGAACGGCGATGTCGGCGAGGATCTTCCGATCCACTTCGATGCCGGCGAGACCGAGGCCGTTGATGAAGATGCTGTAGCTCATGTCGTGCAAGCGGGCCGCCGCGTTGATGCGGACGATCCAGAGACGACGGAAATCGCGTTTCTTGTTCTTGCGATCGCGGTAGGCGTACTTCCACCCACGTTCGACATTTTCCTTCGCCGCCTTCCACAGTTTGGAGCGAGCGCCGAAGGCGCCCTTGGCGTGCTTGAGGATCTGCTTCTTCCGCTTGAGGCGCGGGACGTTCGATACGGCGCGTGGCATAGTCGGCTCCTATTACGCGGCCTGAATGAGGCGCTTGATTCGCTTCTGCTCGCCGTTCGTGGCGATGAGCCCCGCGCGGCGCAGATTGCGCTTCCGCTTGGAGGTCTTCTTGGTGAGAATGTGGCTCTTGAACGCCTTGAAGCGCTTGACCTTGCCCGTTCCGGTCAGCTTGAAGCGCTTCGCGGCGCCCTTGTGGGTCTTCATCTTCGGCATGACTCGCTCTCTTTATTTGGGCGTCAGAATCATCGTCATCGACTTCCCTTCCAGCCGGCCCGCGCTCTCGATCTTCGCGATGTCCGACAGCTGACTGCTCACCCGGTCGAGCACGGCCTGGCCGAGCTCCGGATGGGCGACCTGCCGACCACGGAACATCATGGTCACCTTCACCTTGTTCTTCTCTTCCAGAAAGCGACGTGCGTGCCGGGTCTTCGTGTCGAAATCGTGATCGTCGATGCCCGGCCGATACTTCACTTCCTTCAACTCGATCACGTGCTGCTTCTTCTTCGCGACCCGGGCCTGCTTCGCCATCTCGAACTTGTACTTCCCGTAGTCCATGATGCGGACGACCGGGGGACGAGCCGTCGCGGCGACTTCGACGAGATCCAGCCCGGCATCCTCCGCCATGCGCAGCGCCGCGTCCACCTCGAGAATCCCGAGTTGCGAACCATCGGCGCCGATCACGCGGACCGGGCTGATGCGGATCATGCGATTGACCCGCACGCGCTTCGTGGTGTCCTGAATACTGGTAGCCTCGGATAGAGAGCACAAAAAAGCGGACCTTCTGGAGAAGAGTCCGCAAAGACGCGCGACTCCTCTCCCGGCGGGATGGGGGTCGCGTGAAAATCCAGGACTCCTGTAGCACACCTCGCTGCGATGCGAGGGCCAGAGGGTGGGGCAGTCGATCAGTGATCGGCCGCCCGCTTAGCTAGTTGTCAGGGTTCAAGTTAGATCGCTTTGGGGTGGGGGTCAAGGTGGGGCTTGCCGGGATCTCGGCGTGGGGCGAGTCGGGAGTTTGCACGGCCGAGCTGACAGCTTCAAGCTGTGAGCTGACAGAAACGGCTCGTAACGCCGTGCGCGAACATGGGGCGTCGGACCGGGGCGTCATCGTGACGAACTGCGGTGCCACCGTGCTGACTTCTCAGGCTGACCACTCGCGGCTGTCAGCTCGGCGGTGGACGGGCAGCTCACAGCTCATGCCTTGACTGCAGTCGGGAGTTCGCACGGTCGAGCTGACAGCTTCAAGCTGTGAGCTGACAGAAACCGCTCGTGACGCCATGCGCGAAGACGGGGCGATGGACCGGGGCGTCATCGTGACGAACTGCGGGGCCGCCGTACTCACTTCTCAGGCTGACCACTCGCAGCTGTCAGCTCGGCAGTGGACGTTGATTGATACACTGGTCTGCCTCGCCCGAAAATCTAGATAACCTCCACCGCGTATCCCTTTCCGTCCACGACTATCCGCCCGAACGCGTTCACCGCGTCGTGCTCGAACACCATCGTCCAGCGTTCCGCGGTGGCCTCTGCCCACAGCTGGCGTTTGCTTTCCAACGTCACGAGCGGCTCCACGTCGTAGCCCATGATCCATGGCAGTGGGACGTGCGCCGTGGTCGGAGCGAGATCGGCGAGGTAGAACAGCCGCTCGCCCAAAGACTCGATCAACACGCCCTGATGGTGCGGCGTGTGGCCTGGTGTGTGGCGGAGCGAGATGCCCGCGAGGAGTTCCACGTCGGCGTCCACGAGCTCGAGGACGCCGGCGGCCCGCAGTGGCTCGTAGTTGTGCGGGAAATAGCTCGCCGACGTCCGCTCGTTCGCGCGATGCGCCCAGTCCCATTCTCCGCGTCGCGCCACGTACCGCGCGTTGGGGAAGCTTGGCACCGCGCCGCCACCGCCCGCTCGGCGGGTGTTGCCGCCGGCATGGTCGAAATGCAGGTGACTATTGATCACGAGCGTCACGTCCGCCGCGCTGAACCCGGCCTCAGCGAGCGCGCTTTCGAGCTGCGTCGGCCCCACATCGCCGAGCGGAGCGTTCTCCACGCCGTAGATGCCGTGAAATTTTTCGCTCTCCTTGTCACCGACGCCCGTATCGATCAGCACGAGCCCGTCGGCGTGCTCGATGAGCAGGCAACGCATGCCGAGCGGAATGCGGTTGCGCGCGTCGGCCGGAATCTTCCGCTCCCACAGCGTCTTCGGCACGACGCCGAACATCGCGCCGCCGTCGAGCTGCTGCAGACCGGCCTGAAGCGCATGCACGGTCAGCGAGCCGACGGTGCGGGACTGAACGAGGGGGAGAAGGGGCATTCTAAAAACCGGGAGAACCTGTGAACCGTGAACCTTGAACCGTGAACCGTGAACCGTGAACCGTGAACGATAAACCCAAAACGATAGAGACACAGTCAACTACTGGTTCGTCGACTCGACGATTTCGTGCGCCGAGACAGCAGGAGAGCCATGAGCGTGGAGCTTCGAGCGGTGAGCCATGGGCGATGAGGAGCATGCCGCTCATCGCCCATGGCTCACCGCCCCATGCACATCGCTCCCGGCTCTCCTCCTGCTCGTGCCCAGTCACCGGTTCACGGTTCACAGTTCACAGTTCACCGTTCACCGTTCACGCCGTCGTATCCCGGTCCACGGGTTGTGGCATCGCGCTCGGCCTCCTGCTGCGTCTCGGTTTTGGCGTCGCGCTCCCGCTGACGAGAAAGCGCTCGAGATCCGACCACCGGGTACACCCGTGCGACTTCGCGTCGTCGAGCAGGGCCAGCAGACAGTGCGCCGTCGCCAGCGCATCGCCAGCCGCGCGGTGCCGCATGCCATGCGGAATCTCCACGCCGTAGTGCCGCGCGACCCAGTCCAGCGATCGAGAGCGAAGCTGTGGCAGCAGCCGACGTGACAGGCGCACCGTGCACAGGCGGCGACCCGTGAGCTCGCGGCCGCTGCTCCGTCCTACTTCCGCGCTGACGAAACGCCAGTCGAAGTTCGCGTTGTGCGCCACGAACACATGACCTTCGAGCGCATTGACGATGTCGGCGCACACGTCGCGAAATGGCGCCTTGTCGCGCACCATCTCCCACGAGATGTTCGTGAGCCTGGTGATGAAGGGCGGAATGGATCGCTCGGGGTTGACCAGCGTCTCGAACACACTCGCCACAGCGCCGTCTTTCACCGTCACCACGGCGATCTCCGTGATCCGGTCGCCTGCGTGCGGGCGCCCACCGGTGGTCTCGACGTCGACGACCGCGAAGGACAGCGACGCGAGCAAGGGCTCCGTCGGCTCCATCGTTTCCGCGCGCTCCTCCGACTCCACCGTCTCCACCGACACTCGCCAGCGCGGCGCTGACGGTTCGCGCAACCGCCACGCCCCGTCCGCGGTCCGCGCGAAGCGAGGCTGGTCGCGCAGGAGCGTCACCGCGAGATGCTCGGCCACCAGCGCCGGCACGGGGGAGAGTTGGCAGACGCTCGCAATGAGGGACGCGGAGTCGGCCGGCCCCGCCTTCAGGTAGTCGGCGGCGCGCTCGGCGAGCAGCGTGGACGCCGGCCGCGTCGTCACGCCCGGCGTCGCGAACGGCTCGACGCGTGTCCCGCTCACCGGATCGACGCCGCCAAGGGGCAATTGTTCACCACTCATGTCGCGCAATATATCGGTCGGGCGCGCGCGCACGTCTCGGTCGCCGCATCGCCCGCGACGACGCATGCCCATTCGCCCCATACGGTTGCCATCCGGACCATGGGCGCGGCTGGTGCGGCGTGGTGGCGATTGCTAGTTTGTGAATCAATTCACAAGCCCTGCCGACGACGTGAAACGAATCGCCGATTCCACTGTCCGCCGATTGTCGATCTACCTGCGCTTCCTCGAGGAATTCGAGGAGCGGGGTCTGGCGACCGTGTCGAGCGACGCCTTGGCTCGTCGCGGCGGCACGACGTCGGCGCAGGTGCGCAAGGACCTGTCGTTCTTCGGCTCGTTCGGCAAACGCGGGCTGGGCTATTCCGTGCCCGAACTCGCAACCGCACTCCGCGAGATTCTCGGTCTTGGCAAGGAATGGCGGGTCGTCATCATCGGCGCCGGCAAGATCGGTGCGGCGCTCGCCCAGTACCGCGGCTTTCGCCAGCGTGGATTCCATATCGTCGCGGCGTACGACACCAACGCGGACAAGATCGGGCGCGAACTCGAAGGGATCCAGGTCCGCAACATGAATCGGCTGGAAGCCGACGTGGCGCTCGAGCGACCGGACATCGCCGTGCTGGCCATCCCGGGCGAAGGCGCGCAGGCAGCCCTCGACCGCGTCGTACGCGCCGGCATCCGCGCCGTGCTCAACTTCGCACCCGTCCAATTGAGTGCCCCCGCCGACGTCACGGTGAAGACGGTCAACATGGCCATGGAGCTCGAAGGCCTGACCTTCGCGTTGAC
>JBDSSY010000121.1:0-36012 GCA_039928585.1 Gemmatimonadaceae bacterium | reverse complement strand
ACACGTCGTCGAGCGAGCGGCGATTGCCGGACCGGGCCCGGATCCACAGGTCGAGATAGAGGGCGCGGCCCGCGCCCGACGTGTAGTAGCTGAAAAACGTATTTGCTCCGTTCGCGGGCTGCCCCTGTGGCGCGCCATCCCAGAACGGCGCGTTGAACGACGCCATGCGCGGCGAAACTTCCTTTCGGCCGGGCGCGGTGAGGTTCGATCGAATGGTCTGCGCCATCGTCCGATAGAACTCGGCGCGATCGGTCACGCCCGCGCGATGGAGCGCGGCCTGGCCGTAATACTGCGTCCACCCTTCGGCCACCCACAGGCTTGGCTGGTACTGCTCGCGCGTGTAATCGAAGGGTCCGAGCGCCACGGGTCGCACACGCTTCACGTTCCACACGTGGAAGTACTCGTGTGCCGCGGTGCCGAGTCCGGGCAGCACGGTGAACGTGTCGGAGAACACGCGCCTGTCGATGACCTGGGTGGAGTAGAGATGCTCCATGCCGTCGCCGCCGGCATATCCGATGTTGAAGAGGAAGGTGTACTGCTCGAGTGGAGGTGCGGAGAACACCGTGTGCTCGTAGCGCACGATCTTCTCGACGTCGCGGACGAATCGCTCGCGCACGCCAGCGGGCGCCGGTCCGTTGTGGTGAATCACCGTGCGATACTTTCGCGAATCGACGTAGAATGAGTCGACCATCAGTCCGCGGGCGATCTCGGTGGGCGTATCGACCAGCCGATCGTAGTTCTCGAATCGGTAGTCACGCTGCCCAGCCGTGCGGGTATCACCATTGATGATCGTCCAGTCGGCCGGCGGGGTGATCTGCAGCGTCACGGGATGCTGCTTCCGCCCTTCGACGTACATGAACAGGGACGCCCCGTTCCAGTTGGCGTGCGCGGTGTCGAGCACACTGTACGTGCCCGAAAGCGCATTGTCGTACGACCGGTAGCGAATGCGCGCCGGTCCGCCTCTCGTGGTGACCACCCATCGAGCTCCGTCCGACTTGGTCCAGCGAAGCGGCGCACCAGCCGCATCCGTGGCGCGAAAGTCCTGGATGTTTCTGGCAAAGTCCATCTTCGCGTAACGCCCGGGAGACCACACCGGCAACTGCAGGGCGAGGGTGGAGCCGGCCACGCCGTCGACGTCGAGCTCGATTTCGTACAGGTGCGTCGCCGGTTCGGGCATGGCGATCCGGTAGGCGATGCGCGGAGCGCGACGCGCCTGCGCCTGGACCTGCGGCCCGACAAGGGCGGCGCATGCTGCAACAACCACGAGAGAACGAAAGGAAATCACGGAGATTTGGCGTAGGAGACTAGCTGTCGGACGACGAACGTGCGCGGTCAGCGACCGCGAAAGAGCGGGGACCGCTTCTCGCGAAACGCGGTCATTGCTTCAGCCACATCGCTCGTGGCGAAGCACTGCTTGATATGCACCAGCTCGTCGCGCAGCGTGGCGGCGAGTGGACGATCGAACGAGTCGGCCAGAAGTCGCTTGGTGAGCGCGAGCGCGATGGGCGGACCCGCTGCCAGCCGCGCGGCGTACGACGCACACGACGCAGCGAAATCGGCATCGGCGACGACGAGTGCCGCGAGGCCGATCCGTTCCGCTTCGGTCGCATCGACGTCGCGGCCGGTGAGCAGAATGTCGGCGGCGCGCGCGAGTCCGACATGGCGCGGCAGAAAGTGGCTTACCCCGGCGTCGGGGCTGAGTCCGCGCCGCACGTAGCCGGCCGTCATCTTCGCTGACGCCGAGACGAGCCGGATGTCGCAGGCGAGCGCCAATCCGAAACCAGCGCCGGCGGCCGGTCCGTTCACGGCGGCGATCACGGGCTTCTCGCACGCGAGCACGCCCAGCACCCAGCTCCCGACCCACGCGTAGGGATCGAGCCGCTCGGCACGCGTTCCGCTCGGAAGTTCGGGGGGCGACGAGAGATCGAGCCCTGCGCAGAAACCACGCCCCGCGCCTGTGAGCACGACGATCCGTACCGCGTCGTCACGTCCGGCATCCAGCAGCGCAACCACGAGCGACGCCGCGAGCGCGCCATTGACTGCGTTCAATCGGTCGGCGCGGTCGAGCGTGATGGTACGCACCCCGTCGGAGGTGTCCTCGGTGCGAAGATGCGCGTAGTCAGCCATCGATCGAAGATGCGCCGACGCGCGTGCGCTGTCGAGCAGCGCGCGAAGGCCTGGCCCGTGCGACCGGACCAGGCCTTCTGTTTCATGCGCGCACGATCGTGGATCTACGGCTCCCGGTCATTCCAGGTTGGTCCACCCGGGCTGCCGGCGATGCCGCGGCTCAGCGACGCCGCAGTTTCCGCGAGGCGGATGAAATCAGCCCGATAACCTTCGGGGTCCGTGCCAACGGCTCCGCGCGCGAGCGACACGACCTGCGGCCACGTGAGCGAGCCCGCATGTGGCGAGTTGCGCAACAGCATTCCGAAACCAGCAACCGCGCTGGCGAAGCGCATCGACTCCGATGGCCGGTCGAACTCCTGGCGTCGCTCGCGAACCGGATGCGTACGCAGCACGCTCCGCTCGCCGTCGGGCGACTTGTAGCGCAGCGCCACGTGGAGCAGTTCGCCTCCGCGCTCGCGCCGCTCCATCGTCGGACGCTGGTAACGAAGCGGCGACACCGGCGGCAGGGTGACGTCGAGCCGCTCCTCGGTGCGGATGATCTCGTACAGGGCGGTGACCGCATGTCCGGCACCGACGTCGCCAGCGTCCTTCACGTCATTCGCGAAATCCTCCTCGCGCAGCAGCCGGTCTTCGTAGCCGAGCAGTCGATACGCCTGCACCCGCGTCGGATCGAACTCCACCTGGAGCTTCACGTCCTTCGCGACGGTGATCAGGGTGCCGCCCATCTCCTTCACCAGCATCTTGCTCGCCTCGAGGAGGTCGTCGATGTACGCGTAGTTGCCGTTTCCCGCGCCGGCGAGCTTCTCCATCTTCTGGTCCTTGTAGTTGCCCATCCCGTATCCGAGGATCGTGAGGAACGAGCCCTCGCGGCGCTTCTCCTCGATCAGGCGTACCAGCTCGGCATCGCTGGATTGGCCCACGTTGAAGTCCCCATCCGTGCAGAGGATGACGCGGTTGGTGCCGCCGCGGATGAAGTGCTGTCGCGCGACGTCGTAGGCCAGCCTGATGCCGGCCCCGCCGGCGGTGGATCCTCCCGCCTGCAATCCATCGAGTGCGGCAAGAATGCGCGTCTTGTCGCCACCGGACGTCGACGGAAGCACGAGTCCGGCACTGCCGGCGTAGACGACGATGGCAACGCGATCCTGTTCGCGCAGCTCGTTCACGAGCAGCGCCAGCGACTGCTTCACGAGTCCGAGCCGATGCGGACCCTGCATGGAACCCGAGACGTCGACCAGGAAGACAAGGTTGCTCGCCGGCGCGCGCCGCATGTCCACGTCGCGTGCGCGAAGCCCGATGCGCACGAGGTCGTGCGCCGGGTTCCACGGCGCAGGCGCCACCTCGGTGGTGACGCGGAGTGGATCGCGGCCCGTGGGGGCGTCGTCCGCATACGGGAAGTAGTTGACCAGCTCCTCGATCCGGACGGCGTCACGCGGCGGCAACGTACCAGAAGTGAGGAATCGGCGCACATTCGCGTACGAGGCGCGATCCACATCCACGGAGAACGTCGACAGCGGGGCGACGAGCGGCGATCGGAACGCATTCTCGTCGATATGCTCGTACGCCTCGGTGTTGCCGCTGTCCGTCTGGACGGGATACGGACGATGGCGGGGGAGTGATCGCTCGCGCATGCCTACCTGAGCGCGGAGCGCGATATCCCCCCTCGCGATACCGCCCGCCGTGCCCATTGTCGCGGCTCCGACGGTCGCGTCACGCGGAGCGGTGCGTCCGGCGACTGTCGTCGAGTCCATGAGTGTCGATCGTGGGACGAGCTGAGCGTCGAGACGCACCGTGTCGCCGCGCACGGCGAGCGGAAGATCGCGGTTGGCGTATCCGGTCCGGCGGAAGTGCACGACGATGCGCTCGATGTCCAACTGCCGTTCGACGCGGAGCGCGTACCGTCCGTCTGCGTCGGTCGCTGCGGCCAATGTCCGCGCCGCGATGGTGACGCTGACCCCGGAGATGGGTCGCCCCACCGGATCGGAGACGCGGCCGACGATCGTCGTGGTTTGGCGAAGCCCACCGCGCTGGGGTGCGTGTGCGCCGAGGGTGGGCGAGAGCAGGGCGAGTAACAGCAGGATGGCGCGGTGATGGACCGGTGAACGGGGAGCGCGCATGCGTAGCCTCGTGAGTGAAGAGTTGCCAAGGAGACGTGCGTGCCGCCCGAGTTTGCACACGGGCACGATCAGGGGACGCTCCAGACACCCATTTCCCGGTATATTTCCACGGTCCGCCACCCCGCCCATCGATGCCCGCGCGCCGTTCATCAGCCTCGACCCGTTCCGCCGCGACCGACGCCGCACGCACGCGTGCGGAGGCGGATTCTGGCGCGGCCGGTGCGCCGCATGGCTCGCGTCCCGAGCAGGTGTACCTTCGCCTGCGCGACCTGATCGTGCAGGGACTTCTCGCGCCGGGCAGCAGAGTCGTCGAGACGGAGGTGGCGAGCCGGCTCGGAGTGAGCCGCACGCCGGTGCGTGAGGCGCTGCAGCGGCTGCAGCAGGAAGGATTCGTCGTCGGCGCTCCCGGCGCGCAGCAGGCCCGGCTGACGGTCGCGCCGCTCACGCGCATCGACGTCCACGAGCTGCTGAACATCGTCGGCGAGCTCGAAGGACTCGGCGCACGATGGGCTGCCGAGATGCCGGTCGCCGACCGTCGCGCGTTGACGGCCGAGCTTCGCGCGCTCAACACCGACTTTCACGACACCGGACGCGTTGTCCCCACCGATCACGGCCGGATGTACGAAGCCGACGAACGCTTCCACCGACAGATTGTCGTGGCGGGCGCCGGCCCGCGGTTGATTGCAATGCACGACAGCGTGAAGCCGCAGGCGGAGCGCTACATTCGCATGTACATCAGCATGCTGACGAGCGACATCGCCGCATCGGTGCGGGAGCACGACGCGATCATCGAAGCCATCGAGCGCGGATTCGTGGACGAGGCCCAAACCGCCGTACAGACGAACTGGCGTCACGCCGCGGACCGGATCGGACGCGTGATCGAGGTCGCGGGCGAACGGGGCAGCTGGTAGGAACGCTCGGCGCGGTGTCGCTCCTCAGCTCAGCTGCTTACGCATCCGCCTGCTACCAGGTGGGCTTCTCCCCTTCCAGCTCGTCGCGAAGCTTGAGGAAGCTCTCGTACCTCGCTCGGCTCACGTCACCGTGTTCCACCGCCGCCCGCACCGCGCAGTGCGGCTCGACGCTGTGCCGGCAGTCGGCGAATCGACAGCCCGTGAGGAAGGGACGCAGCTCGGGAAAGCACTGATCGAGCTCGGTGGGCGAGAGCGCCCACATGCCGACTTCGCGGAGACCGGGCGTGTCGGCGACGTATCCCCCGCCCGCGCCGGGCAGCGGGTGCAGGAATCCGCCCACCGTGGTATGCCGTCCTTTGTTCACCGACTCGCTGATCTCGCCGACGCGCAGATCGAGCCCCTCGTACATGGCGTTCAGCAGCGACGACTTCCCGACGCCGGACGGACCGGTGAGCACGCTCACCTGACCGGCAAGGGCCTCGTGCAGCGCGTCGAGCCCCTCGCGCCGCTTGACGCTCGTGTAGTGCACGGTGTAGCCGGCGCGCTCGTAGTCCATCCAACGCCCACGCGCCGCCTCCGCGCCACCCACCAGTTCCACCTTGTTGATGACGATGCGCGCCGCGAGATCGTTGGCTTCGGCGATGACGAGAAAGCGGTCGAGCATGCGGGGATGCGGCTCGGGGTTTGCCGCGGCGAAAACCATCACCACCTGATCCACGTTGGCGGCGACCACGCGCTCGCCCCGTCCGCCTCCGGGTGCCCGGCGCGCGAGCCGCGAGCGACGCGGCAGGATCTGCGCGATCGCGATATCGCCGTCCGGCTCGTCCTGCTCCAGCAGCACGCGGTCTCCGATCGCAAGCTTGAGTGTCGCAGCCGCGGACGAGATGGTATCGCGACGCAACGAACCGTCGGCGCGCCGGCCCGAGTTCGCCTTCTTCACGCGACCGCGCAATGACGCCTCGATCACGTCTCCACCGTCGCGCTGCACGCGCCAGATGCCCCCGGTACCGCTCAGCACCACGCCGTGTCGCATCGGGTCCGACGTGTCGGCGTCGGCGCTCACGGCTGTCCTCCCGTCTCGTCGACGTCTTCCTTCATCGCGTCCCACCACCGTCGGCCCGGTGTTCCGCCGGCGCGTTCCATGATGAGCGCATGCAGCGCGGCCCGAACCTGACCGAGCGAGAGCGCGCCGACCACCGCACGCGCATCGGATTCGTTATCCGCCTCGGCGAGATACTCCGTCTCGAGGTGGCCGGTGGGAGACGCCCCACCGATACGGGCCCATTGCACGAACAGCAGGTACGCGCCCCACGGCCTCTCGGGGTCGCCGGTGGGCGACGAGACGATCTCGACGCTGTACGAGACTCCGTCGCTCCCCTCAAATGCGGCGGGCCGGCCGTGCGCGGCGGCGTAGCCGCCGATGGTGTTGGCGTCTCCGCGCGAATGGTCGGCGGGCAGATGCTGGCCTGGCATGGCGAACGGCCTAGCGGCGACCGTTGAACGCCTCGCGCAGGACGCTGCCGGTGATGAAGGCGACGTTGGCCGGCCGCTCGGCGAGGCGGCGCATGAGGTACGGATACCACTGGGTGCCGAAGGGCACGTAGCAGCGGACGCGATAGCCTTCCTTCACGAGCGATTCCTGAAGGTCGCGACGAATGCCGTACAGCATCTGGAACTCGAACCGATCCGCCCCGATCCCCTGCTCCTTCGCCCAGCGCTTCGCCTCGTTGATCATCGCAGGGTCGTGTGTCGCGATGCCGGGGTAGTTGCCCTTGAGCATCAGTTCACGCATGCACTTGATGTAGTTCGCGTCCACATCGCGCTTGTCGGGATACGCGACCTTGGCCGGCTCCTTGTAGGCGCCCTTGCAGAGACGTACCCGGGCGCGGAGGGTATTCATGTGCTCGACGTCGGCGAACGTGCGATAGAGATAGCTCTGGAGCACGACGCCCACGTTGGCCTTGTACGCCGGATACAGCCGCTGCTCGAACAGGTCCAGCGTCACGTCCGTGTACGCGCTTCCCTCCATGTCGATGCGCACGAAGGTGTCGTACTGCCGGGCGCGACCGAGAATGTCCTGCATGATCGCGACATTCAGCTCGTGATCGATGTCGAGGCCCATCGCCGTCAACTTCACCGAGACGTTGGCATCGAGCTTCGACTCATGGATCCGGTCGAGCAACTGAAGGTATTCGTCCCGGGCGTTGCGGGCCTCGCGCTCCGTGTTCACGCTCTCCCCGAGCAGATCGAGCGACGCCGTGATCCCCTTCGCGTTCAGTTCACGCACGGCGGCGAGTGCCTCCGTCACCGTTTCGCCGGCCACGAAGCGGCGAGCGAACTGCTTGGCGAGCCGATTATTGCGGACGAACTTGAAGACCCGCGGTTGATCGGAGAGATACAGCAGGGTATTCCGAATCATGAGCTCTCTGTACGACGGAGGCCGGCGCGAGCCGGCAGGCGAGCCTAAATGTAATCCCGCCGTTTGGCGGCTGTCTTGCGACCGCCCTCAGACTCCAGGGCGCCCACGTATTCGCATGACGCGGTACCGCAGGTTCAAAGGCTCTCGAGCAGGAATCTCGTGAACGAATTGTAGAGATGTACCGAGGTGTTGCCGCCCGAGATGGAATGCGTGCGGTTCGGGTAGAGCAGCATGTAGAACGGTGTGCCCGCCGCCTGGAGCTTGTTCGCGTACTGCACCGTGTTCTGCGGATGGACGTTGTCGTCGCCGGTCCCGTGCACGAGCAGCATCCGGGCCTTTACTCCCTTCGCATACGTCTGCGGTGAACCGTCGCGATATCCCGCGGCATTCTCCTTGGGCGTCCACATGTAGCGCTCGGTATAGATGGTGTCGTAGAGGTTCCAGTCGGTGACCGGCGCCACGACGAGCGCTGCCTTGAAGACATCGCCGCCGCGACCGGCCGCGAGCGCGCTCATGAATCCGCCGTAGCTCCAGCCCCAGATGCCGATCCGTCGCGCATCGGCCCAGCTTTGACGCCCGATCCACTTCGCGGCGTCGATCTGATCCTGCGATTCCTTCACGCCGAGCGTGTACTGCGTCGTCTTGCGGAAGTCACGTCCGCGCCACGCAGCGCCGCGGTTGTCGACGCAGACCACGACGTAGCCCTGCTGCGCGAGGCTCTGGTGCCACAGCAGGCGCGTGCCCCCCCATGCGTCGTTCACCTGGGGTGCGGCCGGACCGCCGTACACGTACATGAGCACCGGATACTTCTTCGTGCTGTCGAACGTGGCCGGCACGATGCGGTAGCCGTCGAGCACCGTGCCGTCCGGCATCGGCACCTTCATGAACTCCGCCGGGCGCATCGAGACCTGCGCGAGTCGCGCCTTGAGTGGCGCGTTGTCCTGGAGCACGCGGATCACGCGCATCGACGGCAGCGAGTAGAGTGTCGCGACCGGCGGCGCGCTGATCGTGGAATGGATATCCACGGCGTAGCGCGCGTCGGGACTGATGTTGAAGTTGTGCGTCCCGGACTGTGGCGTCACGCGCTCCATTGCACCGCCGGCCACCTTCACGCGATAGGTGTTGCGCTCCATGGGAGTGGGCGCCGCGGCGGACACGTATACGTATCCGTTGGCGTCGTCCACGCCGAGCACGCCGAGGATGTCCATGCCGTCGGTGGTGAGCTGGCGAACGATCCTGCCATCCCGGTCATGCAGGTAGAGCTGTCTCCAGCCGCTGCGATCCGAGAGAAAGAGGAACTGACGCTTGCCGGCACCGATCCAGCGCAGGTCCCCATTCTCGACGTCGACGTACGCGTCGTCCCGGTCGGTCATCACGATGCGGCCGCGGCCCGTCGTGGCGTCGAGCAGCATCAAGTCGACCTGGTTCTGCTTGCGCGGCATGCGCTGCACGGCCACCGAATCGCTGCCCACCCACTCCATGCGCGCGAAATACTGCCCGGTATCGGGCCCCACGCTGAGCCACGTCGGACGGGTGGTACCCAGATGGATGATGCCGAGCGTGACGCGCGAGTTTTTCTCGCCCGCCTTGGGATAACGCAGTGTCGTGACCTTCGGGTAGAGCCCGAGCTCGTCGACAATCGGCATGGCCGGCACGGCGCTCTGATCGAACCGCCAGAACGCGATGTGCCGGGAGTCAGGGCTCCATCGAAATGCGTCGCGCAGCCCGAGCTCTTCCTCGTAGACCCAGTCGGTGGTGCCGTTGATGATGTTCTCGCTGCCGTCGCTCGTGAGCCGCGTCTCCCGGCCGCTCGCGAGTTCGGTGACGTACAGGTTGTTGTCGCGAACGAACGCCACTTTCCGTCCGTCCGGTGACACCTTGGCGAACATCTGCAGGCCACTCTTCCGCGAGACGGGCGTCAGCTTCCCGGAGCGGAAGTCGTAGACGGTGAACAATCCGCGCGTATTGGTGCGCCACACCTGCACCGAATTGTGAAAGAGGATCGCCAGCTGCTCGTCACCGCTCAGCGAGATCTCCTCGACGTCGAGCTTCTTTCCTTCCGCCGCAAGCTGGTCCGCCTTTGCGAGTACCGTCTCCTGCCCCGTCGCCACGTCCACCTTCACGAGCTCGGTGCCGCCATCCTTCGCTGGCCGCGGAATGATGTACGAGCTTCCCGAGTTGAGCCATGACGGCTGGGGGATCACGCCGCCCCGGAAGTCGGGCGACGCGAAGATGCGTTCCACGGTGATCCGGCTCGGGTCGCCGGTGGTCTGGGCACCGAGCGGCGAGAGTGCGCCGGCAGTGAGGGCGATGGCGCTGAGACGATTGAGAAGCATGGCTACGGTGAATGGTGAGCGGTGAATCGTGAAGTGTAGGCGGGAGGACGGGAAAGGGCACACCGGACTCGGTCCGGTGTGCCCTCGCGATGCCAGCGTGACGTGTCAGCCCGTCACGCCATCACTGGTCATCCTGTTCCTCGGGCTTCGTGGCGGGAACACCCGCCTTCGCACGAGTCTCGGCCGCCGCGGCCGGTGGTGCGCCCTGCTCGATGTCCACGCGCACGTTGCGCTGAAACTTGTTGATGTCGGCATCCTTCGCACCGGCGCCCATGAGGGAGCGGATGGCGTTCGCCGCGGTTTCCACCGGCACGCCGCGGGACACGATGTCCGCCAGCACGGTAAACGGCAACGTGAGCGAACGGCGCAGCCCGCTCTGCTTCTTCAGCTTGCCGAGCTCCACGGCCGGAACGCCGGCGTGCATGGCCGACGCGGCCGCCTTGATCTCGTCGGCGGAGGCGATGGTGCCGAGTGCGCGATGCGCGCTCGCCATCTCCAGCGTGAGTGAGCGCACCGCCGCGACGATCCGGGGACCGTCCGCCCCCTTCCCCATGCCCTCGTACACCTTCTCCATCAATGGCTCGACGGGAATTCCCTGCGCGCGTGCCGAGTCGACCAGCGCGGTGATCGCGGCGCGCGACGGCGCGTCGAGCCGGGTTCCAATACGCGGATCCTGCGCGTCGGCCGGCGCGAGTGCCGCGCTCGCGAGCGCGAACGTGACGAGTACCCGGAACGGACGGTTGATCATTTCGTGCTGTCCTCGACGATAAGTGCACTGCTGGGCAAGCCGAAGTCGTCACCCGCGGAACGCGGAGCGCTCGGATCGGCCACCCACTCCTTTCCATTCACGACGAAGGCATATCGATGCACTCCCGCCGGCACGGGCGCAGTGACGCTCCACACACCCTGATGATTGGTCGCGACGAGCGCAGAGTCGTTGAGTCCCCAGTCGTTGAAGTCGCCCACGACCGCCACACTCAGCGCTGCCGGCGCCACGAGGACGAACTGCACCGGCTCGAACACGGATGAGGCAGACGTCGACACCGGGGGACGCGAACGCAGCACACCCGCGGTGACGATCGCGACGATACCAGCCGCAAGAGCGGCCGCCCAGCCGGGATGGTGCGTCACGCGGGACGCGATGCCGAGCCAGGTGCCGAAGCCCCGACGTCGCCGCTGCGCGTAGAGACGGCGCACGCGCACCATCACCCGTCGCTCGAACGATGGATCGAGGCGAACCGGTTGCTGCAACTCCTGCACGACCATCTCGAGGGTCGTCCGTCCCCACTCAGCCACTGTGTACCTCTTGCAACAGGGTGCGCAGCCGATCGCAGGCGCGCATGACTCGCATCTTCAGGGCGGACACACCGACGCCGGTGATGTCCGCCATCTCATCGTACCCGAGATCCTCCACGTACTTCAGAAGGAATGCCTCTCGCTGGTCCGGGCTCAGCTCGCCAACCGCGCGCTCGATCTCCTCGCGCCACATCGTCTGCTCGGCCGGGTGCTCCTCCGACGCCTTCATGAGCGCGCCATCGTCGTGCACGAACGTCTGCCCTCGGCGCACGCGCCGTGCCCCACTCGTTCGACACCGGTTGACGAGAATTCGGAACAACCATGCGCCGAAGCGCTCCGGATCCTCGCACCGAGCCAGTGACCGGTACGCGCGGGTGAACGCGTCCTGCAGCGCTTCCTCGGCGTCCTCCCGATTACCGAGCATGTGAACGGCGTAGCGCGCGTAGCGATCCCGATACCGCGAGACCAGCGCACCATACGCGTTCACCTCCCCGTGCAGCACTCGTGACACGAGCGCAGCGTCCGAGCTTTCCATACCGTCTTGACCTTCGCTCAATTCACACCGTCACAGTATGAGGCTCGATGCTCACTCGAATAGGCACGCCTGCACGCGGTACCGCAGCTTCGGGAAACCTACGGGAGCGGCGGCCCGTGCGCTGGATAGAAACGATCGTGCGCCCGCGCATGCGCCGCCAGGACCTCCGCGGGCTCGAATCGACCCGGAAAGCGATCGTCAAGCGCCTCCAGCTCCTCTACGATCCGACCTGCGCCCACCGCGTCCACATACCGGAAGGGGCCTCCCCGGAAGGGGGGAAACCCGATGCCGAACACCGCTCCCACGTCGCCGTCCCGTGGCGAGCGCAATACACCCTCATCCAGGCAGCGGGCCGCCTCGTTCACCATGGCCAGCACACAGCGCTCGCGGATTTCCGACGCCTCCATCTGGACACGCGCGGCTCCCCGGGGCAGCAGCTCGTACACCGTGGAATCCACGGCGTTCTTGGTGCCGTCCTCGCCGTACAGATAGAACCCCTTCTTCCCCTTCCGGCCGGTCCGCCCGGACTCGACCACCCGCCGCATCGACTCACTGGGCGCCATGCGTGCCCCAAACGCCTCGAACAGGACCTGGCCCACCTTTCCCCCGACGTCGATGCCGACTTCATCGAGCAGGGTGATCGGTCCGACTGGGAACCCGAATGCCGTGAGTGCGCCATCGATCGCCTCGATGGCCACCCCCTCGTCCAACAACCGGCCGGCCTCGTTCATGTAGGCCGAGAGCGTGCGCGTCGTGTAGAAGCCCGGCGCGTCGTTCACGACGATCACCGTCTTGCCCAACCGCTTGCCGTACGCGACCGCGCTCACCGTCGCGTCCTTCGCAGTGTCCGGCGTGACGATCACCTCGAGCAACGGCATCTTGTGCACGGGTGAAAAGAAGTGCATTCCCAGCACGCGATCCGGCCGCTCGGCCGCCTCGGCGATGCGCGAGATGGGAATCGTGCTCGTGTTCGAGGCGTAGACCGCGGTCGCGTCGAGTACCGGCTCCACCTCGCGCAGCACGCGATGCTTGAGCGCGAGATCCTCGAACACCGCTTCGATCACCAGCGTTGCCCGTCCGAACCCGGCGTAGCTGGTGGTGCCGCCGACAAGGCCGAGCTGATCGTCGTATTGCAGACGCGTGATCTGCCGCTTCTTCAGGCGGCCTCGCAGTACGTCGCTCACCGCCGCGATGCCTCGCGCCACACGCGTGGTGTCCGTGTCCTTGAGTCGCACCGGCGTCGACTGCTGCACGGCGACGGTCGCGATCCCCGCTCCCATGAAGCCGGCGCCGATGACACCAAGCGTCTCGATCGGACGCGGTGCGGGCGCTGGCGCGTCGACCCCCGAATCCTTCTTCAGCGCCGTCGTGGCAAAGAACAGAAAGACGAGCTGCTGCGACTCGTCCGACATCGCCATCTCGCCGAATGCGCGGGCCTCTTCGCGATAACCCGCCTCACGCCCACGCTCGAATCGAGCCTGCACGGCGCGCAACGCCGCGAGCGGGGCGGGATAGTTCCCCTGCGTCGTGGCAAGCACGCCCTCACGGGCCTTCCTGAACACGATCGCGCGGCCGATGGGGTTGTCCTCGAGCAGCATGCCCGTGGCACCGCGATCCTTCGGTCGGCGGCGCGCAGCGAGTCCACCGTCCGCCAGCTTCCGAGCCCGGTCGAGCGCGACATCGGCAAGGATCGCGGGGTGCACGAGCTCGTCAACGAGCCCCATCTGGTACGCCTTGCGTGCGCGCACGGTGCGACTGGTGAGAATCATGTCCAGTGCGCGCTGCAGCCCGATGAGGCGCGGCAGTCGCTGGGTCCCCCCCGCACCGGGGATGAGTCCGAGTTGCACCTCGGGCAGCGCGAGCACCGTCTTCGGATGATCGGTCGCGATGCGATACCGACATGCGAGGGCCGTCTCGAGACCGCCGCCGAGGCACGCGCCGTGAATGGCGGCGACAACGGGCATGCCGAGCGACTCGAGTCGCGCCAGCAGTTCCTGCCCGCCGCGACTGAGCGCCTCGGCATCGGCCGGCGTCTTGAGCGTGAGGAACTCGTCGATGTCGGCGCCGGCGATCCAGTTGTCCGCCTTGCCCGACGCGAGTACGACGCCCCTGATCGAGCTGTCGGCGGCGATCCGGTCGAACATGACGGCGAATTCCGCGCGCAAGCCAGCCGTCACCTTGTTCACCGGTTCCCCGGGCAGGTCGATCGTCACCACGGCGATGCCGTCCACCTGATCGAGCGAGAGTGCCGTCGTCCTCATGCGCGCTCGACCACCATGGCGTGGCCCATTCCGCCCGCCGCGCACACCGTCATGAGGCCGAATTCGCCATCGCGGCGCGCGAGCTCGTTGCAGAGCGTCGTGAGAATGCGCCCTCCCGTCGCACCGAAGGGATGTCCGATGGAGAGCGAGCCTCCCATCACGTTCAGCTTCGACCGATCGACTTCGCCAACCGGCTTGGAGAAACCGGCGCGCTCGGCCCAGGACTTCGACTCGAAGCCGTGCAGATTGGACAGCACCTGCGCGGCGAAGGCTTCATGCATCTCGATCAGGTCGATGTCCCTGAGGTTCAGTCCCGCACGCTCCAGTGCAACGGGCGCAGCCAGCACGGGGCCCATGAGCAGTTGTTCGCCGGGATCGAGCGCCGCGTAGCTGTAACTGCGGATATACGCCATCGGCACATGGCCGAGCGCCTTCGCGTGCTCCTCGCTCATGAGCAGGACGGCGCTCGCACCGTCCGTGAGCGGCGACGCGTTGCCGGCGGTGACCGACCCGTTCGCGCGGTCGAACACGGGCTTGAGCGTGCGAAGCTGATCCATCGAGGAATCGGGGCGAATCCCGTTGTCCGATGTCATCGCGCCGAAGCTGGGCGGAATGTAGACGGGGGCGATCTCCGCGGTGAGACGACCATCCTCGGTACCAGCGGCGGCGAGGCGGTGCGAGCGCAACGCGAAGTGATCCTGATCGGCGCGCGGGATGCCGTTGATCTTCGCCATCTTCTCCGCCGACTCCCCCATCGACTCGCCGGTGGAGGGCTCGGCGATGGCCGGCGTGATCGGGACGAGATCCCGCGCGCGCACCTTGGCGAGGGCGCGGACGCGGCCACCGAAACTCTTTGCGCGCGAGGCGGCAACGAGCGCGTCGCTCATCCCGCGAGAATGCAGGATCGGCACGTTGGACAGCGATTCCGCTCCGCCAGCGATGATCACGTCGGCATGACCGAGCGCGATCTGGTCGGCGGCGTCGGTGATCGCCTGGTTGGCAGACGCGCAGGCACGACCCACCGTGTACGACTGCACGCCTCTCGGCAGCAGTGGAATCAGCGACACCTCCCGCGCAATGTTCGGCGCGGTCACCGATGGGACGACGGTTCCGTAGACGAGCGCGTCCACGAGCTTGCCGTCGATCTCGCTGCGCTGAATGAGCTCGGCCACCACCCGCTTGCCGAGCTCGATCGCCGACAGCGACTTGAGCGTCGTGCCCGAGCGCGCGAAAGGCGTACGAAGGCCGGCGACGATGGCGACGCGCCGGCCCGGGGAACCGAAAGTGAGCATGGCTGGAAGGTACGCGCGGATTAGCTTCCGGGGAGTGCCATCGACACCCGTCCCGCCACAGGCCGTGCGCCGACGCACGCTCGATGCGCTCGCGCGCGAGTCGTTCGACGTGCTCGTCATTGGTGGGGGGATCACCGGCGCGGGCGTCGCACGCGATGCCGCGCTGCGCGGGCTCCGGACAGCGCTCGTGGAGCAGGACGACTTCGCGAGCGGCACCTCGAGCCGCTCGTCGCGGTTGGTGCACGGCGGGGTGCGGTACCTGGAGCACGGGCAGTTGCGGCTCGTGTTCGAGTCGAGCGCCGAACGACGCACGCTGCTCCGCATCGCGCCCCACCTCGTGCGCCCGCTGGCATTCGTCTGGCCGGTGTACACCGGCGCGCGCGTGCCGCGCTGGAAGCTGGCCGCGGGACTCGCACTGTACGACCTGCTTGCCCTGTTCCGGAATGTGGGGCGGCACGAACGACTGAGCATCGCTGGCGTACTCGCGCACGAGCCGGAACTCGCCGCCTGCGGACTCACGGGAGGCGCGCGGTACTGGGATGCCGCCACAGACGACGCGCGGCTGACGCTCGCCACGGTACGTTCGGCCATCGCGGCTGGCGCCGTCGTGCTCAATCACGCGCGAGTCGTGTCGCTGTCGTCCGTCGACGGCCGAGTAGGTGGTGCGGCAGTGATGGACGTGATGACTGGCGAGCAGATCACCATGCGCGCGCGCGTCGTCGTGAACGCGACGGGACCGTGGAGCGACGCGGTCGAACGTCTCGCTGGCGGTGAGCGTCGGCCAGCGGTGCGCGGAAGCAAGGGTGTGCACGTGTGTGTGGCGCGCGATCGAATACGGAATTCCGGAGCGGTGACCGTGATCGCTCCGCGCGACGGGCGGGTGATGTTCATTCTGCCAGCGGGCGAGTTCACGATCATCGGTACCACCGACAGCTATGAAGTGGTGGCGCCCGAGGAGGTGCGGGCATTGGAGACTGATGTCGCGTACCTGCTCGATGCCGCCAACCACTACTTCCCTGGCGCGCGGCTCGAGCGCGACGATGTGGTGTCCGCCTGGGCGGGCCTGCGTCCGCTGATGGCGAGTGATGGCGCGGAGGGCGATCCGGGCTCCGCCTCGCGTGAGCACGTCATCACGTCGCGAGTACCCGGGCTGGTGAGCGTGACCGGCGGGAAGCTCACCACGTATCGCGTCATGGCCAGTCAGGTCGTCGATGCGGTTCAGCAGGCGCTCGGCGCGCCTCGCACCGCGGCGCGCACGGCGAGCATGCCATTGGCCGGCGGCGATCTGGCCGACGTGCCGGGGGAGATCACGGCCGCCACGACGCTCACCCAAGATGCCTCGGTCGCCACCCGACTCGTGCGGGCGCACGGCAGCGAGTGGCGATCGGTGTGGGCGCTGGCCGACGCTGATGCGTCACTGGCCGAGCGCGTCGAGTCGTCTCGCCCTTATCTCATGGCCGAGTTGCGGCATGCAATCGACGAAGAGCTCGCAGCCACCCTCGGCGACCTGCTCATTCGGCGCACGCCGATCGCCTTCGAGACGCTCGACAACGGGCGAAGCACGGCGCGGCGCGTGGCACCGCGCGTGGCGCGATGGCTCAGCTGGAGTGCCGACGAAACGCTCGCGGCGATCGCGGCGTACGATGCGGAGGTCGAACGGATGTTCCGGGTGGAGCAGCGCGGCGCGTCCTGAGCGCCACGCCGCCTACACCTTGTCCGCCTGCTGGTCGTGGATCGTCTGGAGCTCCGTGACCTTCAACTGCCGCATCATCGTCGGCAGCCTGAGGAAGGCGACGTCCCCGACTTTCTTGCCCAGCAGCGAGCGGCCGATCGGCGAGGACATCGTGACCTGTCCCTCCTCGAACTCGAGGGCGTCACCGAACACGAGGTTGTAGGTCTCGGAGAGTCCTGATTTCTGATCCGCCACCACGACCTTGGAGCCCAGACCGACCGAGTCGTGCGGAATCTGTGTAAGGTCGATCGATGAGAGTTTGCTGAGCCGCTCGCGGAGTTGGCTCAGTCGCGCGCGCACGAACTGCTGCCGCTCCAGCGCCGCCTTGTATTCGCTGTTCTCGCGGAGGTCGCCCATCTCGACCGCTCTCCGGATCTCGCCCGGCAGGGTAACGTTCAGCTCGAACTGGAGCTTTTCGACCTCGTCCCCGAGTTTCGCCTTGAGCTCTTCGATCATCGGAATGCCGGACTTCGAGACACCAACGGAAGAAGGCGCCGAGCCGACGGCCGGGCGCCACGTTCCTTCAGTCTATCGCGCGCGGTGGCGCGGGGCAATTCGTCGGGCCTCGTGAGCGTCCTTCTCGAGTCGGTCGAACCCGGGGTCACGCGCCTCCGCCTGAGCTCGTGGAGCGGCCGATTTGTCGGCTACGAGGTGAGCGCGTACGTCGTCGATGGTGTGCTCATCGATACAGGCTTTCGTCGCGTGGCGAGCGAGTTGCTCGACGCGATGGAGGAGATGAAGGTGCGCGGCGCAATCGTGACGCACTGGCACGAGGATCACGCCGGGAACGCGGCCATGCTCGCCGACCGCGGGTTTCCGCTCGTGATGCACGCGTCATGCGAGTCGACCCTCCGAGCCCGACCAGCCATCCGGCCCTATCGCCGAGTGGTGTGGGGGCGACCGGATCGCCTCGTCGCGCCGCTCCGGGCGTTCGATCCAGCGCCGCTGGAGCTCGTGCCGTTGCCCGGGCACACGGTGGACCACACCGGCGTGTGGGATGCACGACGGCGAATCCTCATCTCGGGCGACCTGTACCTGGGCGTGAAAGTTCGCGTGGCGCATCGCAGCGAATCGCCAGGACGTCTGTTGGCCAGCCTTCGCGCCGCCGCGGCATTGGAACCCCGTCTCCTGCTCGACGCGCATCGCGGCCCGGTGACGGATGCGGCGGCGAGGTTACGAGCGAAGGCGAGCTGGCTCGAGGAGACGAGGCGCGAGATCATGTCGCGATCCGAGGCGGGCGATACGCCACGTGCGATCGCGCGCCGTGTGCTGGGGCGTGAGCCGCTGGTCGGCATCCTGAGCGCCGGCGAATACTCCGCGCTGGCGTTCGTGGATGCAGTGCTGCGTGAGGGGGTGGCTACCGCTCGTCCGCCGTCGGTCCGTACATCTGCGGCACCTTCTGATCGGTGATTCGCAGGTAGACGCCGAGCTGCGCGCGGTGATGCACGAGATGATTGAGCACGAGCTGGCGCAGGGCCATGTAGCGCGGTTGAGTGGAGACGACGGTGCCCGCCGCGAGGAGCGTCCACGGCACATCGAACTCCGCGTCGGTCGCGCGTACCAGTGCGGCGCGGCCCGCGGCCGCGCCTGCGTCGAAGGTGGTGAGGAGCATCGACACTTTCTGGTTCGAGTAAACGATCGTGGGCCCACTCCTGGGCGCGATGTCGAGCTCCGTTTTCTTCATCACGTGTTCCACCCAGCCTGGCAGCATGGCGACGAGTTGCGCGAGGTGGGCCATGGAGAATGCCCTGGAGTGCGGCTTCCAGTCGGCGCGATCATCGGGCACGCGTTCGAGAACACGCCGCGTTACGCCAATCTCGTTGTCGTATTCGGGGAGGAGCAGGTCGGCGATCTTCATGAGGGTCTCGTGGAAGAAAACTCTCGCTCGCCACGCTGAGGTGACAGTGATGAGGCGTGCAGTTGGCAGTTGGCAGTGGCAGTTGGCCGCACGCCTTTCGCCGCACGCCGTACGCCGCGTCAGCGATGCATCGGCAGCTTCGCGTCCGTCTCAGACGGTTCGCGCGGAGCTCCACCCGCGTTGGCGAACTCGCGGCGCAGCACGTTCATGTTGTGGACTCGCTTGTCGAGCAGCCGCTTCTGGGCTCGCGGCTCGTGCCGCGCCAGCGCGTACGAGGTGAGCAGAGGCAGCGCGACGGTGGTGTCGAGGTAGCAGACCACAGCGTCGGGCAGCCGGTCGGGGTCGATCTTCCCCCAGCTCACGGCTTCCGCCGGCGTCGCACCGGAAAGACCGCCGGTATCGGGGCGTGCATCGGTGATCTGAAGGAAATAATCGTGTCCCTTTTCGTCGATGCCGAGCACTTCCTGAATCTGGGGTTCGGTCTGCAACGCGAAGTTCTTGGGGCTGCCACCGCCGCAGATGAGGATCGCGCTCTTGCCTCCACCTCGCTTCGCGCCGAGCACGATCGACGCGGTTTCGTTAACGTCGGCGTTGGGATCGATCACGCACTTGTTTCCCTCCAGCGCGAGCGCGGCGATGTTCATCCCGATCGACGAGTCACCTGGTGACGAGGTGTAGATCGGCACACCGCACTCGTACGCGACGCCGAGCAGCGACTTGTTTCCGAGCCCGAGCGTCTTCTCGCGCTCGCGGATGTACTTCCCGCAGAGCGCGTGGAACTCGGCACTGCTCATCGCCCGCTGGAATTCCTCGCCCTGGATGATCTTGCGGAAGAATGCGTCCGTGCTGAGCAGGACGTCGTAGTCGAAGAAGATGTCGTAGATGCGGACGATGCCCTCTTCGCGCAGGAGCGTATCGCTTGCCTGCGCGTTGCCCCGGTGCATGGAGAGCCCGAGCCCGAAGTGGGCATCGTGGTAGAGGTTCGCGCCGGTGGAGATGATCCAGTCGACGAACCCGGCCTCGAGAAGCGGGATGAGCGACGACATGCCGAGTCCCGCGGGCGTCAGTGCCCCGGTGAGCGTGAGACCTACCGTCACATCGGGCTCGAGCATCTTCTTGCTGAAGAGCTGGCACGCTTCGCGAAGCCGCGCCGCGTTGTACGCCTGGAAGGTTCCGTCGATCAGGTCGGCGGCCGTCTCGGTGCCGTCGATGCGGCGCGGCTCGATCTTGCCGCCGCGCAGGAACTTCGAGCCTTCGTGCGACGTGTGTTGGGCGCCCGCGCTCTCGCGCTCGTCGGCCGCTCGCTTCTGCTCGCTCTTGTTGCCCGCCGCCGATGCCTTGCCGGCGCCGGTGCCCGTACCGTGGCGCGACGATTTGAATCCGCCGCGTTCGCGTCCATCCTCCTTTCCTGAACCGCTCTTCTTGCTCGCCATGCCATCCGACGCTGGAGTGTTTGCCCTCGATCAGCCGAGCGTGCGTGCCTTCGCCGCACGACTCGTCACGACACGTCCTTGCTCGCGCCCCGCCCATTCGCTGCGGCATGCGCCTCGATCACCGCGTGTGCCGCTTCGCGCGGGTCGTCGGTGAGCAGCAGCAGATCAAGGTCGCCTGCCGAGATTTTCTTTTCGGTGAGCACGCGTGTCTGCAGCCAGCGGATCAGACCGGCCCAGTAATGCCGGCCGAAGAGGATGACGGGAAACTGATAGATCTTGCCCGTCTGGATGAGCGTCAACGCCTCGAACGCCTCGTCCAGGGTACCGAAGCCGCCGGGAAAGATGATGAAGGCGCTCGAATACTTGATGAACATCGTCTTCCGCACGAAGAAGTAGCGGAAGTTCACGAGCGTGTCGACATACGGATTCGCCCCCTGCTCGAACGGCAGCTCGATGTTGCACCCGATCGAACGGCCACCCCCTTCCTTCGCGCCCTTGTTGGCGGCCTCCATGATGCCGGGCCCGGCACCCGTGATGATCGAGAAGCCGGCCTGCGCGAGCAGGCGTGCTGTCTCTTCGGCGGCCAGGTACTGCGGATCGTCCGGGGCGGTCCGCGCCGATCCGAAGATGGACACGCCGCGCTCCACCTTCGCGAGGTTGTCGAATCCCTCGATGAACTCGCCCATGATCCGCATCACACGCCAAGTGTCAGTGCGCGTGAAGTCGCCTGGCGCGCGCCGGTCTTCCAGCGGCGCCTGAAGAAGCTTTTCGTCTTCGGTCACCGGACCGGTGAAGTCGCGCAGGTCATCGTCGATCTTGCGCACGGCACCGCTGCTCCGTTTGGCGGTGAGCTGCGACGGAGGCGTGCGGCCGGCGGCGAGGTGTCCCGCCTCCGTACGCTCGCGCAGGCCCTCCTGCGACTCGGCCTGCGCAGCGGCGAGTTGCGTGGGATTCCCCCGTTTCCCGCCAGCAGTGCGAGGGGATTTCCCGTTCGGGGCGGCTGTCGACCTGCCCTTCGGACGTGCGACAGCCGGCTTCTTCTTCTTTGCTGCGTCGGCGGCGGGGATCGACTTTGTCGGAGTGCTCGCGCGGGTCGCGCTGCGTTTGCGGGTGGCCATGCGGGAGTGTAGTCGGGGAGCGGTCCCTCGCGCCAGCGAGGGCCACCGGCACGACTGGCGCTCCTCTAGCCTCGGGTGCCCACGACTCCCAGGTTAGTGGTTTCGACGGTGCATCTCGTCACTGCATCCCATGACGTAAGGATGTCCGTACGGCGAAAGGCGTGCGGCGCGTCGGGCGGCGGGGCGCGCGCGGCGTGAGGCAGGGATTCGGAAGGGGCGGATGGGTGAACTCGCCTCGCAGCGGATGCAATGCGCCAGTCACCTCGCAGTTTTCCTTATTCCCGCCGCACGCCGCACCCCGTACGCCACACGACGCGCCGTACGCCGCACGCCCCACGCCGCAGCCCCACCATGCGGCTGCCTTTCCACTCGAGGAACACGATGCCATCCGATCGCCAATGGGCCGCTGCGACGCGCGAGCACGACGAGGTGCTCGCCGACTTCATCGATCACGTGCAGCGTGTGCAGCCCGACCACTGGTGGCTCTCCACGAAGGCCGGCAAGTGGAGTCCAGCGGAAGAAGCGCTGCACGTCGCGATCGCTTATGAAATCGGCAGTGGAGCGGTCGCTGCGCCCGACGGCGACGGTGGGATGCGGATGCTCGTCTCGCCAGCCCGCGCATGGCTGTCTCGGCACCTGCTGCTCCCGCTCATCCTGATGACGAAAAAATTTCCCCGCGGCGCCAAAGCGCCGGCCGAAGTGGTGCCGTCACTTCCCGAGGCAGCGACCTTGTCGGCCGCGGTGGTGTCGGCGCGACTCGTCAGGTCGGCGCGCGAAGCCGTCGACGCGCTGCGACGATCGAGCGAAGGTGCGACGCCGAGGAGATTCGTGCATGCCTATTTCGGCCCGCTCAATTCTCTCACCACTCTGCGGCTCCTGTCCGCGCATACGCGCCACCACACGCGTCACTTCGCGCGACGTCACGTGCGCTGATGCCGCCGGCGCACACGCACCGGCACTAGTCCGCCGCGTGTCCCGCCGCGCTACCAAGTCCCGTCATCATCCGCAGAAGGCCGTCCTGCGTCGCCTCGTCTCGGCGCACCTCACCCACCATTCGGCCCTCGCGCATGACGAGAATGCGTTCCGACAGGGAGATGACTTCCGGCAGCTCGCTCGAGATGAGCAGGATGGCGGTTCCCTGCTCGGCCAGTTCGCCAATGAGGGCGTGAATCTCCGCCTTGGCGCCGACGTCCACACCGCGTGTCGGTTCATCCAGGATGAGCACGCGGGCCCGCATCGCCAGCCATTTCGCCAGTACCACCTTCTGCTGATTGCCCCCTGACAACCCGCCCACGACGACATCCGGACTGGCCGCGCGCACGCGGAGCCGCGTGAAATAGTCGGCGGCCATGAGTCGCTCTCGATGCCGCTGAATCCACGAGGCGCGAGACAACCGCCACAGCGAGGGAAGCGACGAGTTGTGCAATGCGCTCGCCATGAGCACGAGGCCTTGCCGCTTGCGATCCTCCGGCACCAAAGCGATCCCTACGTCGATCGCGCCCTGCGGATCGCGGATCTGCACGCGCCGCGTGCCGACGAAGATGCTGCCGCCCGATGGCCGATCGAGTCCGAACAGGGCACAGGCGAGCTCCGATCGGCCGGCGCCCATGAGACCTGCGATGCCCAGCACCTCGCCCGCGCGGAGCGTGAGCGAGACATCCTCGAACTTTCCACGCGACGACAAGCCCTCCACCCGCAGCACCTCGTCCCCCTGCCCTGCTTCCTTGTGCTTCGGGAGATACTCGGCGACGGAGCGGCCGATCATCAGCTGCACCAGCTCCCCTTCAGTCAGTCCGGCGATCGGGCGAGTGGCGACGTGACGTCCGTCGCGCAGCACGCTGAGTGTGTCACAGAGGCGGAAGATCTCCGGCATGCGGTGCGACACGAAGATGCACGTCACACCACGCTGTTGCAGCCGCCCCATCAGCGCGTACAGCTGATCGGCCTCGACCTGGCTCAGGCTGCTCGTCGGTTCGTCGAAGACGATGATGTTGGCGCCGCCACCGACGGCGGCGGCGATCTGCACCATTTGCCGCTGCGCGATGGCCAGCTCGCCGAACGGGCGATGGACGTCGAGTATGGTGCCCGTCTCCGCCAGCATCGCCGTCGCGCGGCGCTTCATCTCGTCACGATCGAGAAGACCGCCGCGCGACGGCAGCGCGGCGAGACACAGATTCTCGGCAACCGACAGATTGTCGCAGAACGCCAGCTCCTGATGCACCATCGCGATGCCGGCCGCCTGCGCATCCCGGGGATTGGCGAGATGCACTTCCTTCCCGTGCACGAATAGGCGACCGCCATCCGGCGTCTGCAGGCCCGCGAGAATCTTGCCGAGCGTGCTCTTCCCCGCACCGTTCTCCCCACAGAGCGCGTGACAGGACCCCGCAGCGATCTCCAGCGAGATCTCGCTCAGGGCCTGCACACCGGGAAATCGCTTGCTGACCTGATCGAAGCGGACCGCGGGCTCGCTCATCACCATCACATCTTGATGTACTTCTCCTGCACGTCCGTGAATCCCCACTCCTTCAGCTGACGCGCCCACTGACCGAGGTTCTCCTTCGAGACGCGGACGAGATCCATCGCGATGATTGGGGGAATGTCCTTCTTGTGCACCATCTTGTCGATGATGGTCTCGACCCCAACGTAGCCCCATTTGTACACGGGCTGCGCGAGCAGGACGGGTACGATGCCCCGCTCGACGTACGGCAGCTCGATGGGGAGCGCGTCGACGGACACGACCTTCTGCTTGGCCGGATCCAGGTCGGTGAGAAGCGTCTGCGTGTACAGCGGCCACCCGCCGATGAAACCCCACCCCGTGATGCCGGGATACGCGTTGTTCACGCGGATCACTTCTGCCGCCGCGTCCTGCGGCGTCTCGACATGGTTGAAGACTCCGGCGACGGTGATGCCAGGATATTTCTTCGCCTCGTCTTTCGCACCCTGCACGCGACGCTGGAGGTTGGGAGCGTTCTGATTGCCGGCGAGGATGGCGACACGACCCTTGCCGCCCAACTGCGCCGCCAACTCGGCCATCATGCTCTGGCCCGTCTTCAGGTCATCCACGCCGTAATACGCGAAGCGCTTCGACTGGGGCGCGTCGCTGTCGAACGTCATCACCTGCACCCCACGATCCACCGCATCGTTGATCGCGCCTGTCACCTTGCCTGCGTCCGACGCAGCGATGAGCACCGCGCTCGCTCCGTCGTTCACCGCCTGGCGAATGCGCTGCGCCTGTACTTCACCGTCCTCGAGCGGCGGCGTCAGCCACGCGATCTCGATCTGCATGTTGTTCTTCGCCGAGAGGTCCTTCGCCGCGGCTTCGGCCCCCGTTCTCGCGGCGAGGAACACCGGGTTGTTCGAGCTCTTCCCGATCATGGCGATCGTGAACTTTTTTCCCGCACCAGCCACCTGCGCGCTTTCACCGGCCGGCTTCGCGCCATCGCCGGAACAGCCAGCCATCAACGCGCCGAGCGCGAGTGCGCTCCCCCATCCCAATCGATTCGTCATCACCGCTCTCCGTGCATGAGTTGAGTTCATTCGTCAGGTTGCCGGCCGCAACGTCTCGCGCGCCAACGCAAGGCGGCGCGCGCCGGCGCGCGTGCTCCATTGATCCACGACCACGGCGATGATGATTGCGCAGCCGATCACGATCCACTCGTAATTCTGGTCGAGGTGCAGCGTGCGGATCGATTGCCGGATGAGCACGATCAGCAGCGCGCCCAGCATGGCGCCGAGTGCACTCCCCTTTCCGCCGATCAGGCTCGCGCCGCCCACGACGGCGGACGCGATGACGTACAGCTCGTACCCCTGCGCGTCTCCGGATGACGCGGACCCGTAGAAGCTCGCACCGAGGAACGCCGAGAGGCCGGCCGTCAGGCCGGACACGGCGAACACGCCGATCTGGATGCGCGAGAGCGAAAGGCCGGCGAATCGGCTGGCTTCCGCATTGCCGCCAAACGCGAAGATGTGGCGACCCATCACGGTGCGCTGGAGATAGAGGGACCCCAGCACGGTCATGACGAGCATCGTGAGCATCGGCACGGGATACAGCGTCGACGGCAATCCGAGGGGCGCCTTCACCACCGTCGTCACCGGACCGGGCACGATGATGCTCTCCGCCTTCGTGGCGACAAACGCGATGCCGCGCAGGATCCACATCGAGCCCAGCGTGATGATGAACGGGTGCACTCGCAGTCCCACCACGAGCGCGCCATTCAGCAGCCCGCACAGCAGTCCGATGCCAAGGCACACGGAAAGTCCGATCGCCACCGTTGGGAAGCCGGATATCGGCCCCATCGCGCGCAGCACGAGTGCCATCGACACACCCGCGAGCGCGTAGATGGAACCGACGGACAGGTCGATGCCCCCGGAGATGATCACCATCGTCGCGCCGATCGCCATGATGGCGAAGAAGCTCGCGTCGGTGGCCGTCTGCACGAGCGTGTTGGCGTTGAGAAAATTGTTCACCGTCGCGCCCGTGATGCGGTCCGGATGCGAGCCGGCGAGCAGCGCGAGGGTGATCGTCACGAGCACCAGCACCAGAACGAGACCGCTCTCCTGGGATCCCACGATCCGATGAACGAGTGCGCGCATGTCGTGTGACTGGGGGCGAAAGGTCGACGGGAATCCAGAGAGAATACGTGGTGGATTGCAGCGGGGTAAGGCCGATGGACTACGGCCGCCCCTCTCCCTCGCCGACCTCGTGGACGAAGCTCACGCACGCTGCGGCCGTCAGCAGGCAGACGCCTCCCAGCATCACGACATACAGTGGCGCGTTCGGATTGTCGCGGCCGAACACGGCCCGGATGAGCGGGCCGAAGCCGAGCGACGCGATGATTTCGGGAATGACGATGAAGAAGTTGAAGACCCCCATGTACACGCCCATCCGCTTTGCCGGCAGCGCCGTGGACAGGATGGCATACGGCATGGAGAGAATGGACGCCCACGCGATGCCGACGCCCACCATCGTGAGGAGCAGCACGTACTTGTCGTGGATGAACCAAAGCGAGAGCAGGCCCACGCCGCCGCACGCGAGCGCGGCCGCATGCGTCGCCTTTCGTCCGATGCCCGCAGCGACCTTGGGGAGCGCAAATGCGACGAGGAAGCAGGTGATGGAGTAGAACGCGAAGGCGAACCCGCCCCACTCGATGCCTTGGGTGTACAGCGCCGACTGCGGATCGGTGGCGCCGAACACGTGCCGCGCCGTGGCCGGCACGAAGAACAACCACATGCAGAACAGGCCAAGCCAGGTGAAGATCTGCACGATGGCGAGCTGCTTCATGGTCGCCGGCATCTCGCGCACCGCGGACATGATCTCGGCGAACATGTGACCGATGCCGCGCTGCTCCCGTCGCTCGCGTTCGAACTCCTCGAGGTTCTCGGGTGGGTGCTCGTCGGTGGTGAACACGGTCCACAGCACGGCAAGCAGAAAGACCGCCGCCCCGATCTGGAAGGAGTACTTGACCGTGAGCGGAATGCCGCTCGCCGTGCTGCCCGTCACGCCCATGCGGCTGAGCGCAAAGGGCAGGGCATTCGCGAGGCTCGCCCCGATGCCGATGAAGAACGATTGCATGACGAAGCCCGCCGTGCGCTGGCTCACCACGAGCTTGTCGGCGACGAAGGCGCGGAACGGCTCCATCGAGATGTTCACCGAGGCATCGAGCACCCAGAGCAGTCCGGCCGCCATCCAGAGCGTACCCGACGTCGGCATGAAGAAGAGTGCAATTGACGCGAGCACCGCACCGACGAAGAAGTACGGTCGCCGCCGACCGAACCGTCCCCACGTCCGGTCGCTCATCACCCCGACGATGGGTTGTACGAGCAGCCCCGTGAGCGGAGCGGCGAGCCACAGCACGGGGACCTGGTCGGGCCGCGCACCAAGCTTCTCGTACACCGCCGACATGTTGGCGAGCTGCAGCCCCCAGCCGAATTGAATGCCGAGGAAGCCAAAGCTCATGTTGAACAGCTGCCAGAAGCTCAGGTGCTTTCGCTGCATGCGGACTCCTCTCGGCACCGACGACGCGCGCCGTCGGCGAGACGGAGCGGGTGGGGGTGGGGTGGGATGGGCGGTGCGGACCCCGAAAGTGCAACCTGCTTAAGGATTTGTGAAGGAGAGCGACCGATGGACGCTTGCTCGCGAAGACCATGACGCACTACGCTTGGCGTCTTCCCTCTCTCTCCCGTCCCGTCCCGTCCATGCGTGTGACCGCTCACCGCCCGCCCGCCAATCCGATCCTCACCCCCGCGATGATCGCGCCGTCTCGGCCGGACCTGCAGGTCGTGGGCGTGTTCAATCCGGCCGCCATACGTCACGCGGGCGAAACAGTCCTGCTCCTGCGAATCGCCGAAGCGCCTGCGGGCACGCGGCCGGGCGAAATCGCCGCTGCCGTGTGGGACGTGGAGGCGAGCGACCTCGAGGTGCGGCGATGGCGCCGCGATGCCGCGGGCGTGGACGCGAGCGACCCGCGCATGGTCGTGGCCGATGGGCAGACATGGCTCACGTCGATCTCGCATCTGCGAGTGGCGCGCTCCGTCGACGGTCTCGCCTTCACCGTCGATCCGCTCCCCGCCATTTCTCCCGCGACGCCGTACGAGTCGTTCGGTGTGGAGGATGCCCGCATCACGCAGATCGACGGGACCTGCTGGATCAACTACACGGCGGTCTCACCGCGCGGCATCGCGACGGCGCTCGCATCGACGACGGATTTTCGACACTTCGAGCGACATGGCATCATCTTCCCGCCCAACAATCGCGACGTCACGATCTTTCCCGAGCGAATCGGGGGCCGCTACGCGGCGCTCCACCGCCCCATGCCGTCGGGGCTGGGCGACGTGGCGATCTGGATCGCCTCCTCACCGGATCTCATGTCGTGGGGCGAGCATCGCCATGTCGCGTCGGCGCGCGCAGGCGGTTGGGATGACGCGAAGGTGGGCGGTGGAGCGGTCCCCTTCCGCGTGCGCTCCGACGGATGGAACGGTTGGCTCGCCGTCTATCACGGCGTGACGGAATCGCCGACGACCTACTCGCTCGGCGCCTTGCTGCTCGACGCCGACGATCCGTCGAGGGTAATCGGGCGTTCGCGCGACCCGATTCTCGCGCCGGACGCACCGTACGAGCGTGAGGGCTTCTTCGGCGGTGTGGTGTTCACCTGCGGACTCGTGGCCGAAGGCGATCGCGTGCGTGTGTATTACGGCGCCGCGGACGGCGTGACAGCCGTGGCCGACCTCTCTCTCGATGCGATTCTGGCGGGACTGGCGTGATCTTCGAGTTTGGCCTCAACTACTGGCCGCGCCGCAGCGCCATGTATATGTGGCGCGAGCACGACATCGTGGAGGTCCGCGACGAGATGGCCCATATCGCCGACCTCGGGTTCGACGTCGTCCGGCTGTTCGTGCTCACCCGGGACTTTCTGCCGGAACCGGGTCGAGTGGATGCCGCGATGGTCGCACGGCTCGTCGACGTCTGCCACGCCGCGAGCGACGCCGGACTCCGCGTCGTGCCCACCTGCGTCGTGTTGAACATGAGCGGCTGCATCTGGTGGCCCGACTGGATGCTGGACGCGCATGGCGCGCCACGGGATCTGTATCTCGATCCGGCGCTGCTCGATGCCCAGGCGCTGCTCGCGGCGACGTGCGCCAGCGCGCTGGCCGGTAGCGATGCGGTGCGTGCCTTCGACCTGGCGAACGAGATCGACGACGCGCAGCGTCCGTCGACGCGCGAGGCGGGCGCGGGATGGGCATCGCGGCTGGCGAGCGTCATCAGGCAGGCAGCGCCCGGCATTCCGATCCAGATCGGCGCGCACCTGCCATCGCTCAGCACGACGAACAACATGCGCGTCGACGACCTGGCGGCGATCGCCGACGAAGACGTGATGCACGCGTACCCATTGTACAGCGATGTGGCGCGCGGATTTCTCGATCCTGAGCTCGTTTCCTTTTCGTGCGTGCTCACGGCCGAGCTCTCGGCCAGCGGCCGACCCGCACTGATGCAGGAGTTCGGACTCTGTACCGCGCCCAAAGGCAGCGGAGGCGTCACGATCCTCGATGATTTTCTCGGCAGCCCGCGCCAACAGTACCTCGCGTCGGAGGAGGAAGGCGCTCGATACTACGACGAGGTGATCGATCGGCTCGTTCGGACGGGCGCGTCGGGGGCGTACGCCTGGTGCTACGCCGACTATCACCCCAGCCTGTTCGGCCGTCCTCCATTCGACACCGCAGTGCGTGAGCGCAGCTTCGGGCTCGTGCGGTCGGATGGAACGGAAAAGCCGGCGGCTGCGCTCTTTCGAGCCCTCCGCAGTCGCCGCAACGCGGGCGCGCTAGGCGTCGCGCGGCCGGTCGCTCGCCTCCTCGATGTCAGCGCCGACGAGTACTATCGCGATCCCGACCATCACTTTCGCCGGCTGTACGCGCTGTGGATTGCGCGTGGGGGTTCTTGATTCACCTCGCCACGCGAGAGGCGCGGCTACCGCGGGATCAGATAGTCCTGCGCGGCGATCATGCGCCACGATCCGTTGCGGCGCAGCCAGGTATCGGTGAAACGATAACGTCGGTCGAACGGCCCATCCTTCGCAGTGCCCTGCATCCGCAGGATGCCGGTAACGACGGCCGTTCCGCCGTGCTCGTGCACGATCATGTCGGAGTTCGATGCGCTTGAGACGCGATCGCCGTCGCGGATGGCTCGGATCAGCTCGTCCTTCGTCATCACGACTGCGTCTTCCGTGTAGACGAACCGCGGATCCAGCAGCCGCCGAAACATGGCCGTGTCGCGTCGCACGACCCCGCGCGCCCAGCCATCCTCCAGCGCCATCAGTGCACGCGCCGTGGCGGTGACCTGCCGAGGGCCCGCGTCGCGCGACATAGCCGACTGCGCCCGTGATCCGGTGCTCCAGCACAGCAGCATCACGATGGAAACGGCGATTCGCACGGCATCGCTCCGGTGAAGGGTTTGGTGCGAGCGATGCATTTACTTCGCCAGCACGCTCCGGGCGTCTTGCTTCGGCGCGCGTCCGGGCACAGCATGACTCGTGAATCCCGTTCCCGCGCTGCAACGTTTCGGCGGCAATCCGATGGTGACGCCATCGCAGATCACCTATGCGAACGCGAGCGGAGCCTTCAACCCGGGCGCGGCGATCGATCACGCGAGCGGGCGAGTCGTGCTGCTCGTGCGCGTGTTCGAGCGGGATAGCGGTCGTTCGTCGCTCGCCCTCGCATTGTCCAGCGACGGCGAGCATGTGGACGAGATTCGCGTCCCTCCCGCTGTCGCCCGCGTGGCGCCGTACGAGGAGTGGGGCGTGGAAGACGCTCGCATCACGTGGCTCGCCGACGAAGGCCGATACGCCATCACCTACACCGGCTATTCGCCGGCCGGCCCGCGCGTCTGCCTCATCACCACCGACGACCTGCTCGCGCCCGAGCGCTACGTTCGGCACGGCCCGCGCATCGTTGGCGAAAACAAGAACTGTGTCGTGTTCCCGGAGCGGATCAACGGCGAGTACGTGATCCTGCATCGGCCGATGCCGCGAGTCGAGTGCATCAGGGTCGGATCGCTGGAAGTGGAGTGGCCCGCGCACGGCCGCACGATACTCGGGCCGCGACCCGGGACGTGGCGCAGTTCGCGCGTGGGCGCCGGTGCGCCACCGATTCGCACCGCGATCGGGTGGTTGCTCGCCTTTCACGGCGCCACGTCGGTGCAGGAGGGGAACGTCTACTCGATGGGCTGGTGCGTACTCGACCTGCACGACCCGACGCGCGTGCTGTACGTGTCCGACTCACCAGCCCTCACGCCGGCAGCGCCGTACGAGATCGAGCCGCGCGCCATTCCACAGGTGGACATGGCGAACTTCATCACCGGGGTACGCGTGGTGTTCGCGCAGGGACTGGTGGAACGCGGCGACGACCTGCTCGTGTACTACGGCGCCGCCGACGTATGCGTGGCCGGCGCGCGCGTGTCGAAGGCGGCGCTGGTGGAATGGCTGGCGGCGGAGATCGCGCAGCAGCGTGGCGGCGCGCCACTGTGACGTCGCGTCCACCGATCGTCGCGCGCTGCTGGCGGGGAGCGCTCGCCGCGTCACTGCTCGTGCCGGCGGGATGCGCACGCACGCCGGCTGCCGAAAGCACCGCGCAGGGCAGGCCCCCGCTGGTCCTCTCGCTCGAGCATCTGCGGCATCTCGGACTCGGCGTGACGGTACGGGGCGCCCCGGTGCGTGCGGTGGCGCTCTACGCCGAAGCGCCAGGCTACGCGCCATCCGGATCTCCCGCGCGCGACGGATATGAAGGCATCGCGAGTGTCGACGACGCCGCGCGCGCGGCCGTCGTGCACCTGCGGGCGTTCGAGTCGACAGGCAGCGCACCGGCACGAACCGAGGCGCTCGGCCTGCTCGCCTTCATCGTGGCGATGGAGCAGGGCGATGGCGAGTTCCTCAACTTCATCGACGTCTCGGGCACTCCGAATCGCAGTGCGCCGAGCAGTCGGAAAAGCATGTCGTTCTGGGCCGCGCGTGGCATCTGGGCGATGGGCGAAGCGGTCAGGGTACTTGGCACATCAGACTCCGTTGCGCTCAATACGATGCGCCCTGTACTCCAGCGCACGGTGACGCGCGCCGAGCGTGACGTGCGCGACGGACGCTTGATCGGCGGATCGGCCACGGCCACTGCTGAAGCGCTGCTCGGGCTGCTCGCGATGCAGCGCGCCGAACCAGCGCCGGCGCTTGCCGCGCTGGCGACGCGGATGGCGGAGCAACTCGTGCAACTCACCACGGGGAATGCAGACCGCGCACCGTGGGGAGCGCGCCTCGATCGCTCCGATGCCGACTGGCACGCATGGGGGGGACGGTCAGTCGAAGCGCTCGCGACTGCGGCGGTGGTGCTCGGGCGTCGCGACTTCGCCACCGCCGCACAGCGTGAAGCGGATGCGTTGTGGACACGCTTTCTGCTCGCGGGTCGCGTACCGGCGGTGATCACGCCAGCGGGAAGGGTGACGTGGTATCCCCAGATCGCCTACGGCGTCGGCCCCGTCGTCGAGGGCTTTCTCGCACTCGCCGACGCCACGGGCGAAAGCCGCTACGCCGTGTTCGCTGGTCTCACAGCAGGATGGTTCGTCGGCGCGAATGCGTCCGGCGTGCGCATGTACGACGAGCGTACCGGCCGCTCGTTCGACGGCATCGATGGGCCGGAGCCCGTGAAGCTGAATCGCAATGCCGGCGCAGAGTCGACGATCGAGTCGCTGCTGGCCCTGCAGCGTGTGGCCGGGAGTCCGGAGGCATCGGAGTATCTGCATCATCGGTCGGTCGGCGCGCCCAGCGTCTCGCTCGACTCGGTGCCGGCGCGACGCGAGTACGCGTCGGCCACGGGAGCGCGCGTCGTCGTGAGCCGAACGGGCGCGGGGCTCGATTACGAGCGCGTCGCGCCTGCCACCCCGCCGATCACGCTGACGTACTGGCCCGCGGCGAATCCGGTGGAGGTGCGCCTCGCCGTTCGGCTTGTGGATCAGTGGAACGCCGAACACCCCGACGTGCAGGTGAAAGTGCAGCCTCTGCCGGCCGGCCGCTCGTCCGAGGAGGTGCTACTGGCCGCCATCGTTGCCAAGGCGACGCCGGACGTGAGCTCCAACGTGTCGTCGGCGCTGCTCGCGCGGCTTGTCCGAGCGGGGAGCGTGGTGCGGCTGGACGACCGAACGGCGACCGCGGCCAGGCTCGATGAGCGCACGACGCCTGCGATGCTTGCGTCGCTCCGCCTTCCCGACGGCGGTATCTACGCCTTTCCGTGGAAGACGAATCCCCAGATGTTGATGTACAACGTCGACCTGTTGCAGGCCGCAGGCGTCGTGCCGCCCCGCACCCAGCTGGAACTGCTCGAGGCGTTTCGGCGTCTCACGCGAGACAGCGATGGCGACGGGCGGCTCGATCGCTGGGCGATGTGGGCGCCGGTGAAGACGACGTGGTTCGAGAGGTTCTACGACTTCTATCCGCTGTATCTGGCGAGCTCCGGTGGACGCACGCTGGTGCGCGACGGCAAGGTCATCTTCGACAATGCCGCCGCCGTTTCCGCGCTGGATCTGCTGCGCCGTGGATTCGACGAAGGCGTGCTCCCCCGAACGAATTTCGCGCTCGGGCGGGATCCGTTCGCCGACGGCACGGTGGCCATGAAGATCATCGGACCCTGGTTCGTGCGCGAGCTGGACGACCTCGGCATTCCCGGCCTTCGCTACGACGTCGTTCCGGTGCCGGCAGCCGAGGGCACCGCGCCAGGCGATCGCTATGCGTTCGCCGACCTGCGCAGCATCGCGATCTTTTCCACCACTCGTTATCCGGACGCTGCGGCGCGCTTCGTGGCTTTTCTCACGTCGCCTGCCGCTGACCGCCTCCTGATCGAGGAGGCGAGCCAGCTTCCATACCGACGCGCGCTCGCGAGCGATCCGCGTTTCGCCGCCTCCCTGCGTCGTTGGCCGACGCTCGCGACGTACGCGAACCATGTGGAGCGCACCCGCGATCTCGACCTCGATCCGGACGTCGTGGAGATCTTCGACAGCATCTCCGAGGCTTATGAGGCGTCGGCGATCTACGGCATCGTGCCGGTACGAGAGGCGTTGACGAAGGCGGCAGCGGAAGCGACGAGGATACTCGATGCGCGCTGAGGAGCGGTCCGGATGGCAGCTCTCGGCCCCATTCGTCCTCTTTCTGCTGGCGTTCGCCGCCTATCCGATCTGCTTCGCGATCGCGCTCGTGTTCATGCACTGGGATCTCGTCACCGTGCCGTCGTTCGCTGGGCTCGACAACCTCGTGCATCTGGCGACCGACACGCGATTCTGGCGCGCCGTGGCGAACACCTTCGTGTTCCTGTTCATCCATGTGCCGCTGCAGATCGCCACCGCACTGGCGCTCGCCCTCGCACTCGATCGCCCGCTCGTGCTCCGCGCCTTCTGGCGAGCGGCCTTCTTCCTGCCCGTCGTCATCTCTGGCGCAGTGGTCGCGATCCTGTGGAGTAACCTCTACGCGACCGATGTGGGTCTGATCAACGGCCTGCTCGCGCGGGTCGGCATCGCGCCGGTCCCATGGCTCACCGACCCGCGAACGGCGATGCCCGCCATCGCGCTCATGGTGACGTGGAAGAATGTCGGCTTCTACGTCATCATCTACCTCGCGGGCCTGCAGAACGTCCCGCGCAGTTGCCGTGAGGCGATCGAGATCGAGGGTGCCACATCCTGGCAGCGCTTTCGATACCTGACCCTGCCGTCGCTGCTGCCGCAGACCATCCTCGTGCTCACCCTGTCGACGATCAACGGCTTCCAGCTGTTCATCGAGCCGTACGTGATGACCGGTGGAGGACCGCTGCGGCGTACGTACTCCGTCGTGCTGTACCTCTACACGAACGCGTTCTCGTACCAGAAGATGGGCTACGCCGCGACGATCGGCGTCGCCCTCGCGCTGATCATCGGCGCGGTCGTCGCACTGCAGCGGCGCATGCTGGGCCGCGCGGAGGCGGCGTGAAGTCGCTCGCGAAGCTCGCCGTGTACATCGGCCTCGCGCTCGCCGCGCTCACATTCCTCTATCCATTCCTGTGGATGGCGAGCAGTTCGCTGAAGCCGCCGGTGGAAGTGGGGACGATCTCCCTCATCCCGCTCGACGCGACGTTCGACAATTATCGCACCATGTGGTCGCGTGCCCCGTTCGGACGTGCATTGTTCAACAGCGTCCTCGTGGCGACGACGATCACCTTCGCCGTGCTCGTGCTCGGGTCCATCACCGCCTACGCGCTGGCGCGACTGCGCTTTCGCGGCCGGCCCGCGCTCGAGGCAGTCACGTTGGGTCTGCTCCTGGTCCCTGGCCAGCTGACACTCATTCCGCTGTACACGCTGATGGTGAAGCTCGGCTGGATCGATTCATACGCGGCGCTCATCGTGCCGTATCTGTTCAACGCGACGGCGATCCTGATGCTGCGGCAGTTCTTCCTCCAGATTCCGCAATCACTGGTTGACTCGGCGCGCATGGACGGAATGGGCGAGTTGCGCATCCTCTTCACGATCTTCTGGCCGCTCGCCAGGCCCGCGCTGTCGATCGTGGCGATCTTCACCTTCATGGGATCGTGGAACGAGGTGCTGTGGCCGCTGCTCGTGGTGCGCGACGCGCATCTCATGACGCTGCCGCAGCTGCTCACCGTGTTCGCGCTCGGCGGAGGAGCCGGCTCGCTCGGCGTATCGCTCGCGTCGGCCATGGTGCTGGTGGTGCCGGTAGTGGTGGCGTACATGTTCCTGCAGCGCAGCTTCATCGAAAGCATGGCAGGAGCGGGAGTCAAGGGATGACGAAACGGGGAACGGGAAAGGGGGAACCTTCACCTTCAACTGCAGCAGGAGAGCTGTGGAGCGAGGAGCTACGGGCAGTGAGCATTGGGCGATGAGTGGCATGCTACTCACCGCCCAGTGCTCACCGCCCCGTGCTTCCCGCTCCAAGCTCTCCTGCTGAAGTTCTGAGTTCTGAGTTCTGAGTTCTGAGTTCTGAGTTCTGAGTTCTGAGTTCTGAGTTCTGAGTTCTGAGTTCTGAGTTCTGAGTTCTGAGTTCTGAGTTCTGAGTTCTGAGTTCTGAGTTC
>JBDSSY010000120.1:0-7872 GCA_039928585.1 Gemmatimonadaceae bacterium | reverse complement strand
CGATGGACATGCGCGGATTGAGCGAGGAGAACGGGTCCTGGAAGACGATCTGCATCTGGCGCCGGAGTGCGCGCAGCGGGCCCGCGCTCAACGCGAGCACGTCCGTACCGGCGTAGTGCACGGTGCCGGACGTGGGTTCGATCAGTCGGAGAATCGCGCGACCGATGGTGGACTTGCCGCATCCCGACTCCCCCACGAGCGCAAGCGTCTCGCCCTCGGCGACGTCGAACGACACGCCGTCCACGGCGCGCACCTGGCCGCTCACGCGGCCGAAGACTCCGCGCTTGATCGGGAAGTATTTTCTTAAGTCACGGACGGAGAGCAGGGGCGTCGCGCCCACGGGCACGGACGGGTCGCGCTGCAGGACTGGAGTCGTCATGCGGCGCTCGCTCCGAGCTGCGCGGCGAGTGGCAGGTGCGGATGCGCACGCCGTTCCGGCTCCACTGCCAGATGACAGCGTGAGATGTGCCCCGCACCGATCTGGTAGAGGGGAGGATGCTCCGTGGCGCACCGCTCCCACGCATATGGGCACCGGTCGCGAAAGCGGCACCCATCCGGCCAGGCGGTGGGAGGGGGAACCGTGCCGGGGATGGTCGCCAGTCGCTCCGACGTGCCACCCACTCTTGGCATCGCGCCGAGCAGTCCTTCCGTGTACGGATGGTGGGCGTGCGCGAACAGTTCGGCCGTCGTCGACTCTTCCACCACTTCGCCGGCATACATCACGATGACGCGGGTGCAGTTTTCGGCGACCACGCCGAGGTCGTGCGTGATGAGCAGGATCGACGTCCCCAAACGCCGCGTGAGATCCGCCATCAGCTCGAGGATCTGCGCCTGGATGGTGACGTCGAGTGCGGTGGTGGGTTCGTCGGCGATGATGAGGGCCGGGTTCATGACGAGCGCCATGGCGATCACGACTCGCTGTCGCATGCCGCCCGACAACTGGTGCGGATATTCGCTGGCGCGCTGCTCCGGTGCGGGAATGCCCACCAGGCGAAGCATCTCGATGGCCTTCTGCCATGCATCGCGCCGCGACATGCCGGCATGGATGCGCGCCACTTCGGCGACCTGGTCTCCCACCGTGAACACGGGATTCAGCGCGGTCATCGGTTCCTGGAACACCATCGCGATACGATTGCCGCGCACGTTCTGCATCTGGCGCTCGGGCAGCGTGAGCAGATCCTTCCCCTCGAAGCGGATGGCGCTGGCCGCTTCGATGCGACCCGGCGCGCGCACGAGCCGCAGGATGGACAGAGCCGTGACACTCTTGCCGCATCCCGATTCGCCGACCACTCCCACCGTCTCTCCGGCTCCGACATGGAACGACACGCCGTCCACGGAGCGCGCGATGCCGGTATCGGTATAGAAGTAGGTGCGGAGGTTCTCCAGCTCGAGCAGCGGTACGGTCATCGCGGGTGGTGTGAAGTGTCGTCGCCGAGCGAGCCTTCAAGCTGCCGAGGGTCGAGCGCGTCCCGCAAGGCATCGCCGAGCGCGTAGCACGCGAAAACGGTGATCAGAATGGACAGGCCGGGAAAGAGCGTGAGCCACCAGAGATCGCCCACGCGCTCCGCGCCGTCCTGAATGATACCGCCCCATGATGCCGCGGGTGCGCGGACGCCGATGCCAAGGTACGACAGGCCGGCTTCGAGGAGAATCACGTTGGCGATGCCCAGCGTGGCCGCCACGAGACCCGGCGCCACGACGTTGGGTAGCACGTGACGACTGAGAATGCGCCACGGGGATGCGCCGAGCATGCGGGCAGCCACGACGAAATCGCGTTCGCGCACCACGAGCGTCTCCGCTCGCGTGAGCCTGCTCACGGCGAACCAGCCCGTGCCCGCGAGGAGCAGGGTGAGCGCGGGAATGCTGACGTTGTGCCAGAGCGCGACGACAACAATGAGAAGCAGAAGCCGGGGTATGGACATCGCGGTGTCGACGAGACGCATCAGCACTGCATCCGTAGCTCCTCCGGCGTAGCCGGCGATCGCGCCGACGAAGATGCCGAGCGTCATGGAGAGCGTCACGGCGACGAACGCGATGGCGAGAGAAATCCGGGCTCCCCAGATCAGGCGCGAGAGCACATCGCGGCTGAAGGGATCGGTGCCGAGTGGATGGGCCCACGACGGGGATTGGCCGTTGAGTCGCACGATGTCGAGCTGCACGGCGGGGTCATAGGGCGCCAACATCGGGGCGAGCAACGCTGCCCCGACGACGACGAGCAACACCACTGCCGCGGAGCGCGCGCGTCCGTCGCGTGCGAGGCGCGACAGCACCGGCCGCGCCGCCGTGGCACGAGGAGCGTCGGTCACCGCATCCTCACACGCGGATCGGCGATCGCGACGGCCAGGTCGGCGGCGAGCGCCCCGAGCACGACCACGACGCTGATGACCAGCACGCTGGCCGTGATGAGCGGATAGTCTCGCGCGCCGATGGCATTCACCGTGACCAGGCCCATGCCAGGCCACGTGTACACCCTCTCGATGAACACCGCACCGGCGGCAAGCCCGGGCAGCGACAGTCCGGCGATCGTGATGGTGGAAAGCAGAGAATTGCGGAGCGCGTGACGTCGCACGGCGTCGCGCCAGCTCAGCCCTTTCGCGAGCGCCGTCCGCATCCAGTCGCTGGGCAATGCGTCCTGAAGGGCTGAGCGCTGATGCCGCGCGATCACCGCGCTGGACAGCAAGGTGAGCGTCCCAACGGGCAGCACGAGATGGGCGAGCCGATCCAGCACTCGCGCTCCGAGTGGGAGGTACTGGTGCATCACCGGATCCACGATGCCGCCCGGCGGGAGAATGGGAAGCCTGTAGGCGAACAGGAGCAGGGCGAGGAGCGCGAGCCAGAAGTCCGGCACCGAATACAGGACGAGGAGCACGCGACCCAGCCATCGGTCGCGCGAACTGCCGAGTCGTTCGGCCTGCAGCACGCCGATAGCGATGCCGAGTGCGAAGCTCAGGCTGAGCGCCAATCCAACGAGCAGCAGCGTGCGCGGGAGCGCCTCCGCCAGCACATCACGCACGGGCCGGCGGTGCGAAAATGAATAGCCCAACTCGCCCCGCGGAATGCTCGCGAGCCAGCGCACGTATTGTTCACCGATCGGCCGGTCGAGCCCGAACTGGGCGCGCCACTGCGCGCGTACCTGCTCGCTGACGCCGGGCCGTTCCAGGGCTGTCGACAACGGGTCGCCCGGCGCGAGATGCACCAGAAGGAAGGTGAGCGTCGTGACGAGAAAGACGACGCTCACCGCCTGCAGCAGGCGGCCCGCGAGGAACCGCCGCACGCGTTATTGCGCGGCGCGAAGGCCGATCCGATCGCGCGACGTGCGCTCGCCGGCGGGGATCGACCACTCGGCGATGTGCGACCAGTAGCCGTCCGCGCGCATCGTCGTGGTGCGAATGCGCTTGTGCAGGCCGGCGATGGTGGGGGGCTGGTAAAGCCAGATTCCGGGCGCGTCGTCGATGATGGTCTCGAAGGCGCGACGCGCGTAGGACCTCGTGCGCGACGGGTCGAACGCGTTGGACGCGCTGTCGAGCAACGCGTCCACCGCCGGATTCGAGTACGACGGAAAATTTGAACCTCCCCGGGCGATCCCGGCGGTGGTCCAGCTCTGCTTGAAGCCCGATGGGCTGGGGTCGGTCACGTACACCGCCAATTCGGTGTCGAAACCGTGGGTTGCCTGCTTCGCGGCATACGTCGCGAAATCCGTCTCGTCGAGAGTGACCGCGGCCCCAACACGACGCAGCGCCGCTTGCAGAAGCACCGCGTAGGCATGCCGCTGCGCGCTCGAGCTGGGCGTGGACATGCCGAACTCCAGGCGGCGACCGTCCTTCACGCGGATGCCATCGGCGCCCGGGATCCACCCGGACGAATCGAGCAGCGCGCGCGATTTCACCGTATCGAACGGGATCTGCGGCAGTCCCGTGTCGGCCACGGCGACCGTGCCCGGAAAAGGCCCGTAAATCAGCGTGCCGAGTGTGTCGAACACGTTGCGCAGCATGGCGCGGCGGTCCACCGCCATCGTCAGGGCACGCCGAACCGCCCGATCGCCGAAGATCGGGTGCGGCCGCGACGTCTGCTTGGGATCGACGAGGTTGAATGCGAGGTAGGCGTACTGGAACGAGGGATAGCGGACGACCTTGCGCAGGGTGTCGCCCTGCATCTTGCCGATCTGCTCCGGACGCAACATCTCGAACATGTCGGCTTCGCCCGAGAAAAAGCGGGCGGCGGCGGAGTTGAAATCAGGAGAGCTGGCGAACACCACGCGGTCGAGCTTCGCGCGGCCGCGATAGTTGGCGGTATCGGCGATCAGTTCGATCCGCTGGCCCGGCTGCCACGAGGCGAGTCGAAAACGCCCGGAGCCGATGCCGCGACGCGCGACATCGGCCGTCTTGAGCTGTGCAACCGGGGTATTGGCGAGGATGTGCTCGGGCACGATGACGATCTGATAGACGAGATCGTAGAACTGTTCGGGCGCGCGCTTCTTGAACCAGGCGATCGCGGTAAGCGAATCCTTCACCGAGACGCTGTCCACGTTCCCGATCAACGGCGCCACCGGAGATCCGAACGCGGGATCCTTGTTGAGCGCGACGCTGAAGCGGACGTCGCTCGCGCGTACCGGACGACCGTCGTGCCAGCGAGCGCGGGGATTCAGCATGAACGCGATCGAGAGCGAGTCAGGGGCCCACTGCCAGCGCTCGGCCAGCTGCGGCTTGAACCCCTTGTCGCCGATCGTCACCATCTCGTCACCAATATCGGCGAGGCGATCGTACAACATGTCGGTGACCTGGCGATCCGCTTGCGAGGCCACGAGCCCGGGGACCAACGTGCCTACGTCGCCCGGTATGGCGATCACGAGGGTGCCACCCACGTCACCCGTTCCGGCCGAGGGCGAGTCGGTTCCCTTGCAGCCCACCACGGCGGCGGCGAACAGGACGAGGAGCGCTGAGCGCGGGCTGCAGCGAAGCGGAGAGAGAAAAGCGGGGCGGGTCATCGTCGTCGGGCCGAGGGGGAGGGCGCGCGCGTCAACGTGCACCCTTCGTGAGGACGCGGTCAAGTGATTCGGGTCACAGGGCAGATCAGCGCCGCCAGGTCCATGCCGCGTCGCGATAGCGCGGGGCGAGACCATGTGCCAGGTCGAACAGCGATGGGTCGTCGTCGAGATCATCGGGCACCGCACCGGTGACGGCCGTGAGCGCCACGACCAGCGCAGCGTGGACGTCGGCGGCCGAAGGAATCCTTCCCAGAATGCCACGCAGGGTGGCAGGCGCCGGAACGGGATCGGTAGGCCCCGTGGAGAAATCGGCGATCAGCTGCTGATCGTCGTCCGCGAGTATCGAGCCGTGCTGGAGCAACGCGCCGTCGTCACGCCATTGCGCACTGGCTACCAGCTTCCGACCCTCGTGTACGAGTTCTCCTCGCGCGGGCTCGGCGAAGCAGGGGCGCGTCGTCGGACGCGGTGCCGATTGCGATCCGACGGCAACCTGCACGGGCACTCCGAGCACAGCGAGCGCGTTCACGAGCAGGAGGTTGATCTGCGTGTAGACGCGGGCGCCGGATTCAGCGGCCTGAATTGGCGCAGTCACGCTGTACGTGATCTCGCGATGGTGCAGCAGGGCGCGCCCGCCGGTGGGTCGGCGGATCGCGACAATGCCCCGCTCGTGCAGGGCGACGAGGTCGTACAGGCCGCGCGCGCGCTGGTTGCGGCCAAGCGACAACGCGGGCGTGGACCAGGTGTACGTACGAAGGACCGTCTCGCCGGTCCGACGCGCCCGGTCCATCAAGGCCTCGTCGATCGCCATGTTGTCGGGCCCGTCGTGCGGGGGTGAACGCAGCAGCCGCCAGCGCACCAGTCGGTTCGTTATCTTGGATGGAGGAGGCGCGCCCGTGGCGCGACCCGAAGTTAACCCTGCAGGCGGAGTGAAAACATCGCCCGCATACAATCGAATCAAACCGGCGCGTCGCTGGCGCCTGAGGCTCGCATGACCACGACCATTCGCACCGCTCCCGCCGCCGGCTTCGATCCGTTCGTCCCGCGTCACGTGGGGCCGAGCGAGCAAGAGATCGGTCAAATGCTGGCGACCGTCGGATATGCGACGCTCGACGACCTGATCGATGCCACGATTCCCGAGTCGATCCGGCTCCGCCGCCCGCTGGCCATCCACGCCGGACGGAGCGAGCACGAGGCGTTGTCGGCACTTCGCGCCACGTCGCACAGAAACGCCGTCTACCGTTCGTTCCTCGGCTACGGCTACAGCGACACCATCACGCCGCCGGTGATCCAGCGCAACATTCTGGAAAACCCGGGCTGGTACACGGCGTACACGCCGTACCAGGCCGAGATTGCGCAGGGACGATTGGAGGCGTTGCTCAACTTCCAGACGATGGTGATCGACCTGACCGGTCTGGAGATCGCCAACGCGTCCCTGCTCGACGAGGGTACTGCGGCGGCCGAAGCGATGTTCATGGCCTATCAGGCGAAGGGTTCGCGCGAACGGAACACCTTCGTCGTCGACGCACGCTGCCATCCACAGACGATCGACGTGGTGCAGACGCGCGCGACGGCGCGTGGGATCGCGACGCGGGTCGTCGACGTGATAGCCTCGGGATTCGGCGCCGACAGCTTCGGCGTGCTGCTGTCCTATCCCACGACCGACGGCGCGATTCTCGATTACCGAGCCGTCGCGGATCAGGTGCACGCAGCAGGCGGACTCGTGATCGTCGCGACGGACCTGATGAGCCTCGTGTTGCTCACGCCGCCGGGCGAATGGGGCGCCGACGTCTGCGTCGGAAACACGCAGCGGTTCGGTGTGCCGCTCGGCTACGGCGGGCCGCATGCGGCGTTCTTCGCGACGCGGGACGAATTCAAGCGAACGCTTCCCGGCCGGATCATCGGCGTGAGTCGTGACGCGGCGGGGCGTCCGGCACTGCGCATGGCCCTGCAGACGCGGGAGCAGCACATCCGGCGCGAGAAGGCCACGAGCAACGTGTGCACCGCGCAGGTGCTCCTCGCCGTCATCGCCGGCATGTATGCGGTGTGGCACGGGCCCGCCGGGCTGACGACGATCGCGATGCGCATACACCGGCATGCCGCGACGCTCGCGGCAGGACTCGAGCAACTCGGGCACTCGCTCGCGAGCGGCGATTACTTCGACACCCTGTGTGTCGAGCTGGCGGGTCGGTCGGCCGACGACGTCGTCGCCGATGCGGCGAAGCGGGAGATCAACCTCCGGCGAGCCGGTCGTGACCGCGTGATCGTCGCGCTGGATGAGACGGTGACCGACGACGACATCCAGAGCCTGCTCACGATCTTCGCGGGCCGCGAGCCGGCGCCGGAAACCGGTGGCCTGGCCGCCGACATCGACGATCGCTTCGACGAGCGCTTCGCGCGGACGAGCAGCTTCCTCACGCATCCGGTCTTCAACACGCATCACTCCGAGACGGAAATGCTGCGCTACATGCGCATGCTGGAGTCACGCGACCTGTCGCTCACGCACTCCATGATCCCACTCGGCAGCTGCACCATGAAGCTGAACGCGACGGCCGAGATGATTCCCGTGACCTGGCCGGAGTTCGGGAAGCTGCATCCGTTCGCGCCGGTGGAGCAAGCAGCCGGCTACCGGCAGTTGTTCGATGACCTGGAGGGGGCGCTGGCCGAAGTCACGGGGTTCCATGCCGTGTCGCTCCAGCCCAATGCGGGATCGCAGGGCGAGTACGCGGGCCTGCTCACGATCGCGGCGTATCACCGCGCGCGGGGCGATACGCATCGCACCGTGTGCCTCATTCCGCAGTCGGCGCACGGAACCAATCCCGCGAGTGCGGTGATGGCGGGGATGACCGTCGTCGTCACGAAGACGGATGCCAGCGGCAACATCGACGTCA
>JBDSSY010000119.1:0-21218 GCA_039928585.1 Gemmatimonadaceae bacterium | reverse complement strand
GGCGGCTGAAGCATTTCAAGCTGCTCCACACGGCCGGTGCCTATTGGCGCGGCGATGAGAAGCGGCAGATGCTCCAGCGCATCTACGGCACCGCCTGGTTCAAGAAGGAAGAGCTCGACCAGTACCTTTTCCGCATCGAGGAGGCGAAAAAGCGCGACCATCGCAAGCTCGGGCGCGAGCTTGACCTGATGATGTTCCATCCGTTCTCGCCGGGCGCGGCGTTCTGGACGGAGCGTGGAACGACGCTCTACAACACGCTCGTCGACTTCATCCGCGAGCGGCAGCGGCGCGACTTCGCCGAGATCAAGACGCCGCTCCTGTACAACAAGGGGCTGTGGGAGACGTCGGGGCACTGGGGCAAGTACCGGGAGAACATGTTCCTCGTGCTCGACGCCGAGACGGGTGAGCACGACATCTCGCTCAAGCCGATGAACTGCCCGTCGCACTACCTGATGTATCTGGCGAAGCGCCATTCGTACCGCGAGCTCCCCATGCGGTACGTGACCTTCGACGTCCTGCATCGCAATGAGCTCACGGGCGCCCTGTCGGGCCTCACGCGCGTGCGGCAGTTCGCACAGGACGACTGTCACGTGTTCCTGCGCGAGGATCAGATCGCGAGCGAAGTGCAGTTCCTCATGCGCTTCATCCTCGACTACTACTCCGCGTTCGGGCTCACGGCAACGCTGAAGTTCGCGACGCGGCCCGAGACGCGCATCGGTGACGACGCCATGTGGGATCGTGCCGAAGGCGCGCTCAAGGCGGCGCTGGAGGCGACCGGTCAGTCGTACGCACTGAAGCCAGGTGACGGCGCGTTCTACGGTCCCAAGATCGACTTCGACATCACCGATTCGCTCGGTCGCGCGTGGCAGCTCGGCACGATCCAGCTCGACTACGCCGCGCCGGAGCGGTTCGACCTGCAGTACGTGGGCGAAGACAATGCGGACCATCGCCCCGTCGTGATTCACCGGGCGGTGAGTGGATCGTTCGAACGATTCATCGCCATCCTCATCGAGCACTTCGCCGGTGCCTTTCCCATCTGGCTCGCCCCGGAACAGGTGCGCGTGCTGCCGATCAGCGAGGAGCAGGCGCCGGTGGCGGAGGCAGTGGTGACGCGCATGCTTGCCGCTGGCATTCGCGCGCACCTCGATGCGCGCAGCGAAACACTCAAGTATCGCGTGGCCGAAGGGGCGCGGACGAAGATCCCGTACATGTGCGTCATCGGTCGCCGCGAGGCAGAGGCGGATCAGGTCGCGGTGAATACGAGGGGCGCAGGGGAGGGACAGAAACCAGCGCCGGTCTCAGTCAATGAGTTCATTTCGCGTGTGCAGTCGGAGATTGCTTCGCGGGGGCTGACGCTGGGAGCGGGACTTGGTTGACGGTTGACGGTGGTCAGTGCGGTCCAGGGCCGAGCTGACAGCTGCGAGCTCTCAGCCTGAGAACGGAGTGACTGTGGACCATCGGTTCCGTCGTCACGAAGTTCGTCACGAAAGCGCCCCGCTTCGTCGCGCTTTCGTCGCGCACCAATCAACGACAAGTTTCAGTCAGCTAACAGCTCGAAGCTGTCAGCTCGGCCGTGCGAACTCCCGACTCTGATCTGTCGACTGCGGTCTTCACCCCGAACCCCAATCGGTTAAGAATGCGTCGCCTGAACCCAGTGCTCCTCGCGCTTCTGCTCGCCTCGGCCGTCGCCCCGACCGCCGTAACTCAGAATGCGCCCCTCTCGCCGCCCGTCGCGAAGATTGTCCCGCGACTCGATACCCTCCACGGCGACGTGCTCGTCGACAACTACGCCTGGTTGCGCGACGACGCGCGGACGCGTGCCGATGTCATCGGGTACCTGAACGCGGAGAACGCGTTCACCGAGGCGAAGAGCGCCTCGCTGGCGCCACTGCGCGAAAAGCTGTTCGCCGAGTTCATGGGGCGCATCAAGCAGACTGATTTGCAGGTGCCCGAGCGTGACGGCCCGTTCCTCTACTACACGCGCACCGTGGAGGGAAAGCAGTACTCCATCTTCGCGCGCAAGCGCGGCACGGAGCGCGCCAGCGAGGAAATCCTGCTCGACCGAAACGAGCGCGCCGGCGCCGACACGTACTATGCAACAGGCGCCACCGAGGTCAGCCCCGATCATCGCCTGCTCGCCGTGCTCGAGGATCGCAGCGGAGCCGAGCACTTCGTGCTGCGCGTCAAGGACATCGCCACGGGCCGGTGGCTCGCCGACTCGATTCCGGAAACCACGTACGGCGTGGAGTGGGCGAACGACAACCGCACCCTCTTCTACACGCGGTTCGATTCCGCGAAACGCGCCGATCGCATCTTCCGCCACCGGCTGGGTGATGCGGCGTCGCAGGATGTGCTCGTGGCCACCGAGCCCGACCCGCTATTCAGCGTGAATCTCGGCAAGTCGCACAGCAGACGCTACCTGTTCATCACCCATGGCAGCTTCACGTCGAGCGAGGTGAAATACCTCGATGCGGCCACGCCGGACGCGCCGTGGCGCGTCGTCGAGGCCCGCACACCGAATCTCGAGTACGAGGTGGAGCACCACGGCGATCGATTCTTCATCACCACCAACGCCGATGGCGCCACGAACTTCAAGGTGGTCACGGCCCCGGTCGCGAGCCCGGGCAAGGCGAACTGGCGCGACTGGCTCGCCGTGCGATCCGATGTGCAGGTGGAAACGATGCTGCCTTTTCGCGATCACCTCGTGGTGTTCGAGCGCGCGAACGCGCTGCGGCGCGTTCGCATCGTGAACGCGGCGCGCGGGACCGTGCATTACCTCACCTTTCCGGAAAGCGTGTACACCGCTCGCCTGGGAGGCAACCGCGAGTTCGACACGCCCATCCTGCGCTACGCCTACACGTCGCTCGTCACGCCGAATTCCGTCTACGATTACGACATGACGACACGCGCGAACACCCTGCGCAAGCAGGACGAGGTCGTCGGCGGATACGACAAGCGAAAGTACGCGACTGAGCGCGCGTGGGCCCGGGCCTCGGACGGCACGCTCGTGCCGATGTCCATCGTCTACAGGAAGCCCTTCGTGCGTGACGGCACCCGGCCGGCGCTCCTCTATGCCTACGGGTCATACGGCGCCAACACGGATCCGTCGTTCTCCATCGTCCGGCTGTCGCTGCTCGACCGCGGCGTGGTCTACGCCATCGCGCACATTCGCGGCGGGCAGGAGATGGGACGGAAGTGGTACGACGACGGCAAGATGCTCAAGAAGAAGAATACCTTCACCGATTTCGTCGCCGCCGCCGAACACCTGCTGGCGCAGCGATACACCGCGCGCGACCGGCTCGCGATCAACGGCGGCAGCGCGGGCGGCCTGCTCATGGGCGCGGTGACGAACATGCGCCCGGACCTCTTCAAGGCTGTCGTCGCCGACGTGCCGTTCGTCGACGTCATCAACACCATGCTCGACGCGTCCATCCCGCTCACCGCCGGCGAATGGCTCCAGTGGGGTAACCCGAAGGACGCCGCCGATTATCGCTACATGAAGTCGTACTCGCCGTACGACAACGTGACGGCGACCCGATATCCGGCAATGCTCGTCACCACCGGCCTCAACGATCCACGCGTCGCGTATTGGGAGCCAGCCAAGTGGGTGGCGAAGCTGCGCGCCACCAAGACCGACGACAACGTGCTGCTGCTGAAGACGAACATGGGTGCTGGGCACGGCGGCTCATCGGGGCGGTATGACGCCTTGCGGGAGCAGGCGTTCCGCTACGCATTCATCATCGATCAGATCGGGGCGAACACGCTCACTCCCTGATGCGCACGTGACAACGACGCCTCGGCTCAGCGTCGTTGTCCCGTCGGGCGCGGCCCGGTAGCTTTCCCGCATGTCCGACAGCGCTCGCATTCCCGTCATCGTCGCCGCGGCTCGCACGCCCATCGGCAAGTTCCTCGGCGCACTCGCCACCGTATCCGCACCCGAGCTCGGCGCCACGGCGATCAGGGCGGCGCTCGCCAGGTCCGGGATCCCGGCGAGTGAGGTGCACGAGGTCATCATGGGCAACGTCATCCAGGGCAACGTCGGCCAGGCCCCCGCGCGGCAGGCCATGCTCAAGGCCGGTGTGCCGTCGAGCGTGAGTGCGATGACGATCAACATGGTGTGCGGATCCGGCCTCAAGGCCGTGATGCTCGCCGCGCAATCGATCAAGTCGGGCGATGCGCAGGTCATCGTCGCCGGCGGCCTGGAGTCGATGTCGAACGCTCCGTACTATGTCGCGGGCATGCGCAACGGCGTGAAGCTCGGCGACCAGACGATGGTGGACGGCATGATCCGGGACGGACTCTGGTGCGCCTCGTGTGATGTGCACATGGGCGGCCATGCCGAGTACACCGCGAAGAAGGCCGGCCTCACACGGAAGGAGCAGGACGACTTCGCCGCCGCGTCGCATCGGAAGGCGGTGGACGCGCAGAAGGCCGGGCGTTTCACGAAGGAAATTGCGCCCGTCACGATCTCGGGGAAAAAAGGCGACACGGTCGTCGACACGGATGAAGGTCCACGCGTCGACACGACCGCGGATGTCCTCGCCAAGCTGCGGCCGGCGTTCGCCAAGGGTGACGGCGCCACCGTGACGGCCGGCAATGCGAGCTCGCTGAACGATGGCGGTGCGGCCGTCGTCGTCACGTCGCTCGCGTACGCCGAGGCGCATGGCTTGCCCGTGCTCGGACGAATTGCCGGGTACGCCACGGGCGCAGTTGATCCGCAGGACCTCTTCTTCGCGCCCATCACGGCAGTCAACAACCTGATGAAGATGGAAGGTCGGGCGATCGGCGACTACGGACTGATCGAAGCCAACGAGGCGTTCGCGTCGCAGGCGCTCGCCGACGGCGCGGGACTGCGCTGGGATTGGGATCGCGTCAATGTGAACGGTGGCGCCATCGCGCTCGGACATCCCATCGGCGCCAGCGGCGCGCGCGTCCTCACCACACTGCTGTATGCCATGCAGGACCGCGACATCGAGCGCGGTCTCGCCACCCTTTGCCTTGGCGGGGGCGACGCGGTCGCCCTCTCCGTCACGCGGGAGAAGAAATAGATGTCGACGATCGCCGTAGCCGCCCGCTCACCGCGCACTCGCACGCTGGCGATTGCGCTGGCTGCCGGCGCCCTCGCACTCTCCGCCCAGTTCGCGCTGCCGATCCCCGGCACGCCGGTGCCGCTCACGCTCCAGCCATTCGTCGTCGTGCTTGCCGGGCTGCTCCTCGGACCCGTGGACGCCGCGGCGGCCATGCTGCTTTATCTGGCAGCGGGTGCGGCCGGTCTGCCGGTGTTCGCACCCATCGGCGCGCCGGGTCTCGCGCGTCTGCTGGGACCGACCGGCGGATATCTGCTCGCGTATCCGGTGGCCGCTGCCGTCGCGGGGCGACTGGGTGCCGGTCGTGAGACGTTCGCGGCTCGCTCGCTCGCGGCGATGGCCGGCATTCTCGTGATCTACCTCGGTGGCGTCGCGCAACTCGCGGTGCTGTCGGGCAGCCTCGTGTCGGCCTCGCTCCTCGGCGTACTTCCGTTCCTGGCGGCGGACGCGGCGAAGGCGGTGTTGGCTGGTGCGGTGAGCGCGCCGCGACGCCGCCGTTCGATCTGACGGCACCGCAGGGCCCGCAGGGTCTTCCGGCGTCGCTGGTGGCGACGCTGCGATCCGTCGCCGCGACGCTCGGGCGCATCGTGGCGTTCGTGGCGCTGTTCGCAGGCCTGCAATTCGTCGGAATCGTGCTGCTCGCCGACCCGCTGGTCTGGCTCGTCGGTCGCACCGGTCAACGAATTCGCATCGACGAACTGCTGGTGCTCGCGGCCGCACTGAGCGCGACGGTCATCATGCTGCGACGCGTGGACGTGCGACCGTGGCGTGATGTCGGCCTTGGCCGCGATGCCTGGCGTCCGGCGATCGTGTGGCGTGGGTGGATCCTCGGATTCGTCGCCATCGGTGTGGCGAGCGCCACGCTGCTCGCGCTCGGATCGCTGCAGGTCGTGCCGAGCGAGCCCGGCTCGTCGCTCGCCGCGGCAGCGCGCATCACGATCTTCCTCGTGCCGGCCGCCCTGGCGGAGGAGGTGCTCTGCCGCGGTTATCTTCTCACGGTGATTCGCGACCGCATCGGCACCATCGGCGCGATCGTCTCGACGAGCCTGGTCTTCGGGTTGCTGCACGTCTCGAATCCCGGATGGACGGTGGCGTCGGTGGGAATCGTGGCGCTCGCGGGGATCTTTCTCGCGGCGGTGCGGATCGCGTACCGAAGCCTGTACGCCGCGTGGGCGGCACACGTGGCGTGGAACTGGGTGATGGCGGTTCCACTGCATGCACCGGTGAGCGGCTTGCGGTTCGAGTCTCCAGACTATCGAACGGTGAGCGAGGGACCGGCATGGCTGACCGGTGGCGCCTGGGGTCCCGAAGGTGGCGTTGCTGCGGTGCTGGGCATGCTGGCCTGTCTGTATTACCTGTATGCGCGGCGTCGCCGCGAGGAGTCGTAGCACGATGAGCGACCGCATCGCCGTCATCGGCGCCGGCCAGATGGGCAACGGAATCGCGCATGTGTTCGCGCAATCCGGCTTCGATGTCGTGATGATCGACGTCGCGCAGCAGGCGCTCGACAAGGGACGCGACACGATCGCGAAGAATCTTGATCGCCAGATCAAGAAGGGCGCCCTGGCGGAATCGGACAGAAGCGTCATTCTCGGCCGCGTGACGACCGCGACGTCCACCGACGCGGTGCGGGGAGCGGCGCTGGTGATCGAGGCGGCCACGGAAAATCGCGACCTCAAGTTCCGCATCTTCGGCGACCTTGATGCAAAGGCAGACGCCGGCGCGATCCTCGCCACCAATACGAGCTCCATCTCGATCACGGAGATTGCCGCGCGCACGACGCGGCCCGAGCTGGTGATCGGCATGCACTTCATGAATCCCGTACCGGTGATGCAGCTCGTCGAGATCATTCGTGGCCTGGCGACCAGCAGCGCCACCACGGAGCGCGTTGTCGGGTGGAGCACCGCGGTGGGCAAGACGCCGGTGGAGGTGAACGACTACCCCGGCTTCGTGGCGAACCGAATCCTCATGCCCATGATCAACGAGGCCGTGTACTGCGTAATGGAGGGAGTGGGCGAGCCGGCAGCCATCGATACGGTGATGAAGCTGGGCATGAACCATCCCATGGGACCGCTGGCGCTCGCGGACCTGATCGGGCTCGACACCTGCGTCGCGATTCTCGAGGTCCTGCATGACGGGTTGGGCGACCCCAAGTACCGGCCCTGTCCACTCCTGCGGAAGTACGTCGCGGCTGGCTGGCTGGGCCGGAAATCGGGACGCGGGTTTTATACTTACTGATTGCTCGGCAGCTCCGCCCGCTGCCATCCCATCATCACCGACCGCATGTCACTGACGCCACTCACCGAAGTGCAACGCGAGATTCAGGGACTCGCGCGCACCTTCGCCGCCGACGCGATCGCGCCGCACGCGGCGCGGTGGGATCGCGAGGCCTGCTTCCCCGTCGCCGTGGCCCGGCAGATGGGCGCGCTCGGATTCCTGGGCATGCTGATCCCGGAGGAGTTCGACGGACTCGGTCTCGACACGACGTCGTATCTGCTGGCGCTCGAGGAAATTTCGGCCGCTGATGCGTCGGCCGCCGTGCTCATGAGCGTGCACAACTCGCTGCCGACACAGATGCTGCTCCACTTCGGCAGCGACGAGCAGCGTGAGCACTTCCTGAAGCCCATGGCCCGCGGCGAACTGCTCGGTGCCTTCGCCCTGAGCGAGCCGGAGTCCGGCTCCGATGCATCGTCGCTCACCTGCCAAGCCGTCCGCGAAGGCGACGAGTGGGTCATCAGCGGTACCAAGAGCTGGGTGACATCGGGCAGCTTCGCCGACGTGATCATGGTGATGGCGCGGACTGATTCGCCCGACGCTCGGCGAGGCAGCAAGGGCATCTCGGCCTTCATCGTCACACCGGACCGCCCGGGCTTTCACGTCGGCAAGAAGGAAGACAAGATGGGCCTACGTGCGTCGCCCACTGTGCAGCTGAACTTCGACGGACTAAGGCTTCCGGCGGGCAACCTGCTCGGCGCAGAAGGTCAGGGATTCGTCTACGCGATGCGTTCCCTGGACAATGGCCGGCTGGGCATCGCCGCGCAGGCGCTGGGCATTGCGCGCGCGGCGCTGGACGCCTCCCTCGCGTACGCCGCCGAACGTCGGCAGTTCAAGCAGGCGATCCGGGAATTCCAGGCCATTCAGTTCAAGCTCGCGGACATGGCATCGCGCATCGAGTCGGCTCGCGCGCTCCTGCACGCCACCGCCGCGGCGAAGGATCGCGGCGAGCCCATCACGATGTACGGATCGATGTGCAAGCTGCTCGCGAGTGAGACGGCGATGTTCGTCACGACCGAGGCGGTGCAGATCTTCGGCGGGTACGGCTACGTGAAGGAGTACCCGGTGGAGAAGTACTTCCGCGACGCGAAGATCACGGAGATCTACGAGGGCACGTCCGAGATCCAGCGCGTGGTGATTGCGCGGGAGTTGTATGGAGGGCGGTAGGGACGAGTCGCCGCACGCCGACGTCACGTACGGCGAAAGGCGTACGGCGCGTCGGGCGGCGGGGCGCGTGCGGCGTGCGGCGGGGAATCGGAAGGGGCGGTTGGGTTTACTGCTCCGCCGCTCGGAGCGTTGTCGGCGCACGGCGCGACTCATATTGCCCTCTTCCGAATACCTGCCGTACGCCGCCCGCCGTACGCCCAACGACACGCCGCACGCCGTACGCCTCTCGCCGCATAATTCCAACCTTCTAATTGATCTGTAACCGTACATGCTCCTCTTCGATACGATCGCCGAGATGGGTCACGAGCAACTCGTCATCTGCAACGACAATTCCGCCGGGTACCGTGGCATCATTGCCATCCACAGCACCACGCTCGGGCCGGCGCTCGGCGGAACCCGATTCTGGCAGTATGCGAGTGATGAGGAAGCCATCGTCGACGCCCTCCGTCTCGCGCGCGGCATGACGTACAAGAACGCCGTCGCCGGTCTCAATCTCGGCGGAGGCAAGTCGGTCATCATCGGCGACAACAGGACGACGGACCGCGAGATGATCTTCCGCGCGCACGGACGTTTCGTCGAGTCGCTGGGCGGACGGTACATCACGGCCGAGGATGTCGGCACGAGCACGGCCGACATGGACTTCGTACACATGGAGACGAAGAACGTCTCCGGACTGGCTGGTCGCTCGGGCGATCCCTCGCCCGTCACGGCCCACGGGGTGTTTCGCGCCATCCAGGCGTCTGCCAAGGAGCGGTGGGGCTCGGATGACCTGAGCACCAGGACGGTGTCGGTGCAGGGGTGCGGACATGTCGGGTATTATCTCGCGAAGGAGCTGCACGAGGCCGGCGCCAAGCTCGTCGTCACCGACATCGATCAGGAACGGGTCAAGCATGTCGCGACCGAATTCGGCGCGCGCGCCGTGGCGCCCGATGACATCTACGGCGTGCAGGCCGACATCTTCGCGCCCTGCGCGCTTGGCGGGATCATCAACGACAAGACGATTCCCCTGCTCAAGGTGGAGATCGTGTGCGGCGCCGCGAATAATGTGCTGCTCGAGGAACGACATGGCGATCTGCTGGTGCAGAAGCAGATCCTGTACACGCCCGATTACGTCGCGAACGCGGGCGGGGTGATCAACGTTTACTCCGAGCTCGCCGGGTGGAGCTCGGCGCGAGCGTTCAGGAAGGCCGACGAGATCTACGAGACGGTACTGCGAGTGTTCCAGATCGCCCGGACGGACAGCGTCCCGACGTACGTCGCTGCCGATCGCCTGGCCGAGCAGCGCATCCTCGCGGTGGGGAGCATGGTGAAGACGTGGCCACAGTGGCCCAACAAGTAACTGACCGTATACCGTTCACTATTCACCGTGTCTGACGCGCCTCGCTCCCCGGGTACCATTCTCATCGCATCCGATCATGCGGGATTCGAGCTGAAGGAGATGCTCGAGGCAGAGCTGCGACGCATGGGGTATGATGTCGATGACCTCGGTCCCGAGACCGAGGTGTCCGTCGACTACGCCGATTACGCGCATCCGCTGGCACAGCGCATTTCGGACGGGCGGGCGACGCGCGGTATCCTGATGTGCGGCACCGGGCTCGGCATGTCGTACACGGCGAACCGGTATCCGAACGTCCGCGCCGCCGTGGCCTGGACTCCGGAGATCGCTGCGCTCGCTCGCGAGCACAACGATGCGAACGTGCTGGTGCTGCCGGCCCGCTTCGTCGGAGTGGCGGAAGGCCGGCAGATCCTGCAGGCTTGGCTCGATACTCCGTTCGCTGGCGGTCGGCACACCCGCCGGGTGGAGAAGATCGAACGGACGACGCATTCACACGAGGAGATTGGCTGATGTCGAACTGGGCCGAATGGGAGCGGTGTCCCCCGGGTGAGGCGCTGCGCGAGGCGGATCCCGAGATCGCGGAATTGATCGGCGAGGAGATCGCGCGTCAGAACGACGGAATCGAACTGATTGCGAGCGAGAACTTCGTCTCGCCCGCCGTCATGGAGGCGATGGGCTCGCCTCTCACCAACAAGTACGCAGAAGGGTTGCCCGGGAAGCGCTACTATGGCGGGTGCGAGGTGGTGGACAAGGTGGAGCAGCTGGCCATCGATCGGGCGAAGCAGCTCTTCGGCGCCGACCATGCCAACGTGCAGCCGCATTCCGGTGCGCAGGCGAACGCGGCGGTCTTCCTCGCCTTCCTCAAGCCCGGCGACACCTTCCTCGGCATGGACCTGTCGCAGGGCGGGCACCTCACCCACGGATCGCCGGTGAACTTCTCCGGCTTGCTCTACAAGGCCGTGTCGTACGGACTCACCGACGCGGGCTACGTGGACATGGACGCCGTGCGCAGCCAGGCGCGTGCACACACGCCGAAGATGATCATTGCCGGCTACAGCGCATATCCGCGCGTTCTCGACTTCGCCGCGTTCGCCGAGATCGCCAAGGAGGTTGGGGCCATCTTCATGGTCGACATGGCGCACTTCGCCGGCTTGTCTGCCACCGGCGTCTATCCCTCGCCCGTTCCACACGCCGACGTCGTGACGACGACGACGCACAAGACGCTGCGCGGACCGCGCGGCGGGTTGATTCTCTGCAAGGCGCAGCACGCTGCCGCGGTAAACAAGGCCATGTTTCCCGGCACGCAGGGTGGACCGCTCGAGCACGTGATCGCCGCCAAGGCGGTGGCATTCAGGGAAGCGCTCGCGCCGGCGTTCACCACCTATTGCCGTCAGGTGGTGGACAATGCCCGCGCGCTCGCGACCGCAATGACCGCGAAGGGGTACGAGCTGGTGTCCGGCGGGACTGACAACCACCTCATGCTCGTCGACCTGCGGAACAAGGGACTGACCGGGAAAGTGGCGGAGAAGGCGCTCGATCTGGCAGGCATCACGGTGAACAAGAACACGGTGCCACGCGAGACGCAGTCGCCATTCGTGACCAGCGGCGTGCGCATCGGCACACCGGCCGTCACGACGCGCGGCATGCGGGCCGGGGAAATGACACAGATCGCCGACCTGATCGACCGCGTCATCACCGCGCCGGATGATTCCGCGGTGACGGCCGACGTGCGTCGCGAAGTGCTCACATTGGCCTCCCGCTTTCCACTCTACCCGGCGGTGGCGCACGCATCACGCTGACGCCGCTCGCGGGCGCGGTTGTGCCCGTCTCGCCCCCTCCCCATTTTCAGGCGTGTGCTCGTCGACCCTCAGGTGAGGAACATTCCGCAGTGCCCGAGCTGGCTTTTCGCGATGGAATCATGGACCGCATCCGCTTGCGCGAGCAGCGGTTCGACGAGCGCGCGTATCTCTTCGTGCTCGGCGCGCTCGAGTATTGCCAGCAGCGTCTGCCCGAACGCCGCCACATTTCCGGAGGCGAGCTCGCACTCGCATGTCGCGACCTCGCGCTCGAGCGCTTCGGTGTACTGGCCCGCGTCGTCCTCGAGCATTGGGGCATACGGCGCTCCGCCGACATCGGCGACGTCGTGTTCACGCTCGTGGAACTCGAGTTGTTGATGAGCCAGGCCACGGATACGCGCGATGAGTTCGCCGATGTCTTCGACTTCGATCACGCGTTTCAGCGCGACTACCCCTGGTGCGCGCAGTTCGTGTGACGTCGCTTTCCCGATAGCCAATGCACAAGCCCGCGGAGTATCCCCCGTGTCGCAAATGCGGCGCTGGGGTGTTGCTCCCGTTGAGCGACTACGGACGTGACGGTGCCGCGATCACGTTCAAGGCGTGGGCGTGCTCCGACGCCGCATGTGGCTTCAACATCCGCATCGACAATGGGGAGTTGAGCTACGGTCGTACGGTGGGCGCGTCGCTGAAGTAGCGCGCGTGCTCGTCGTCGACGCCGCCGGGGCTCGCGCCGCCGACAGCGCGGCCATCGCGGCGGGTATCCCGTCACGTGCGCTGATGCAGCGCGCCGGTGCGGCCGCTGCCGCTGAGGTCGTGCGACGCTTTCCGGATGACATCAATGCCGGCGTCGTCGTCGCCACTGGCGCAGGAAACAACGGGGGAGATGGATGGGTGATGGCCGCCGCGCTGCACGCGGCCGGCGTGCGCGTTCGCGTGGTGGAGTGCCTCACCGCACGCACACCCGATGCGCGTGCCGAGCGCGCGGCGGCCATTGCCTCGGGGGTTCCGCACGGCAGCGATGTGGACTCGCTCCTCCGCGGTTCGGAGCGCATCGCGATCGACGCACTGCTCGGTACGGGCCTGCGAGCCGACGCGCCTCTCGAGGGCGCGGTGGCCACGGCGGTCGCTAGCCTGACCGCCCGCCGGCTGCTCGATGGCTCGTCGACCGTCGCGCTCGACGTGCCGTCGGGCATGGATGCCACGACCGGTCATGATGTGGGCGCTCTTCGTTGCGCGCTCACGCTGGCGTTCGGTACGCTCAAGCGTTGTCATGTCGTCTCGCGGGGCGGATGCGGTCACATTGCCGTGCTCGACATCGGTCTCGGTCCCCATGCTTCGATTGCCACGACGGGGGGCGCGATGCTCGCCACGCCCGAGTGGTTTCGGCGGTCAGTACCGCCGATCGGCGCCAGCGCGCACAAGGGCACCCGCGGGAAGATCGCGATCGTGGGCGGCGCGCCAGGCATGGCCGGCGCCGTGATCCTGGCAGCGCGCGCGGCGCTGCGGAGCGGGGCAGGCCTGGTAAAGTGCGTCGTCGCGCCGGAGTCCGTGCCGGCGGTGCAGGAGGCAGAGCCGGCGGCGCTCGTCACGCCATGGCCAGACGGCGACGCGGCACTGCGACGCGAAATCACGGACTGGGCGGACGCCGTCCTCGCCGGACCGGGACTCGGTCGGGCGATCGCCCGCCCGCTGGTGGAACGCGTGCTTCGAGAATTCGACGGCGCCGTGGTGCTGGACGCCGATGCATTGAACGCGTTCGCCGGCGACGCCGATCGCCTGGCGACTCTGCTGGGAACACGGGAAGCGATGCTGACGCCGCATCCCGCTGAACTTGCACGCCTCGTTGATCGCACGGTGGACGACGTGCTGCTCGAACGATTCACGCTCCTTCCACCGTTCGCGCGACGCACCGGCGCCGTCGTGCTTTCCAAGGGCGTGCCCACCATCGTCGCGGCGCGTGACGGCACGCTCACGGTGGTGGCCGAGGGCACCCCCATCCTTGCCACTGGCGGGTCGGGCGACATGCTGGGCGGCATCGCGGTCACGCTGCTTGCCCAGACGAGAAACGCCAGCCTCGCCGGCGTGCTGGCCGCCTGGGCCCACGGACGCGCCGCGCATCTCGTGAGCGCGCGTGATGTCCGCGGCTACACCCTGGACGATGTCCTCCTTGCGTTGCCTGTGGTGTGGTCGCTCCCGGTACCCGCGCCGCGGCCTCCCGTGCTCGCCGAGCTGCCGGCGGTTGGAGAGTCATCGTGAGCGGCGCGCATCTTTCGCTTGGCGACGGACGCGAGTTCGACGCGATCCGCGCAATGCTCGACGAATGGGGTCCGCGCGCCACTGGCGTTGGCGACGATGCGGCCACGCTCGAGATGCCCTCCGGCGCGGAGCTGGTCGTCAGTACGGACGCCTCGGTGGAAGGCGTGCACTTTCGTCGAGCATGGATGTCGGCGTCCGAGATCGGCGCACGCGCCGCCACCGCGGCGCTCAGCGATCTGGCGGCGATGGCAGCGGCGCCACTCGGTATGCTGCTGAGCCTCGTCGTCCCGGAGCGCTGGCAGAACGACTTGCTCGCGCTGGCGCGCGGGGTTGGCGTGGCCGCCGCCAGTGCCGGATGCCCCATCGTCGGCGGCAACCTCACGCGCGGCTCCGAGCTGTCGGTCACCATCACGGTGCTCGGACACGCCTCGAGTCCATTGCGTCGCGCCGGCGCGCGAAGTGGGGATCGCGTGTACGTCACCGGATGGCTCGGAGGGCCGGGCGCTGCACTACGCGCGTTGCTGGCGAGCGAGACGCCGGCCGCTGCGCACCTCGCCCGCTTCATCGCACCCGTGCCACGCCTTCGCGAGGCGCAGTGGCTCGCGAAGGCTGGTGCGCGCGCGGCCATCGACATCTCCGATGGACTACTCGCCGACGCCGCGCACCTCGCGCGCGCCAGTGGCGTGACGCTCGCGATCGATCTCGGGCGTTTGTCGCACATGGACGGAGTCACGGCTGCGCAGGCGGCGACCAGCGGTGAGGAGTATGAGCTGTTGATCACCGTGCCCGCAGACGTCGCCGTGGACGTCGGCCAGTTCGTGCGAACGTTCGGGATCCCGCTCACCGACATCGGCTCGGTGCAGCCAGCCGTCGCGGACGCCGTGCTGATTCCCGGCGATGGCGGCGGACTCGCGCACGGGCATGATCACCTTCGGTGATCGGTTGACTGCAGTAGCCAGCCCTCGGTTTCACGGTCCACGACCGAGCTGACAGCTTCGAGCTGTGCGTACTCAGAAGTGAGAACTGTGGCACCGCAGTGGACGTTTCGCCGTCATGTCACGACCGCGCCCTGCTGCCGCACACTTTCCCCGCGCAACGGCCTACGATCAATTCGGCCAACTGACACCTTGCAGCTGTCAGCTCGGCAGTGCCAACTCCCGACTGCAGTAGCCAGCCCTCGCTTTTACGGTCCACAGCCGAGCTGACAGCTTCGAGCGGTGAGTGCTCAGAAGTGAGAACTGCGGTCCCATACCCCGCGCAGCCGCTACCACACGGTGAGCTGCCGATAGCCGAGATTCTCCAGCAGCGCCCACCCCACCAGCAGCAGTGGATCGCGCAGCGTGGAGTAGCGGTGGCGAGCAACCGTTGCGTCACGGTCGCAGCGCGCGCGGGACGAAGCAGGCCGTGCGAAGCGAGGATGATATCAGGGGTGCGCCGCCGCAGACGAGAGGTCACGACAATACAGCGGCCGCGTTGACCGCGATCGCGAATCGCTCCAGTTTGACAGGCATGCGCACACCACTGACCACGATCGCGTTCCTTGCCGTGCTCACGGCGTGCGGATCCGTGGCGTCCGTCTCGTCACGCACCGATGAGGTCGAGGGTGCCAGGCGCGGTCGAGTCGCCCAGGTGTGGCTCACCACCGGGAGTCGCACGCATCTGCTGTCTCGCCAACCCGATCTCTCGCTCCGCTCACAGGAGGCGCGCGGCAAGGCTGTGATCGACGTCGACGACCGAACCACCTACCAGACGATGGTCGGCTTCGGCGCGGCCGTGACAGACGCGTCAGCGTATCTGCTCGATCAGAAGCTCGGCGCCCAGCGTGATGCGGTGCTGCGCGAGCTGTTCGACCGCGAGTCCGGGCTGGGCCTGAGCTTCATGCGCGTTCCGATGGGGGCGTCGGATTTCTCGTTGGCGCACTACACCTACGATGACATGCCGGCGGGTCAACGAGACGAGGCGCTGAGGAACTTCTCCATCGACGCCGATCGCCCGCACAAGCTGCCCGTGCTGCGGCGCGCGCTGGCCTTGAATCCGCAACTCCGCATCGTCGCGTCTCCATGGAGCGCGCCAGCATGGATGAAGAGCAACGGCAGTCTCATCCAGGGCACCCTGCGGCCGGACTCGTACGGCGTCTTCGCCGACTATCTGCGTCGCTTTGTTCGGGCATACGAAGCGGAGGGGGTCCCCATCTTCGCCATCACGCTGCAGAACGAACCCGCGTTCGAGCCGCCGGATTATCCAGGCATGCGTCTCACCGGCGCGGCGCGCGCTGAGCTGATCGGACGGCACGTCGGTCCGTTGTTCGCCTCCTCAGGCATCCAGGCGCGCATTCTCGACTGGGATCACAACTGGGATCATCCGGACGAGCCGCTCGCAGTGTTGTCCGACAGCATCGCGCGTCGCTACGTGAGCGGCATCGCCTGGCATTGCTACGCGGGATCGGCGATCGCGCAGGAGGTGGTGCGCGCGGCGCATCCCGACAAGGACGTGTATTTCACGGAGTGCTCCGGCGGCACCTGGGCGCCCGACTTCGCCGACAATCTCCAATGGACCGTGAGCACACTGCTCATCGGCAGCGTTCGCGGGTGGGCCCGGGGCGTGGCGCTGTGGAATCTCGCGCTCGACGAGACCGGTGGTCCCCACCTCGGCGGTTGCGGCAACTGTCGCGGGGTGATCACGATCGACTCCCGAAGCGGTGCCCTCACGCGCAACGAGGAATACTACGCGCTCGCGCACGCGAGCCGCTTCGTGCGACCGGGTGCACGTCGCATCGCCTCGAGCACCGATGTCGGGGGACTGCAGAGCGTCGCGTTTCGAAATGCCGACGACGGTTCCATCGTGCTGATCGTCCTCAACCCGAGCACGTCCGTGGTGCCGCTGACGATCCGCGCCCGCGATGCGCTGATGTCGTACGCGATGCCGGCCAAGGCGGTCGCGACCGTTCGCTGGTGGTGAACCGCGCATTGCGCTCGCACGTTCGGCCTTGGTCGCGGACATCGTCGGCGCTGCTGCCGGCCACGTCGTTGACCTCGCCTGCCACCTCGGGCATTTTTCGAGACCTATGCGCACCTTGCTGGCCGCGGCAGCTCTCTGGTTCGCGACGATCTTTCTCGCTCCCATCGCCGTGATGGCGAGTCTGCTCGGCCTGCGGGATCACCGGGGTGGCGCGGTGCAGCAGTGGTGCATGCGGACGTGGGCTCGCTCCCTGTGCGTTGCGTCGGGCGTGACCGTCGTCGTCCACGGCCGCGAGCATGTCTCGGGCGCGACCGGCACCGTTTACGCGAGCAATCACGTGAGCTGGTACGACATCTTCGCCATCGCGTCGGTGTTGCCGCGGTACACCTTCGTGGCAAAGGCGGAGTTGCGCAACATTCCGATCTTCGGCTGGGGGGCGGAGGGCGCAGGCGTCGTGTTTCTCTCGCGCGAGAATCGCAAATCGGCGTTTGAGGCCTATGAAACCGTGGCCCGCAAGATCGGGGATGGTCTCAGCGTCGTCGTCTGTCCCGAGGGCACACGTGGCGAGAGCTACGCGTTGCGACCGTTCAAGAAAGGCCCGTTCGTGCTGGCGATCGCCGCCGGCGCGCCTGTCGTGCCGGTCGTGGTGCATGGCGCCCGGGAGGTGATGGCGAAGGGCCGCTTTCGCGTCCGCTCCGGTACTGTGCACGTCCATCTGCTCGAGCCGGTAGTGACGACCAGTTATGATTACGAGGATCGGCACGAGCTGATGCACGTCGTCTGGACTCGGATGGCGGATGCGCTTGAAGAGCACTATGGCGTGCAGTCCGTGGAAGCGCCCGTCGACGTGTGAGCCGCGTGTCCTCCTGAGCGCAGCGAAGGACCCGCACGCGCCGGTCCTTCGCGTTCGCGCAGCACGACCAGCACATACGCAGTTTGGCCTGCGGTATCCCATTCCCAATACGACTCACTCATGCCTGCCACGATCACCGACATTCACGCCCGCGAGATTCTCGATAGCCGGGGCAATCCGACAGTCGAAGCCGACGTACTGCTCGCGAGTGGTGTGATGGGGCGCGCCGCGGTGCCCAGCGGCGCGAGTACCGGTGAGCACGAAGCGATGGAGCTTCGTGACAACGACAATGGCCGCTACGGCGGCAAGGGTGTCCTGCTCGCCGTGCAGAACATCGAAGAGACGATCGCACCGGCGCTCGCCGGCGCCGACGCAACGGATCAGATGGGAATCGACGCGGCGATGATCGAGATGGACGGCACCCCGAACAAGTCCAACCTCGGGGCGAACGCGATCCTCGCCGTGTCGCTCGCGTGCGCACGCGCTGCGGCGCAGGAGCTGGGTCTTCCATTGTGGCGCTACCTCGGCGGACCGCTCACGCGGGTCATGCCGGTACCGATGATGAACATCCTCAACGGCGGCGCGCACTCCACCAATACGGTGGACTTCCAGGAATACATGATCATCCCGGTCGGCGCCGAAAGCTTCGGCGACGCGGTTCGCATGGGAGCCGAGGTGTTCCATGCACTAAAGAAGGTGCTCGTGAAGCGGAAGCTGAGCACGGGCGTCGGTGATGAAGGCGGATTCGCGCCGGACCTCAAGACGGACGAGGAAGCGATCACCGTCGTGCTCGAAGCGATCCAGGCGGCGGGCTACTCGGCTGGCACCGACATCGTGCTGGCGCTCGACTGCGCCGCGAGCGAACTGCACAAGGACGGGAAGTACACGTTCAAGAAGAGCGGCGCGGGGACGAAGGACGCCGAGGGCATGGTCAAGCTCTATTCGAAGTGGCTCGACGAGTATCCCATCGTGTCGATCGAGGATGGCATGGCGGAGGACGACTGGGATGGGTGGAAGCTGCTGACGGAGGCCGTCGGCGATCGCTGCCAACTGGTGGGCGACGACTTGTTCGTCACCAACACCGAGCGACTCGCGAAGGGCATCGAGATGGGTGTCGCCAACTCCATCCTGATCAAGGTGAACCAGATCGGGACGCTCACCGAGACGTTGGAATCGATCGAGATGGCGCGCGCGGCAGGGTATCTCTCCGTGATCTCGCATCGCTCGGGTGAGACCGAGGACACGTTCATCGCCGATCTCGCGGTGGGAACGGGAGCAGGGCAGATCAAGACCGGCTCCGCGTCGCGCAGCGATCGGGTGGCGAAGTACAATCAGCTGCTGCGCATCGAACAGCAGCTCGGCGGATCGGCGGAATATCCGGGTGGCGCCATCTATGGGCTGTAGGCGGAGCTAGTGGCGGCGCCGCGGAAAACGTCGGCCAAGCGCACCGGCAAGCAGCAGATCGGTCGCGTGGTGATCGCGGCCGGATTCCTGGCCGCGTTGGCCTTCGCGGTGCAGGGGGGTGAGTACGGGACGACGGATCTGTGGCGACAGCGCGAGCGCCGTGCGAGACTGCTGACGACGAACGATTCGCTCGTGCGCGTCATCGACTCGCTGCAGCGATACAAGCGACGTCTGGACACGGATCCCGCCTTGCAGGAGCGGCTCGCGCGGGAGGAGTTCGGCCTGGTGCGTGGCGAGAAGGAGCTGCTGTACCGGTTCGTCGAGCCGGGGGTGTCCGACGCTGCGCAGCGCTCGCCCTGAGGCAGCTCGGCGGTGAACGACGGCACGTGACTCTCCTGACACAAGGAGGGCGCTTTGCCCGACGGTCTGCGAAAGCGCGTGGTTGGAGCTTTCGATGCTCGGGGACGACGGCGGGACCACAGGTCCCGCCCTCGTGAGCCCGGCCTCGTTCCCTCCTCGGCTCCCATCACATGACCGAATCGCTCCGAACCGTCGGCACCGGCTCCCTTCCCGTCATCATTCAGGGCGGTATGGGCATCGGAGTCTCCAACTGGACCCTGGCGCGCGCGGTGTCGCGCCTCGGCCAGATGGGCGTCGTCTCGGGCACAGCGATCGACACCGTGCTCGTGCGACGATTGCAGGACGGCGACGTTGGCGGATCGGTGCGCCGCGCCATGGATGCGTTTCCCCTTCCCGGCATCGCCGAGTCCGTCCTGCGACGATACTTCCGGGCCGAGGGGCGACCGCAGGGCGTGCCGTACAAACTGCTGGCTCTCAACAGGCAGACCATGGGCCTCGCTCGCCAGCAGATCACCATGCTGGCGAACTTCGTCGAGGTCTGGCTGGCGAAGGCAGGGCACGACGGAGTCGTCGGGATCAATCTGCTGACCAAGGTGCAGCTGCCCAACCTCGCGTCGCTCTACGGCGCGATGCTCGCCGGTGTCGATTACGTACTCATGGGGGCAGGCATCCCGCGGGAAATTCCCGGCGCGCTCGACGCCTTGTCGCAGCATGAGCCTGCACACCTGAAGCTCGACGTCGAGGGAGTTGCGGTAGGAGAGCCCGTTTCACTCACGTTCGATCCGCGCGATCACTGGACCGCCCCGGCTCCGCTCGCGCGCCCCGGGTTTATCGCCATCGTCGCGGCCAACTCGCTCGCGGCCACGCTCGCACGGAAGGCGACCGGGCGCGTCGACGGCTTCGTCGTGGAGGGGCCGACGGCGGGCGGGCACAACGCACCTCCGCGGGGCGAACCCAGATTTACCGACGAGGGCGAACCCGTCTACGGCGATCGCGATGTCGTCGATCTGGCGAAGATGCGCGAGCTCGGCATCCCATTCTGGCTGGCGGGTGGCACCGGCTCTCCCGCGGGCCTCGACACGGCACTCGCCGCTGGTGCCGCCGGCGTGCAGGTGGGAACACTGTTCGCCTACTGCGACGAATCCGGACTCGCGCCCGCGCTGAAGACTGGGGTGCTGACTGGCGTGGCAGAGGGAACGGTTCGAGTGCGGACCGACTCACGCGCGTCTCCGACAGGCTTTCCGTTCAAGGTCGTGGAGGTCGAGGGCATGCCGAGGCAGGACGATGGCCGCGTGCGTGTCTGCGATCTCGGCTACCTGCGGACCGCGTATCGTACGCCCACCGGGACGCTGGGCTATCGGTGTCCCGCCGAGCCGGTGGATGCGTACGTTTCAAAAGGCGGATTGCTGGCCGACACCGTAGGGCGACGCTGCCTGTGCAACGGACTGGCGGCGAACATCGGGCAGGCGCAGCCGCGCGAGGAGGGAGACGAGTTGCCGCTGTTGACGAGCGGGGACGATCTCACCACGCTTGCCGCATTCACGCGTGGACGACTGCACTACACGGCGGCGGAGGTCTGCGAGTATCTGCAACCGCTCGTGGTGAGCGCTTGACACTCGATAGCGAGAGGTTATTCTTTCTGGACTGGCGCGGGGTGGAGCAGCCTGGTAGCTCGTCGGGCTCATAACCCGAAGGTCGCGGGTTCAAATCCCGCCCCCGCTATGGAA